>DATDER010000157.1:0-10415 GCA_036523095.1 Rubrivivax sp.
GAACCTGGTGCGTGCGACGTCGCAACGCTTCGACCGCAGCGAGCTGGGCGCCTGCACCGTCTACGCCAGCGGCGAGCCCTGCCCGATGTGTGCCGGTGCGCTGTACTGGGCCGGCGTCGGGCGTGTGGTGTTTGCGTTGTCGATCGCCCGCATGACGCAGCTGGGCGGCGCCGCCGCGGACGAACTGGGCGCACGCTGCGCCGACGTGCTGGCCAGCGGCACACGCCAGGTCGTGGTGCTCGGCCCGGCGCTGGAGGATGAAGCGAGCCGGGTGTTCAATGGTCGGCCGACATGAGCGACTTCGACCTCGTCATCCGCAACGCCCGCAACGCCCGCGCCGCCACCGCCGGCCACCGCCGGCCACCGGGTCCTGCGACGGGCCACCGGGTCCTGCGACGCCGCGTCGAAACGCAGCGCGCGGTTTCAGCCCGGGTCGCGCACGTCAGCCACCGGGTTGCTGCCGAAGTCGCTGCGGTCCAGGTAGGCGAGCACCTTGGCCGCGGCGGCTTCGGGGCTGTCGAGGCGGCCCTCGGCCTTCATGCTGGCGAAAGTGTCGCGTGCGCTGAAGGTGGCCGGGTCGGCGCTGCGCAACTGCACTTGCATGTCGGTGTCGATGACCCCCGGCGCGAGCGAGACGATCTTCGCCCCGCCCGGGCGCGCCGCCTCTTCGAGCGCGACCGCGCGGCTCAGGTGGTCGAGCCCGGCCTTGGCGGCGCAGTACACGGCGCTGCCGGCCATCGCACGCCGGCCGAGTCCGGACGAGATGTTGAGCACCTTGCGCGGCACCACGAATCCGGCGCTGCCGGAGAGGAAGGCCGACGTGAGCAAGAGCGGCGCTTCGAGGCCGACGCGGATCGCGGCGCTCAGGTCGTCGGCTTCGATGTCGGCCAGCGGTGCCAGCGCGGCCAGTCCGGCCGCGTTGTTGATGAGCGTGAGCGATGCCACCTCGGCCGGCGGCAGCGCCAGAAGCCAGGCGCGCAGGCGTGCGGCGGCTTGCGAGGGCTGTGCCAGGTCGACGGCCCATTGGGTCGTTTCCGGCCCGTCGAGCAGGGGGTTGGGTTTGCGCGCGAGCGTCAGCAGCCGGTGACCCTGGGCGCGCAGCTGCTGCGCCATCGCCAGGCCAAGCCCGCGCGATGCGCCGGTGATGATGGAAACGGGGGTGGGCATGGCCGCAGCATACGATGCCGGGCATGAGCCAGCTGCCTCCTGCGACGCGCAAGTTGCACCCGGCGTGGATCGCCTTGCTGGCGGCGCTGCTGGTGTTGCTGGTGGCCTTCTTGCCGGCGCTCTGGCGGACCTTTCATGCGCCGCCCGCAGCACCGCACACGGCGCAGCAACAGGGCGCACCCTGGTCGATCGAGGTGCTTGCGCAGGGCGGCACACGCGTCTTCGGCCTGCGATTGCCGGGCTCGACGCTCGCCGATGCCCTGGCGCTGTGGGGCGATGAGCTGCAGCTGGCCTTGATGGCCTCGCGGGAGCAGCCGGCCGCGCTGGAGGCCTACGTCGAGCGCCCCGGCAACGGGCCGGTCAGCGGCCGGCTGGTGCTGAGCGCCGAGGCGGCACCCGAGGCGCTGGCCCGCTGGCGTCTGCGTGCCGCGAAAGAAACTCCGGTGAGCGCAGACACCCGCCGCATCACGCTGCGCGCGGACGACCTGGCCGAGGCGCTGCGCACACCGCTCGTCGGCATCGGCTTCATCCCCGCGACGCAACTCGATGCCGCGACGCTGCGCCAGCGCTTCGGCGAGCCTGCGCAGCGTGTCCACGAAGCCGGCGACGCGACGACGGTCGAACACTGGCTCTACCCCGAACGCGGGCTCGCGATCGTGCTCGACGCGAAAGGACGCGAGTTGCTGCAGTACGTGGCGCCGGCGGACTTCGAACGCCGGCTGCGGGCGCCGTTGGGGGCCACGCGGCCTGCACGTTGACCCACGGTGGACTCAGCGCTCAGAACGGCGGCGCACGCTCGAAGCGCCGTTGCACGCCAGTGCGCGGGTGCGCCAGTTCGAGCAAGCTCGCGTGCAGCAGCAGACGCGGTGCCGGCGGTGCGTCCGGGGCATAGAGCGTGTCGCCCTGGATCGGATGGCCGATGGCGGCCAGGTGAACCCGCAATTGGTGGGTGCGGCCGGTCACCGGCGTGAGCAGCAACCGCGCCCCGCGCGCTGCGCGTTCGATCACGCGCCAGTGTGTCAGCGCGGGTTTGCCGCGCACGCCGTCGACCTGCTGGCGTGGCCGGTTCGGCCAGTCGGCGGCCAGCGCCAGCTCGATCCGGCCCTCGTCGCCCTGAGGCTGCCCGTGCACGACGGCGATGTAGTGCTTGTGGACCAGGCGCTGCTCGAAAGCGCGGCCGAGCTCGCGTTGCACGGCGGGCCCGCGTGCAAACAGCAGCAGGCCGGAGGTCGCCATGTCGAGCCGGTGCACGACCAGCGCGTCGGGGTAGCTCGCTTGCACCCGCGTCGCCGCGCAATCCTGCAACGCCGGTGTGCGCCCCGGCACGGCGGGCAGGCCGGCGGGTTTGTCGACGACGACCCAGCTCTCATCGGCGTGCAATACGAAGGGGTCGTTCACCGCGCGTAGCATAGGGGGCGTGTCATCCTGCCAGCCCCCTTCACACCGAACCCAGCGGATCGCCGCTTTGGCGCTGCTGGCCCTGTCGCTCGCGCTGCACGGCTGCACGACGACGGCACCGGCGCGCCCTGGCGGGCCGACGCCGCCTTCCGCCACCGACACACCGTCCCCGGCGCCGCCCGCGCAGGGCGCGCTCGCCATCGAGCGGCAGTGGCTGCAATCGTGGTTCACCGGAACGCCAGTCCAGATCGCGCAGCGGGGCGACGATGCGCTGACGGTCGACGTGCCGCGCGAGTTCTGCTTCGACAGCGGCCGCAGCAACGTCAAACCCGCGCTCGCCGCGGTGCTCGACAAGGTCGCCGAGAGCCTGCGCCGTGTACCCCAGGCGCGCCTGACGCTGGTGGCGGCGCCCGGCGATGGCGCCAGCGACACCGCGCTGGCGCAGCAGCGGGCGGCCCAGGTCCGCGCCCACCTGACCTCGCGCGGTGCGCCTTCGGCCCGCCTGGCCAATGCAACTGCGGCGCCCGCCGCGGCGACACCGGCAGTTCAGCTGCGCATGGAGTTGGCACCGCGTTGAGGCGCGGTGGCTTGGCGCGGCGCTAAGCTCGAGCCAGCGATACCGCGACCCCCCGACGGAGCCCCGCATGACCCCGACCAAAGCCTTCGCCAGCCAGGCCGACCTCGAAGAAAAGAAGGTCAGCTTCACCAGACTCTCCGACCACGCCTACGCCTACACCGCCGAGGGCGACCCCAACACCGGCATCGTGATCGGCGACGACGCGGTGATGGTCATCGACACCCAGGCCACGCCAGTGATGGCGGCCGACGTGATCCGCCGCATCCGCGAAGTGACTGACAAACCGATCAAGTACGTCGTGCTGAGCCACTACCACGCGGTGCGCGTGCTCGGCGCGTCGGCCTACCAGCCCGATCACGTCCTCGCGAGTGAAGACACGCTGTCGCTGATCAAGGAACGGGGCGAGCAGGACAAGGCGAGCGAGATCGGCCGCTTCCCGCGCCTGTTCCGCAACGTCGACTCGGTGCCGCCGGGGCTCACCTGGCCGACGATCACCTTCACCGGCAAGATGACGCTGTGGTTGGGCCGGTTCGAGGTGCAATTGATCCAGCTCGGCCGTGGCCACACCAAGGGCGATACCGTGGTCTGGCTGCCGGCCGAGCGCATCCTCTTCTCGGGCGACCTGGTCGAGTTCGACGCCACGCCCTACGCCGGCGACGCCTACTTCAGCGACTGGCCGCAGACGCTCGACAACATCGCTGCGCTCAAGCCCGCCAAGCTCGTGCCCGGCCGCGGCGCCGCGCTCGAAAGCGAAGCGCAGGTCGCTGCCGGGCTGCAAGGCACACGCAACTTCATCGCCGACGTCTACGCCAGCGTGCAGGCCGGCGCCGCCGCGGGGCGGGACCTGAAGGCGGTCTACCGCGACACCCTCGACACGCTGCGGCCGAAATACGGCCACTGGGTCATCTTCGACCACTGCATGCCCTTCGACGTGAGCCGCGCCTACGACGAGGCCACCGCGCACCGCGACCCGCGCATCTGGACCGCAGAGCGCGACGTGGAGATGTGGAAGGCGCTCGAATCCTGAACCCCTGAAAGCGGACGCGCGCGTGCTCGCGACCTACAGCTACCCGCGTTACGCCTACCGCAGGCCACCGGAACTGGTGGCGAGCGGGGTGCGCCGAGTGCCGCTGGTGATCGTCGGCGCCGGCCCGGTCGGGCTGGCGGCGGCGATCGACGCCGCGCTGCAGGGACTGCCGGTCGTGCTGCTCGACGACGACAACACCGTGAGCCTGGGCTCGCGGGGCCTGTGCCACGCCAAGCGCACGCTCGAGGTGCTCGACCGGTTGGGGGTCGGCGACGCCATCGTGGAAAAGGGCGTGACCTGGAACGTCGGCCGCACCTTCCACCGCGAAGCCGAGGTTTTCAACTTCAACCTGCTGCCCGAGGCCGGCCACCGCCGCCCGGGCATGGTGAACCTGCAGCAGTACTGGCTCGAACAGCACCTCGTCGAACGGGCGCAGGCCCTGCCGCTGATCGATCTGCGCTGGTCGAACAAGGTCGTCGGCGTGGAACAAGGCAGCGACTTCGCCACGGTCGAGGTCGAGACCGCCGACGGCCGCTACACGCTGCAGGCCGCCTGGCTGGTCGTCGCCGACGGCGCGCGCAGCCCGGTGCGCCACCTGCTCGGCCTCGACGTGGCCGGCAAGGTGTTCCAGGACCGTTTCCTGATCGCTGACGTGGTGCTCGACGGCGAGCTGTTCGCACCCGATGCCGCCGAGCGTTGGTTCTGGTTCGACCCGCCGTTCCACCCCGGGCAGAGCGCGCTGCTCCACCGCGAGGCCGACCAGGTCTGGCGGGCCGACTTCCAGCTCGGCTGGGAGGCCGACGCCGAAGAAGAGAAGAAGCCCGAACGTGTGGCGCCGCGCATCCGCGCGCTGCTCGACGGTCAAGGCTTCCAGCACATCGGCTTCGAGCTCGAATGGGTCAGCGTCTACACCTTCCAGTGCCGGCGCATGAAGGCCTTTCGGGCCGGGCGTGTGCTCTTCGCCGGCGACGCCGCGCACCAGGTGTCGCCTTTCGGCGCACGCGGCGGCAACTCGGGCCTGCAGGACGCCGACAACCTGGTCTGGAAGCTGAAGCTCGTGACCAGCGGCGCCGCGCCCGAGCGGCTGCTCGACAGCTACAGCGCCGAGCGCGCCGCGGCTGCGGACGAGAACATCCTCGCCTCGACCCGCTCGACCGACTTCATCACGCCCAAGAGCCACGTGTCGCAGCTGATGCGCAACGCGGTGCTGACGCTGGCGCGCCAGTTCTCATGCGGCCGGGCGCTCGTCAACTCGGGTCGGCTGTCGGTGCCGACGGTGTATGGCGCATCGCCGCTGAACACGCCCGATGGGGACCCCTTTGACGGCTGGATGGTCCCCGGCACAGCGGCCGACGACGCGCCGGTTGGTCATGGGCCCGAGAGCGGCTGGCTGTTGCAGCAGCTGGGCCCGCATTTCACGCTGCTGCTCTTCAGCGACGGCAGTCTGTCGGCGTCGCAGCGCGCAGCCATCGACCAGCTCGCGGGGGGCCTGATCGCCGTGCACACGCTGGTGATCGTGCCCGCCGCTGCGCAGCGTCCCACCGGCGTCAGTGCGGTGCAGGACAGCCAGGGCCTCGTGGCCCGGCGTTACGACGGCCGGCCGGGTACCGCCTACCTGCTGCGGCCCGACCAGCACGTGGCGGCACGCTGGCGCAGCCTCGACCTCGCGGCCGTGCGCGCCGCGCTCGACCGCGCCACCGCCAACGGTTGAAGAAAGGCTCGCATGCAGCACCTCAACACCGACGCCAACTTCGGCATCCCCGGCGAGCGCCACCGCCAGGGCTACGCGCCGGGCGATGATTTCTACGCCGACCTGCTCGAAGGCCACCGCGGGCTGAGCGACGCCCAGAGCGAGCTGATGAACGCGCGCCTCGTGCTGCTGCTGGCCAACCACATCGGCGACCTGCGCGTGCTGCGCGAAGCCATCGCCGCCGCCCGCAGCGGCATCGGGGAGACACCATGACACGCGCTTATCTTTCGGGCTTCGGCAACCAGTTCGCGACCGAGGCTGTGGCGGGTGCGCTGCCGGTCGGTCGCAACAGCCCGCAGCGGGCGCCGCACGGCCTCGTGGCCGAACTGCTGTCGGGCAGCGCCTTCACCGCACCGCGGGCCGACAACCGCCGTACCTGGATGTACCGGCGCCTGCCGAGCGTGGTCGTCGGCACCTACACACCGCTGGCGCTGCCGCTGTGGAAGACGGGCGCCGCGGGCGGCGTCGAGGTGGCGCCGAACCCGTTGCGCTGGCACGCGCAGCCGGTGCCCGCGGCCGATGTCGAAGCGCTCGATTTCATCGACGGCCTGCGCACGGTGGTCGTCAACGGCGACGCCGAGGCGCAGACGGGCATGGCCGCGCACCTGGTGTTCGCCAACCGCTCGATGGCGCGGCGTGCCTTTGTCAACGCCGACGGCGAGATGCTGCTCGTGCCGCAGAGCGGGCGTTTCAGCGTCACGACCGAGCTCGGCGTGCTCGAGCTCGGTGCGGGCGAAGTGGCGCTGCTGCCGCGCGGGCTGGCTTTCAGCGTGGCCGTCGACGGGCCTTCCAGCGCCTACGTGTGCGAGAACTATGGCGCCGCGTTTCGCCTGCCCGAGCTGGGCCCGATCGGCAGCAACGGGTTGGCGAACGCGCGCGATTTCTTGAGTCCTGTCGCCGCCTTCGACGACAGCGCCGGCCCCTTCGAGATCGTCAAGAAACATGGCGGCAGCTTCTGGCGCGCGACCCAACCGCACAGCCCTTTCAATGTCGTCGCCTGGCACGGCAACCTGGTGCCCTGCAAGTACGACACGGCGCACTTCATGACGATCGGCTCGATCAGCTTCGACCACCCGGATCCGTCGATCTTCACCGTGCTCACGAGCCCGAGCGACACCCCCGGCACCGCCAACTGCGACTTCGTGATCTTCCCGCCGCGCTGGCTCGTGATGGAGGACACCTTCCGCCCACCGTGGTACCACCGCAACCTGATGAGCGAGTTCATGGGCCTGGTGCACGGCCAGTACGACGCCAAGCCGCAAGGCTTCAAACCCGGCGGCGCGAGCCTGCACAACTGCATGGTGCCGCACGGGCCCGACGCCGAGGCTTTCGACAAGGCGTCGAATGCGACGCTCGCGCCGCACAAGCTCGACAACACCCTCGCTTTCATGTTCGAGAGCCGCTGGCGTTTCCGCCCCACGGCATGGGCTTTGCGCGACGGCGCGCTCGACATGCAGTACGCTGACTGCTGGGCTGCACTGAAAGACAACTTCAGGCCATGACCGAACCCGACGCGACACATGATCCGGCGTTGCGCAGCTGGGTCGAGTCGGCGAACGACCCGCAGACCGATTTCCCGATCCAGAACCTGCCGCTGGGCCGCTTCAAGCCGCGCCTCGCCGACGACCACTACCACCCGCTCGCGCGGCGCGCGACCGACGAGCTCTGGCGCATCGGCGTGGCAATCGGCGACCAGGTGCTCGACCTGCGCCAGGCCGTCATGCACTGCCCGTGGCCGCGCGAGGTCGAAGACCTGATCGCACCGCTGGCGGCCGGTGACCTGAACCGCTTCATGGCGTTGGGTGCCGATGCGCGCCGCGCGCTGCGGGCGGCGCTGTCGAACGCGCTGCGCGAAGGCAGCGACCAGGGGCCTTTCCTCGACCTGTGCCTGGTGCCGCAGGACCAGGCCGTGATGTCCTTGCCCTGTGCCATCGGCGACTACACCGACTTCTTCACCGGCATCCACCATGCCACGGCGGTGGGCAGGCTGTTCCGCCCGGACACCCCGCTGCTCGCCAACTACAAGTGGGTGCCGATCGGCTATCACGGCCGTGTGTCGTCGATCGGGATCAGCGGCGACGCGGTGGTGCGCCCGCACGGCCAGTTCAAGGTCCACGACGTCGAGGTGCCGCAGTTCGGCCCGAGCCGGCGCCTGGACTACGAACTCGAGCTCGGTGTCTTCGTCGGCACCGGCAACGAACTCGGCAGGCCGAAGACGATGGCGCAGGCCGAGGACGACTGGTTCGGAATCGTGCTGCTCAACGACTGGTCGGCGCGCGACGTGCAGGCCTGGGAGTACCAGCCGCTCGGGCCTTTCCTGGCCAAGAGCTTCGCCACCACGATCTCGCCCTGGATCGTGACGCAGGAAGCGCTGGCGCCTTTCCGCCGCGCCTTCACGCGGCCCGATGGCGACCCGCAGCCGCTGCCGTACCTCGACTCGGTCCCCAACCGCGCCGCCGGCGCGATCGACATGAAACTCGAGGTCTGGCTGCAGAGCGCGGCGATGCGCGAAGGCGGCGTGGCCCCGCAGCGCCTGATGCAGAGCAACTTCAGCGACGCCTACTGGACCGTGGCGCAGATGCTCGCCCACCACACCGTCAACGGCTGCAACCTGCGCCCGGGCGACCTGCTCGGCACCGGCACGCTCTCGGGGCCGGCCGAAGGGCAGGGCGGCTCGCTGCTGGAGCTGTGCGCGGGCGGCAAACGCCCGCTCGCGCTGCCGGGCGGCGAGACACGCACCTTCCTGCTGGACGGCGACCGCGTGATCCTGCGTGCCTTCTGCGAGGCACCGGGTGCGCGGCGCATCGGGCTGGGCGAGTGCGAAGGCACGGTGCAGCCGGCGCTGGCGTCGCCCGCCGGCGACTGAACCCGTTGACAGGCTGGCGAGAGCCCCAGCGCGATTTCACGCGCCGGGGCCGAGTCGATCGCCGGCGGGCCGGGCTCGTCAGCCGGCGGTCACGCTGATCCGGCGCGGCTGCGCATGCGCCTGTTTGGGGATGCGCAGGGTCAGCACGCCGTCCTTCAGGTTGGCCTCGATGCGGCCGGTGTCGAGTTCGCGGCTGAGCGTGAAGCTGCGCCGATAACGCGGCACCCGCACTTCGGCATAGATGGGCTCCAGGCCGTCGGGCGTGCGCGGCTGGACCGCACCCTCGATCAAGAGGGTCTCGCCCTCGACCTTGAGCTCCAGCTGCTCCTTCGGAACGCCCGGCATGTCGGCCAGCAGCGTGATGCCGGAAGCGTCCTCGAAGACATCGACGGCGGGCAGCACCGCGCGCGGCGGCTCCTGCTCGACCGCGGTCGGGGCCAATTGCTTGTTGTCGCTCATGATGATTTCTCCTTCAAGCCGATGTGCGTCACTGCACGGTGATGCGTTTGGGTTGTGCCGATTCGCGGCGTGCGATGCTGATCTGCAGCACGCCGTCGCGGTAGCTCGCGTTCACCTTCGCCGGGTCCACGTCGTCGGGCAGCGAGACCGCGCGCGCAAAGCTGCCCGATCCGCGTTCACGGGTGTAGACCTGCACCTTGGCGTCGTTGCCAGGGATGCCCGAGGCGCGTTCGCCCGCGATGCGCAGCACGCCGCGGTCCAGGCTCACTTCGATCTTCGAAGCGTCCAGGCCGGGCGCGAAGGCATAGACCTCGACGCTGGCGGGCGTGTGCCCCACGTTGATCGCAGGCAGCGTTCCCGCCGTGACCGAGCGGATGCTGCCCGGCAGGCCGGACGAGCCAAAGACATCGTCCAGTTCGCGCCGCAGGCGCTCGAATTGACCGAACAGGCTGTTCGGGTGATTCAACATCGATGCATACATGGTGTGTCCTCCGATTCAGTGAACGACACCGGCAGGCAACCAGTTGCCACCGGTTGACTTTCAGAATTGGGCCTTCGCAGTGGGTTTCAAGAGCGCCCGTCAGACGGGCTGGAGGCGAGCAGCAACCGCTCGCCGGCCGGCGGGGCGCCGCGCCGGATCAGCCCTGTGGACGCCGCCCGGCGAGCTTTCCCAGCAGCTCGATCAGCATCGCGTGTTCGGCGCGGCTCAGGCGTTCCAGCAGCTCCTGCTCCATCGGTGCCGCGGCGGCCATCGCGTCGCGTGCCAGCGCCTGCCCGGCCTTCGTCAGCACGATGTACTGCGAGCGGCCGTCGCTCGGGTTGCGCTCGCGGTCGAGCACGCCCCGTTCCTGCAGGCGGTCGAGGACCAGCGTCAGGTTCGGCGCCGACAGCGTGAGCGTCTGCGCCAGGCGCTTGGGCGGCAACGGGCCATTGGCCACCAGCAGCATCAGGAGCGAGAACTCCTCCTTGCGCAGCATCAGCGGGGTGCCGATGTGGCGCTCGAAGTTGGCGGTCGTGGTGACGATGGCCTGCGCGACGTGGTACCCCGCCGAACCCGCCAGCGCGCCGAGCGAGAGTGCGTCGTGGTCCTTCACGCTTCGATGAAAGGCAATGCCGCTTCGCGGCAGCGCGCGCGCTGCCAGTGCACCTGTGCCTGCGGCAGCAGCCACTC
>DATDER010000158.1:0-4282 GCA_036523095.1 Rubrivivax sp.
CTCCATCGTCATCTCGGCCGCCGCGGTGCGCAGGGCGTCGACGAACTTGCCTTCCACCAGTTCGCGCAGCTGGTCGGGCTCCAGCGTGCGCAGGCCGAGCGTCTGCGCCGCCGCCGCCACCGCCTCCTCGCTGGTCGCCACCCGGACGTAGAACTCGGCCATGACGTCGACCCGCATGCGGTCCTTGGTGATCAGCGCCTTGTCGCGGCCGCGGCTGACCTCCAGCCGCAGCGTGTTCATGTTGACCGGGATCACGTCGTGCACGATCGGCAGCACGAAGGCGCCGCCGTCGAGCACCACCTTCTGCCCGCCGAGGCCGGTGCGCACGAAGGCGCGCTCCTTGCTGCTGCGCAGGTAGAGCCAGTGCAGCAGCCAGACCGCGATCGCGACGACGATCGCGACCACGATCAGGCCGAGGATGAAACTGCCGAAATCAGCGCCTGTCATGGCGGTCTCCTTCTATCTTGCAATCTGCATGAACTTGCGTGTGGCCTCGGTCAGCGCCACTTCGGTGGGCAGGCGCTCCATCGAGCTCGCACCGTAGAAGCCGTTGACCAGCGGGCACTGGCGCAGGATGAACTGCGCGTCTTCTGGCGTGGCGATCGGCCCGCCGTGGCAGAGCACGATCACTTCCGGGTTCACCGACCGCGCCGCCGCGGCCCAGGCGTCGATCGGCGCGACGCAGTCGGCCAGCTTCATGGCGGTGCCGGCGCCGATCTGGCCGCCGGTCGTCAGGCCCATGTGGCAGACGACGATGTCGGCCCCGGCGCGCGCCATCGCGCGCGCGTTGTCCTCGCTGAAGACGTATGGTGTGGTGAGCAGGTCGAGCGCACGCGCCTGCGCGATCATTTCGACCTCGAGGCCGTAGCCCATGCCGGTCTCTTCGAGGTTGGCGCGGAAGGTGCCGTCGATCAGGCCCACGCTCGGGAAGTTCTGCACACCGCTGAATCCGAGGTCGATCAGGCGGCGCAGGAACTGCCCCGGAATCATGAACGGGTCGGTGCCGTTCACGCCCGCCAGCACGGGCGTGTGACGCACGACAGGCAGCACTTCGTGCGCCATCTCGCAGACGATCTCGTTCGCGTTGCCGTACGCCAGCAGCCCGGCGAGCGAGCCGCGCCCGGCCATGCGGTAGCGGCCCGAGTTGTAGATCACGATCAGGTCGATGCCGCCCGCTTCCTCGCACTTCGCCGACAGGCCGGTGCCGGCGCCGCCGCCGACGATCGGGGTGCCGGCGGCGATCTTGGCGTTGAGACGGTCGAGGATGGTCTGGCGGGCGATGCGGGGCATGGTGTGTTTCAAGCTCTCAGGGCACGGCCGCTGGGTGCGGCCACCTCGTGCCAGGCGGCAACGAGCGCGTCGGCGAAGGCTTCGTCGTTGATGTGCAGCGGCAGCCGCAGCAGCTTCCTGTCGGCGCCGGCACGGAAGTGCAGCGCGATGCTGTCGAAGAGCGCGCGGTCGGCCTCGAGGTCGTGAAAGGGCTGACCCGGCTTGTCGATCGCCGAGACACCCCCTTCGGGGATCAGGAAACGTACCGGGCCTGCCATCGCGTTGAGCTTGGCGGCGATGAACTGCCCGATCGCGCGGCACTCGTCGGCCGTCGTGCGCATCAGCGTCACGGTCGGGTTGTGGCGGTACAGCTTGCGCGCCCTGTAGCGTTCGGGCACCGTGTCCCAGGGGCCGAAATTGACCATGTCGAGCGCGCCGCAGGAGCCCACGTAGGGCAGCGCGTGGCGCGCGAACGTGTCCAGCCGCGTCGGCCCGGCGGAGAGCACGCCGCCGGCGATCTCGTCGGCGATCTCGGTCGTCGAGACGTCGATCACGCCCGCGAGCAGGCCCGAGTCGGCGAGCTTTTCCATGCTCTGCCCGCCGACGCCGGTGGCGTGGAAGACGAGGCAGTCGGCTTCGTCGGCGATGCGCTTGGTCACCGCCTGCACACACGCGGTGGTGACGCCGAACATCGTCAGGCCGATTGCCGGCCTGGTGACCACGCTGTGCTGCACCGGGTGCGTGATCATCCCGGCCAGCGCGTGGGCGGCGTTGCCGAGTACCTGCTCGCTGATGCGGTGGATGCCCTGCACGTCGGTGACCGAATACATCATGCAGATGTCGCTCGGGCCGACGTAGGGCCGGGTGTCGCCGCTCGCCATTGTCGACACCATCACCTTCGGGCAGCCGACCGGGAGCGCGCGCATGCCCTGCGTGGCGAGCGAGGTACCGCCCGAGCCGCCGGCCGAGATCAGGCCGCCGAGGTCGCGCCGTGTGCGCACGAAGGCTTCGAACGCGAGCGCCATGCCGGTGACGGCGCTGCCGCGGTCGCCCGTGAACACGGCGTTCTCGCCACCCGGGTGGTGGCGTGCGACCTCGCGCGGGTGCACGCTCGCCGGCGAAGGCTTGCCCGAGGTGCTGAGGTCGACCGTGACGACACGCAGGCCGAGCTTCTCCAGGCACTGGCGGATGTAGGACAGCTCGCGTCCCTTGGTGTCGAAGGTGCCGGCGACGTAAGCCGCGCGGCCGCTGCTGGTGGCGACCGGGAACTGCAGCACCTGCGCCGCGGCGGGCGACGGCGGTGATGCAGGCGGCGTGGACGTACGCGCGGGTGCGTCGAAGGCCGGATCGCGTGCCACGTCGGCCAGCGGCGCCGACACATCACCCGCGTTCCAGCGCGTGAAACCGCGCACGCTGCGCGGCGCGAGGTCGTCCAGTGTCGGGGCGCCGTCGCCGTGGGCGCGGCGCACCGTCAGCACCTGCTGCGGCGCTTCGGTGTCGGCCGTGGTGGCGTCGGGCGACGGCGTGGCCTCGGTTTCATCGTCGGGACCGCCCGAGCGCACGCCAAGCAGCCGCTCCTGCAGATCCCGGTCGGCGCCGAGCACGGCAGACGGCATCTCCTGCGCGATGCGGCCGTTGACCATGACCGCGATGCGGTCGGCGACCTCGATCGCGACGCCCAGGTTCTGCTCGATCAGCAGCACCGCGATCTCGCCCTCGGCCGCCAGCGTGCGCAGCGCCTGCGCCACCTGCTCGACGATCACCGGGGCGAGGCCTTCGGTGGGCTCGTCCATCACGAGGAGGCGCGGCTGCAGCAGCAGCGCGCGCCCGATCGCGAGCATCTGCTGCTCGCCGCCCGACAATTGCGCGCCGCCGTGGCCCTTGCGCTCGGCCAGGCGCGGGAACATCGTGTACACGCGCTCGACCTCGCGCCGTTGCGGCGCCACCAGGCGCAGCGTCTCGTCGACCGTCAGGCTCGGCCAGACACGCCGGCCCTGCGGCACGTAGGCGATGCCGCGGCGCGTGATCTGGTTCGGGGGCAGACCGAGAATCTCTTCACCGTGCAGGTGCACGCTGCCGCCCGCGGCGACGAGGCCGGTGATCGCGTTGCACAGGGTGGTCTTGCCCATGCCGTTGCGGCCGACGATGCCGAGCACGCCGTGCTCGATCGTCAGCGACACACCCTGCAACGCATGGGCGCGGCCGTAGTAGACGTCCAGGCCCTCGACCATGAGCACCGGGCCCTTGGTCTTGACGGCTTCCGGCTTGCCGAACCAGGCCATCAGTGTTTGCCGCCCATGTAGATCGCCTGCACCTGGGCATCGTTCTCGATCTCGGCCGGGCTGCCGGTCTTGAGCACGCGCCCGTTGTGCATCACGCTGACGCGGTCGACTACCCGCAGCGCGATGTCGAGGTCGTGTTCGATCAGCACGAAGCTCATGTGGCCAGGCAAGGAGGTGAGCAGCGCCACCAGTTCACGCCGCTCGGCCGGCGACAGCCCCGCCGCGGGTTCGTCGAACAAGATCAAACGCGGTGCACCCGCCAGCGCCATGCCGATCTCGAGCTGGCGCTGCTGGCCATGTGCCAGGTTGGCCACCAGTTCGTCGGCGAGGTGGCTCAGCCGCGCACGCTCCAGCAGCTCTTGCGTGGCGCGGGTGGAGGCGTGGCCCGCGCTCGCACGCAGGAGGCCGAAGCGCCCGCTGCTCACACCGCGCACCGCGAGGAACAGGTTGTCGCGTACCGAAAGGTCACGGAACAGGAGCGAAGACTGGTACGTGCGCCGCAAGCCCTTGCGGATGCGTTCGTGCGGCGGCAGCTCTGTGATGTCTTCACCGAAAAAATAGATCCGCCCCGAGGTGGGCGGGAAGTCGCCGGTGATGGCGTTGAAGAGGGTGGTCTTGCCGGCGCCGTTGGATCCCAGTACGGCGTACTTCTGCCCTGCGGCAACCGACAGCGACACTTCGTCGACCGCCCGCAGCGCGCCGAAGGCGCGTGTCACGCCGTGCAGCACCAG
>DATDER010000159.1:0-3809 GCA_036523095.1 Rubrivivax sp.
AGAAGATGTCGACGAAGTCCTTGATGCTCAGCGACGCGCCGAACTCCCGGCCATGATCTGGGTGGAGTAGCACATCGCGCGACCGTTCCTCTTCGTCAAGCAGTGCACTGAAGTCTACGGACGGTGTTATCGCCGAAGTCCGGCCGTCGGAGCGGCCTCTCGGATCGCCTCCTTCCGACGGCTCGAGGTGCGACAGATATGGCGGGTATTGCGTTGGCGCTGATGTTGGCTTGCATCGCCGCGCCGTGCGTAGGCAGCCGATAGCTGCGCGACCTTCAACGCGCGCTTCGATCAGCGGACCACGGTCGTCAAGCCCCGATCCAGGGGGTGGGCCGAGTTGGCGGCATTAAGCTACCGCCTGCGTGAAGTAGCACGTGTATTCGCATTGCGCCCGCGAGAGTCTGCGCCCAGCCACAGGTTTGCACCGTGGCGAAGTCGCGCCGGTAGGGTACGCTGCGCGCTCCCTACATTCATCGTTGGAAGCGCCATGACCAAACAACTGCTGATCTACGAAAGCGCCGTGCCGGTATCGGCAGCGCGGCACGCCAACGTGTCGCTGGAGCCGGTGGCCGATTACGCCTTCAGTGCCGGCATCAACGCCGTGCCGCTGATGGCAGTGGAGTTCCTGCGCGCCGCCACTGAATATGCGATCGTCTTCACGCAGGCCGGCGACGATGTGATCCCCGCAGTGGTCCTGGGGGTTCGCGGCAACCAGAACCTGTACCTGTCGTCGGAACAGAAGTGGAAGGCCCAGTACATCCCTGCCTTCATCCGCCGTTACCCCTTCGTCTTCTCCAGCAGCGCCGACGGCAAGACGCTCACCCTGTGCATCGACGAGTCGCACCCCGGCGTCAACCGCGAGGGGCGCGGCGAGCGCCTGTTCGGCGACGACGCCAAACCCACCGCCTATGTCGAGCGCGTGCTCAAGTTCCTGCAGGAGTACCAGGCGCACTTCGAGCGCACGCGCCAGTTCGGTCGCCGCATCAACGGGATGGGCCTGCTCGAACCGATGCAGGCGCAGGTGACCACACCCAAGGGCGAGAAGCTGTCGCTCAACGGCTTCCTCAGCGTCAGCCGGGAGAAGCTGCGTGCGCTCGACGGCGAGGCGCTGGCGACACTGGCCAAGACCGACGAGCTCGAACTGCTGTACCTGCAACTGCATTCGATGCGCAACTTCGTCGACGTCAAGGACCGCTTGATCGGCACGTTGAAGGAAGAAACGCCTCCGGTCGCCATCGCGGCAGCGACCGAGACCGTTCAATAGTGAGGCCTTGGCCGGAGCCGGCCCCGTCAACGGGACGCCGGACCGTGGAGCCGCATCGCTGATGCAAACCGCGGCTCCCGTCTATTCGATTGCCGACGAGCAGCGGGCTCGCGCGGAGTCGGCTGCCTGGGCGCGCTTCACGGCGCCGGTCGATTCGCACGAGCTCTACGCCGGCTGGCTGGCACTGACGGCGGTGCGTATCGAACGTGCGCGCGCGGCCATCCTGCTCACGCGCGAGCCCGACAGCCAGACCTTCACCGTGGCGGCGGCCTGGCCCGACCCGCGCCGTGACCTGCAGTACCTGGGTGAGGTCGCACAACAGGTGCTCGAGCAGCGCGAAGGCGTGGTGGCCGCGCCAGCGGGGGGTGGCCCCCCCGGCGCCGACGGCGTGGCGCACGTCGGTTATCCGCTCGACGTGGCCGGCCCGTTGCACGGCGCCGTGGTGTTCGACATCGGCCCGGGCCCCACCGCCGGGCTGCAGGAGGCCCTGCGCCAGATCCACTGGGGCAGCGCCTGGCTGACCGATCACTTCCGCCAGGGGTTGCTGCAGCGCCGCGAGGCGGAACTCGCCCGCACCGGGCTGCTCAACGAGATCATGGCCACGGCCATGCAGCATGCGCAGCTGCAACCCTCGGCGCTGGCGGTGGCCAACGAACTGGCCTCGCGCCTCGGGTGTGACCGCGTTTCGGTGGGCTTCGAGCATGCGGGCCAGGTGACGCCGCTGGTGATGTCCAACACCGCGAGCTTCGACAAACGGTCCGACCTCGTGCGCTGGGTCGGCCAGGCGATGGACGAGGTGCTGGACCTGGGCGTGGCCGTGGCCTTTCCGGCCCCCGTGGACGACGAGCTCGGTTCGTTGGCGCATGCCGACAGTGCACGCCAGCTCGCGGTGGCGGCGATGCTGTCGGTGCCGGTGCGGCACGAAGCGCAGACCGTGGGTGTGCTGAGCTTCGAGCGCAACGTCGGCGCGCCGTTCGGCGATGACGAACGCGAGCTCGCGGCGGCGCTGGGGGTGATGCTCGGCCCGGTGTGGGCGCTGCAGCGCGCCAACGAGCGCGGTCTGATCGGCCGGCTTCGCGACGGCGTGCGGAACGGGCTGCGCGAAGTGACCGGTCCCAGCCGCCCGGGGCTCAAGCTCGGCGCCGCCGTGCTGGGGCTGTTCTTCGCCTTCATCGCCTTGTGGCAGACCGAGCACCGGATCTCGGCGCGCACCGCCGTCGAGGGCTCGACGCAGCTCGCCGCGGTCGCGCCTTTCGACGGCTTCCTGGCCGAGGCGCTGGTGCGGGCCGGCGAGACCGTGAAGAAGGGCCAGACGCTGGCGCGCCTGGACGACCGCGATCTGCTGCTCGAGCGCTCGCGCTGGAGCGCCGAGGGCGAACAACTGCAGCGCCGCTACCAGGTGGCGCAGGCGCAGGCCGACCGCGCGGCGATGGGCGTTCTGGCGGCGCAGATGAACCAGGCCGAGGCGCAGCTCTCGCTGGCCCAGGAGCGGCTCGCGCGCGCCACCGTGGTGTCGCCCTACGACGGCGTCGTCGTCTCGGGCGACCTCAGCCAGCAGATCGGCTCGCCGGTCGAGACCGGGCGCCTGCTGTTCGAGGTGGCGCCGCTGCAGGGTTACCGCGTGATGCTCGAGGTGGACGACCGCGACATCGCGCGCCTGGCCACCGGGCAGGGCGGCGAACTCGTGCTCTCGGGCATGCCCGACCGCAGGCTGGAAATCACCGTCAAGCGCATCACGCCGGTGGCGACGCAGCGCGACGGCCAGAACCTGTTCGCGGTCGAGGCCGCGATCGAGGGCGGCGCCCCGCCCGGGCTGCGTCCGGGCATGGAGGGCATCGGCAAGGTGGTGGTGGGCGAGCGCAGTCTGCTCTGGATCTGGACCCACGGTTTCTTCGATTGGCTGCGGCTCGCGCTCTGGGACTGGATGCCCTGAGCGGCCCGGATCCGTGTCCGCACCATGATCGACACTCCGCTTCAGAGCAGCCTGTGGTACCGCGTGGCGGAGCTGCGGCCGCAGCTGGTGGCGCGCGCCCGTCTGCACCGGCACCGCTACCGCGGCCAGCTCTGGTACCTGCTGCAGGACCCAGCCTCGGGGCGCGTGCACCGCTTCACGCCGGCGGCGCGGCTGGTGCTGGCAGCGATGGACGGCCGGCGCAGCGTGCAGGATCTGTGGCTGCTGGCCGGCCGCAAGCTGGGTGAGGATGCGCCGACGCAGGACGAGCTGATCCAGTTGCTGGGCCAGTTGCACGCTGCCGACCTGCTGATGACCGACGTGCCGCCCGACGCGCTGGAGCTGTTCGACCGCGGCCAGCGCGAGAGCCGCGCCAAGCGCCGCCGCTCCTGGGCCAACCCGATGGCGCTGCGCATCCCGCTCTGGGACCCGGGCGCCTTCCTCGACCGCCATGCCCGGGCGTGGCCGCTGCTGTGGGGCCGCGGTGGCGCTGTCGTCTGGCTGCTGGTGATGCTGCCTGCGCTGCTGCTGCTGCCGTCGCAGTGGGCCGAGCTCACCGGCAACCTGTCCGACCGCGTGCTGCAAGCCGACAAC
>DATDER010000160.1:0-2460 GCA_036523095.1 Rubrivivax sp.
CACGCCGCGATCAGCGCCGCAGACGCAACCAGCAGGCCCCTGCGGGCGCGGCGCCAGCCTGCGCGACGGAGGTACAGCTTGGCCGATTTCACGGAGCAGATTGTGCCGCGTCGGACCGGGTTGTGTGCCCCCCGCATTGGGGACACAAGCCCGCATGACTTTGGACCATTGGCGTTGCCAGCGCCGGGCTCTCATCATCGGCCGGACACCCCGGTTCCCGCTCGTCATGCCCGCCACCCCGACACCTGCTGCGCCGGCGCGACCCATCGTGCAGGCCGTGGTGCAGCAGCATGCCGAGGAGTCCGCAATGCTGCGCCATGTGCGCAGCGTGCTGGTCAGGGCGCCGCATGTCGCGCTGCTGCACCTGGGCCGGCTCGACGAACGCATCGCGGCCCACCTCGACGGCCTGGCCGTCGCCGGGCCTGCGGGTACGGCCCTGTGTGTCCAGGCGTTGGAGCACCCCGGCGCGGGCGAAGTATTTGCCGTCGCGGTGCGGGCCATCGAATCGCGCGACGAGCGCCTGTTCGATCATGTGCTCGCCCTCGTGCCCGCGCTGCCGGATGCGGCACGCGGCGTGGCCAGCGCATTGGGCTGGGTCTCCGCGGCCGACCTCCAGGGCGTTGTGCGCAGGCTGCTGGCCTCGTCACAACCCCATGAACGCGCCCTGGGCCTGACGGCTTGCCGCATGCACCAGGTCGACCCCGGGCCGACCCTGGGCGCGGCGCTGGCCGACGCGTCTCCCGAACTTCGTCAGGCTGCGCTGCGCGCGGCGGGCGAACTCGGCCGCATCGACCTTCTGGATACCGCGCGGCGCGCGATTGCCGAGGACCACCCCGGGATCGTGTTCTGGGCCGCCTGGGCCGCGTGCCTGCTCGGGGATCGACAGTCGTCGCTGAGCGTGCTGTCGGTCGCAGCACAACAAGATTCACCCCTTGCCACCGCCGCGTTGTCGCTGGTGATGGCCGCCGGCGCCGAAGGCCAGGCAGGCGAACTCGCACGTGCGGTATCGAAGGCGGCGCAAGAGGCGACCGGCGACATGCGCCGCCGGCGCCGGCTGGTGCGCGCGCTGGGCTTGCTCGGCGACACGCGTTTCGTTCCCTGGCTCATCGAACGCATGGCCGAGCCCGCGCTGGCCCGCCTGGCCGGGGAATCGTTCAGCGTCCTCACCGGCGCCGACCTGTCGCGACTCGACCTCGAGACGCTCGAGCACCCCTCGCTGCCTGAGATGCCGTCGGACGACCCCGATGACGATGACGTGGCGCTCGACGAAGACGACAGCCTGCCGTGGCCCGACGTGGCCAAGCTGCAGGCCTGGTGGTCTCGCCAGACGGGCATGCAGCCGGGCATGCGGCCCGGCCGGCGCCTCTTCGACGGCGAACCGGCCAGCGCTGCGGTGGCCGCCCGTGTACTGCGCGAGGGCACGCAGCGGCGCCGTGCACACGCGGCGCAACTGGCCTGTGCGCTGGAACCCGGGCGGCGGTTGTTTCCCATCGCGGCACCGGTGCCTCGCCAGCGCCGCTGGCTCGCTGGAACCGGGTGAACCGATGGATCCGGCCATGCTCTTCCCGTGGCTCGCGGCCGGATTTGCACTGGCCGGCGTGTGGCGTTTGTGGCGCAGCGGCCGCCTGCGGGGTGGCTCGGCGACGTGGCTGCTGCTGGCGCTGATCTTTGCCGCCGTCGCGGCGTGGCTGAGGTGGCAGCGGTGAGTCCCGCATGACTTTGGTGGGTTGAGATGACGCCGCGTGCACCCGAACATCGCTCGAGATGCCCTCGGGCCGACCCAACCCAACTCGCCCCGGGCACCAGACCATGACCTTGACCCTGGTCGCTGTATCGCTGAACGACCAGCCGCTGTCGCAGCCCATCACCGCGGTCTTCGACGCCCGTGGCGGAACGATCGGGCGCGCCGACCACAACACGATGGCGCTGCCCGACCCGCAGCGCCATGTGTCGCGGCTGCAGGCCGAGATCGTGGCCCACGGCGCCAGCTTCCTGATCCGCAACGTCGGCGCCGCGAACCCCATCGTCGTGGGCGGCCGCACGCTCGCCCACGGCGACACGGCGGCACTGGCGCAGGACGAGCAGATCCGCATCGGGGGTTACCTGCTCAAGGCCGATCTGCGCGATGCCCCGGAGGCCGCGTCGGCGGTGCACGCACACCGGCCCGACAACTGGGTCGCGCAGTCACCGCCGCTGGCCACCGCCGCAGCCACAGCCCCGGGCGTCTCGCCCCTGCCGCCCACGACGTCTGCCGAAGGGCCCTTCGCCGATCTGTTCGGCCCCGCCGAGACACCGTTACCGGGCAACCCCTTCGCGGATCTGCTGGGCCTGGCGGCCTCCTCTCCGCCGGGCAGCGCTGCCCCCTTTGCCGACTTGATGCCGCCTCCGTCGGGCGTCGATCCGCGTTCCGCCGCAGTGGCCGCGGGGCCGGATCCGGCACCCCGGCGGCCGGCCGACGTC
>DATDER010000161.1:0-2941 GCA_036523095.1 Rubrivivax sp.
CGGCTCCGAGAAATACGGGCAGGGCCTCACGCGCTCGCTCGGCCGCAAGGCGCTCCTGCTCGCGGTCTACGGCGCGCTGGTGCTCGCCACCGCGGGCCTCTTCAGGGCGGTGCCCGGCGGCTTCGTGCCCGGCCAGGACAAGCAGTACCTGATCGGCTTCGCGCAACTGCCCGATGGGGCCACACTCGACCGAACCGAGGAGGTGATCCGGCGCATGAACGACATCGCGCTCAAGCAGCCGGGCGTCGAGCATGCCGTCGCCTTCCCCGGGCTGTCGATCAACGGCTTCACCAACAGCTCCAACTCGGGCATCGTCTTCACGACGCTCAAGCCTTTCGACGAGCGCCGTGGCGCCGACCAGAGCGCGGGCGCCATCGCCGGTCAGCTCAACGCGAAGTTCGGTTCGATCCAGGAGGCCTTCGTCGTGATGTTCCCACCGCCACCGGTGCAGGGGCTGGGCACGACCGGTGGCTTCAAGCTGCAACTCGAAGACCGCGCCTCGCTCGGTTTCAAGGCACTCGACGACGCGCTGAAGGCCTTCATGGCCAAGGCCTACCAGACCCCTGAACTGGCCGGCATGTTCTCCAGCTACCAGGTCAACGTGCCGCAGCTCTATGCCGACATCGACCGCACCCGCGCCCGCCAGCTCGGTGTGCCGGTGACCGACATCTTCGAGACCCTGCAGATCTACCTCGGCAGCCTGTACGCGAACGACTTCAACAAGTTCGGCCGCACCTACTCGGTGCGGGTGCAGGCCGATGCGGCCTTCCGCGCACGCGCCGAAGACATCGGCTTGCTGAAGGTGCGCTCGAACAGCGGCGAGATGGTGCCGATGTCGGCACTGATGAAAGTGTCACCCACCTTCGGCCCGGAGCGCGCCATGCGCTACAACGGCTTTCTCAGCGCCGACATCAACGGCGGCGCCGCACCCGGCTTCTCGTCGGGCCAGGCGCAGGACGCGATCGAGCGCATCGCTGCCGAAACGCTGCCGCCCGGCATCGGCTACGAGTGGACGGATCTCACCTACCAGGAAATCATCGCCGGCGATTCGGCGCTGTGGATCTTCGCCATCGCCATTGTGCTCGTCTTCCTCGTGCTCGCCGCACAGTACGAGAGCCTCACGCTGCCGCTCGCCATCTTGCTGATCGTGCCCATGGGCCTGCTCGCGGCCATGACCGGCGTCTGGCTCACGCGCGGCGACAACAACGTCTTCACGCAGATCGGGCTGATGGTATTGGTGGGATTGAGTGCAAAGAACGCGATTCTGATCGTCGAGTTCGCACGCGAGCTGGAGTTCGCCGGCCGCACGCCGATCCAGGCCGCGATCGAGGCGAGCCGCCTGCGCCTGCGCCCCATCCTGATGACCTCGCTCGCCTTCGTGATGGGCGTGCTTCCCCTGGTGCTCGCAACAGGCGCCGGCAGCGAGATGCGCCAAGCGATGGGTGTCGCGGTGTTCACGGGGATGATCGGCGTGACGGCCTTCGGCATCTTCCTGACACCAGTGTTCTACGTACTGCTGCGTCGCCTCGCCGGCAACCGAGCGCTGCAGCACCACGGCGAGGCGCATGCAGCCCTGCCGGCACACGGTGGCGGCGCAGCGCACACGCTCAGGCCCCAGCCGCGCTCGGCCATCGGCGTCCAGGAATGAAGGAATCGACATGAACAAGGAGACATGGACAAGGCACCTCACGCCGCTGCTCGCCGCGCTGGTGCTGGCCGGCTGCGCCAGTGGCCCGGAGTTCGAGCCGATCGCACCGCCCGCTGCGCCGGTCGCGTTCAAGTCCATCGATGGCCGATGGGCGACTCTGCCGCCAGCCGAGGCGCAAGCCCGCGGCGAGTGGTGGAAGGCCTTCGGCGACGCGCGGCTCGACGACCTTATCGCGCGCGCCGCCCACAACACCAGCATCCAGGCGGCCGCTGCCCGCCTAGCCCAGGCCCGCGCGCTGGTGCGCGCCACGAATGCCGACCGCCTGCCGCAGATCGGCGTCGGCGCCTCGGTCGTGCGCCAGACCTTGCCGCTCGCCGGCGGCACCCTCCCCGGCCAAGCGGCCACCACGGCCAACGTGGGCGCCACGGCGGCATGGGAACTCGATCTCTTCGGCCGCATCGCCAAGGCGGGTGACGCCGCAGCGCTCGACGCACAGTCGCGAGAAGCACTGCTGCAGAGCACGAGGCTGCTGGTGCAAGCCGACGTGGCGAAGACCTATTTCGCGGTGCGCGCACTCGATGCCGAGCGCGCGCTGATGCGCGAGTCGGTCACCGCCTACCGCGACACGCTGCGCGTCATCGAGCGGCGCTACCAGGCCGGTGACGTGAGCGAGCTCGACCTGGCCCGCGTGCGCACCGAGGTCGCCTCCATCGAATCGCAGGCCCTCGCGCTCGACCGCCGCCGCGCCGAACTCGAGCACGCGCTGGCCACCTTGATCGGCGAAGTGCCGAGCGGGTTTGGATTGGCCGAATCCGACTGGAGCGCAGCACCGCCGCAGGTGCCGCCCGGGGTGCCTAGCAGCGTGCTCGCGCGTCGGCCCGACGTGGCCGCGGCACAGCACGCGATGCTGGCGGCGCAGACCCGCGCCGGCGTCGCACGCACGGCATGGTTCCCCGACGTCACGCTCACGGCGACGGCCGGCCAGGTCTCCACCGACCTGAGCGAGCTGTTCAAGTGGTCGGCGCGGGCCTGGGGCGTAGGCGCCCTGCTCTCGCTGCCGATCTTCGACGGCGGGCGCCGCGAGGCCGGCGTGCAAAGTGCCAACGCGCAATGGGACGCCGCGGCAGCCAGCTACCGTGAGCAGGTGCTGCTCGCTTTCCGCGACGTCGAAGACCAGCTCTCGGCACTCGGCCTGCTCTCCGACCAAGCCAGCGCGCAAGCACAGGCCGTGGAATGGGCACGTCGCGCGACCGTGCTGTCGACCTCGCGCTACCGCAACGGCTACGTCAGCCA
>DATDER010000162.1:0-2996 GCA_036523095.1 Rubrivivax sp.
GGTATCGTCGATGCGATGTCGCAGGTCATCGACGCCACGGCCGACCGGCCGCTGCGCGTGGTGCTGTACCACATCCCCCAGGTTGCGGCGGTGGCCCTGTCACATGGCGTGATCGTCGAGATGGTCCGCCGCTACCCGCGCAACATCGTGGCCATCAAGGACAGCCAGTGCGACCGCGCCCATTCGCTGGGCCTGGCCGAGGCCTTCATGCCGGCGATCGGGGTCCATGTCGGCAACGAGCTGGACCTGCCCGCCCTGGCCGGCCGCGGCAGCCGCGGCGCGGTCAGCGGCCTGGCCAACTTCATGCCGCGCGTGGTGCACCGCCTGGCCACCGAACCCGACGCCACGCGCACCGCCGCCGAGCACGCCCGCGTCGAGCGCCTGCTGACCTGGCTCGGCGGCTATGCCCTGATGCCGGCGCTCAAGGCCATCATGGCGGCGCAGACCGGCGATGCGGCCTGGCTGCGCGTGCGCGCGCCCCTAGTGGCGCTGGATGCAGAGGCCTTCGCAAAGTTTTCGCGTGAGCTGGCCGCGCTCGGCCTGGACCCTTCAATCGACTGACCCACCCCGCAGTACACAAGGAGACAACGATGACCCATTCGATCCTGCGCCGCACCGTGATCGCCGCCACCGCTGCACTGGCGCTGGCCGCCGGCTTCAGCTCCGCCGCCCTGGCGCAGAACAAGGTGCTTCTGCGCATCTCCACTCCGGCGGTGCCCGACGACTGGCACGGCAAGATGTGGACGGTGTTCAAGGAGTCGCTCGACAAGAGCGCGCCGGGCGAATTCGACGTCCAGATCAACCTGAACGCGACCCTGTTCAAGCAGGGCACCGAACCGGCGGCGATGGCCCGCGGCAACCTCGAGCTGTCGTCGATCTCGGCCTTCGACATCGCCAAGCTGGTGCCGGAGTTCTCGATCTTCACCGCCGGCTACGTGATCCGCGATCCGAAGCACCAACAGCAGGTCTTCGCCGGGTCGATCGGCAAGGAGATGTTCAAGCTGGCGACCGAGAAGATGGACGTCACGCTGCTGACGCCGATCTACCTCGGCACGCGCCAGGTCAACCTGCGCGAGGTGCGCAACGTCAAGACGCCTGCCGACCTGAAGGGCGTCAAGCTGCGCATGCCGGGCAGCAAGGAGTGGTTGTTCCTTGGTGAGGCGCTCGGTGCGACCGCGACGCCGCTGGCCTTCGGCGAGGTCTACCTCGGGCTGAAGACCGGCACCATCGACGGCCAGGACAACCCGCTGCCCAGCGTGCGCGCGGCCAAGTTCTACGAAGTGACCAAGCAGATCGTGATGACGAACCACCTGGTCGACGGCATCTTCATCGCGATTTCCGACAAGGCTTGGAAGGCGATGACGCCGGCGCAGCAGCAGAAGGTGCAGGCCGCCGCCGATGCCGCCGCCACCTTCAACAATGAAAACCGGATCAAGGAAGAGGCGCAGATCATCGACTTCTTCAAGAAGGAAGGCCTGACGGTGACGACGCCCGATGTCGAGGCCTTCCGCAAGTCGGTTCAGGCGGCGTACGCGACGAGCGACATGGCCAAAGCCTGGCCGGCCGGCGTGCTCGACCGCATCAACGCAACCAAGTAATGCGCGCCTGGCTCAAGCGCGGCGCCAACGCCGTTGGCGCGGGGCTGTTCGCGGCCCTGTTTCTGGTCTTCATGGTCCAGATCGTCGCCCGCTTCGGCTTCAACCGGCCGCTGCCCTGGACCGACGAGATGGCGGTAGTGCTCTACGTCTGGGTCATCCTGTGGGCGGCGGCCTTCATCGTGCCCGAACGCGAGCACGTGATGTTCGACCTGGTCTGGAACGCGGTCGGTTCGCGTTCACGCAAGTGGATGCGCCTGGCCGGCCACGCGATGATCGGTGGCCTCGCGGCCTGTGCCCTGCCGGCCTGCTGGGACTACGTGAACTTCATGTCGCGCGAAGGCACCCCCGTGCTCGGTGTGTCGTTCCGCTGGGTCTTCCTGCCCTTCGTGCTGCTGCTGGCGGCGCTGGTCGTGCGCAGCGGGATCGGGATCTGGCGCGCGCTGCGCGGCCTTGATCTCGAAGACGCGGGGATACCGGCGTCATGACCGCCGGACTGTGGGCCCTGGGCGGCGTATTGCTGGCCGGCATGCTGATGCGCATGCCGATCGGCTTCTCGATGATCGCCTCGGGCATCGCCTACCTGGTCGTCAAGCAGCAGGACCTCGGCCTGGTCGCCGAGCAGGTCTGCAACGGCCTGTACAACAGCTATGTGCTGCTGGCGGTGCCGATGTTCGTGCTGGCGGCCAACGTGATGAATGCCGGTACGGTCAGCGAGCGCCTGTTCGACTTCTGCCGCATCCTGGTCGGACGCCTGCGCGGCGGCCTGGCCCAGGTCGACATCCTGGTCAGCGTGATCTTCTCGGGCATGAGCGGCAGCGCGATCGCCGACGCCGCCGGGCCAGGCCTGGTGACCATCAAGCAGATGCTGAAGAAGCCCGAGTACTCGCGCGGCTTTGCCGGCGCGGTGGTCGTGGCCAGTGCGACCCTCGGTCCGATCATCCCGCCGTCGATCCCGATGGTGATCTACGGCCTGGTCTCGGGCGCCTCGGTTGGGGCCCTTTTCCTGGGTGGCGTGGTGCCCGGTGTGTTGATGGCGCTGTTGATGATGGCCGTGGTGCAGGTCATCGCGGTGCGCCGCAACATGCCGCGCGAGGCTCGCGTGCCGCTGTCGGAATGGCCCTCGGTGCTGTTTCGCGGTGCGCTGCCGCTGTCGATGCCGATCGTGCTGCTGGGTGGCATCTACTCGGGCGCCTTCACGCCGACCGAAGCGGCCGCGGTCGCGGCCTGCCACGCGCTGATCCTGTCCACGCTGGTCTACCGTGCACTGAGTTGGCGCACGCTTTTCGGTGTCGTGCTGGAGTCCACGCGCTCGAGCGCGGTGATCACGATGATCCTGGCCGGCTCCTTCCTGCTCAACTACGCCTTCACGGCCGAGGGTGTGCCGCAGGCGATGGCGCA
>DATDER010000163.1:0-28369 GCA_036523095.1 Rubrivivax sp.
GCCGAGCACATGCGACGCGAGGCCGAAGCCCATCAGCCCGCCGAGCGCGAGCGTGGCCGAGAGCTTGGTCGTCGACGCAACATCGAGACCCAGCACCTGTCCGCCATAAGGCTCTAGCAGCACGTCCTGCATGCTGAAGGCCATCGTGCCGAGTCCGACGACCGCGAGCCGGCGCATGGCATGTTCACCCTGGCGGAACTTGTCCCACGACGCTGCGAAGGTAGGGTGCTGGCGCTGGCTCGAGGTGAGCGCGCGGTTGCACGTTTCCTGTTTCCAGAGCGCGAGCAGGTTGAGCGCCATCGTCGCCACCGCCGAGCCCTGGATGACCTGGATCAGCCGCGCCGGCGAGAAGTCCTCGAGCAGCGCGCCGAAGACGACTGCGCTCACCATCATCCCGAGCAGTTGCGCCACGTACATGAGGCCCACCACCTTGGGCTGCGCCTCGACCGGTGCGAGGTCGGTTGCCAATGCCAGCCCTGCGGTCTGCGTGATGTGGACACCGGCGCCGACAAGCAGGAAGGCGAGCCCCGCGCCGGCATGGCCGATCCAGACCGGCCACTGCTGCGCATTGCCCCCGCCCGACAGCACGAGCAAGGCAAAGGGCATGATCGCCAGGCCGCCGAACTGGATCAGCGTGCCCTTCCAGATGTAGGGGACACGGCGCCAGCCGAGTGCCGAGCGGTGGGTATCGGACTTGAAGCCGATGAGGGCGCGCAGAGGCGCGAACAGCACCGGCAGCGAGATCATGATTGCCACCAGCGACGCGGGCACGCCCAGCTCGACGATCATGACCCGGTTCAGCGTGCCGACGAGCAGCACCAGCGCCATGCCCACCGAGACCTGGAACAGCGACAGGCGCAGCAGCCGCGGAAGCGGCAGCTCGGGCGACGCCGCGTCCGAGAAGGGCAGGAAACGCGGGCCGAGTGCCGACCAGGTGCGCACCAGCGTCTTGCCGATCCTGATCATCGCGGCGCCCGCTCGGGCCGATCAATCGCCATGGCGTTGCCCCTTCCAGACGCCGCGCAACTGCAGCAACGCAAAACGCACGAACATCGATTCCGAAAAGAACTGCCCCGCATAGGCGGCGCGGATCGCTTCCAAGTGCGCGCCGCTGCGGGCGTACGCGTCCATCGCCGCGACGTCGGACCAGACGGTGAAGGTGGCCTGGCGCAGCAACGGCGCCTCGCCCAGGCCGACCGCGAGCAGGCAGCCCGGCGCGGCGGCCAGCGCCGCTTCGGCCGGCGGGGCCATGCGCCAGAACTCGCGGGCGTGGCGCCACTTGATCGACGCGCGGGTGAGTGTGGCGATCGGGCCGTCCACTGGCGGCACGGCCGTCGTCTCCAGTGCGGCCCCGGACCAGCTCCCCTTGCTCGAGGTGGCGCGCAGCAGCGCGACACAAAGTTCGCGTGCGTGGTCGCGATAGGCATCCAGAACGGGCGACCGGTCGATGAAGCGACGTGCCGAAGTTTCGTCTTCGAAACCCAGGAACAGACCCTGGCGCGAGGCGCTGGGTTGGAGGCCGAACCCGCCGTCGCGTCCGCTACCCAGCATCTTCGCCAGGCGCAGCCCCGGCGTGTCGCGCAAGGGCCAGCTCTGGAGGATGAAACGCCGGTAACCCCACCAGCGCGATGCGGCGTCGACTTCGCACAGCACCACGACCGCAATGCTGCCGGCCGAGCGTCGCACAGGAGCGTCAACGGCGGCGTGCTGGCGGCTTGCAGCCAACTGCAGAAGCGGCGCGTTGTCCGATACACGCGCCGCCCCGATCGCGTGCGCGCGGTCACCCAGGGCAAGGTCGCGCGGCATCACTCGGGGCGGTGCTCAGGTGCTACTTGACCGTCACCTCGACGCGCCGTGCCGACGGGTCCTCGCCGGACACGTTGGCTTCGGTCTGCTGAGGTTTGCTGAGCACGACACGCGGCTCGGCCACGCCAGCCGCGAGCAGGGCGTCGCGCACGACGAAGGCACGTTGTTTGGCCAGTTCCTGGTTCTGCGCCAGCGTGCCGGCGGCGGAGTGGTAGCCCGAGATCGTCGCCTTTGCGCCAGGGGTCGCAGCCAGTGAAGCGATGACCTTGGACATTCCGATCGATTGCGACTGCGCCAGCGCGGCCGAGCCGACGTCGAAGTACAGCACCGAGCGCAGCGCTTCGGCGACCGGGGCCGGCAGCGTGCCGGTCGCTGCGGCCGGCGTGGCAGCTACGCCCCCGGTAGGGGCGAGCAACTCGGGGTGGTCCTTCGCCATCGCCGCGCCGTAGAGCGGCTTGTAAGCACCCTGGTGGCAGGTCGCGCAATTGGCCTTGGCGACATCGCCGGTGGGGCCGCGGCGCGCGGCGGGGAAGGTGCCGGTCAACGGCTCGAGGTAGCTGTTGTTGATCTCGCCGACCATGCGCAGGCCATGCCAGGCCGTCGTGCGCTGGGGCGAGCTTTCGTCCCAGTTGCCGAACGACCGTGTGTTGTGGCAGAAGGTGCAGTTCACGCCGAGCGCGTTCGACATGTGGATCATCAGCCCGTAGGTGCCCTCGGTCTGCTGGATCGATGCCTCGTGGCCCGTCGGCAGTGCCGTCGTGCCGGCGATGCGGATGTCGCTCGTCTTCTTCAGGTACGGCGTGAAGGGGTCGTTGGGCAGCGAGGCCAGCCCGACGGTCCTGGCGGGGGCGTTCTGCCCGTTGCGGTTGCCGATGAAGTACGGCGCGTCCTGTTGCGCGACCGGCCCGAACCAGAGCTGCTGCGGCACCGGCTCGCCGCGGTGGCAGGTGTAGCAGGTCACCCCGGTGTCCGCGACGTGGTTCTTCCACTTCGAGTTGAGGTTCTGCGTCATCTGGACCATGCGGCGTGCGACGACCTTGGTGTACTTCGAGTCGTCGGCCAGGTTCGTCAGGTTGTGGCAGTAGGCACAACCCTCCTTCGGCGCAACCCAGGCCGTGATCGCGGTCATGTGCCGCGTCAGCTCACCCACGCTCAGGTCGCCGAGCACCTGCAGGTTCTTGTAGACGTCCTTGGCGCGTGGGCCGTCGGGCGAGGCCGCAGGTTGCGCCGCCAGCGGCTGGTTGACGGGAATCTGATCGGCCACCGTGCGCGGGTTGTAGACCTGCACCATGCCCGTGCCGCGGTAGCCGGTCTGCACGCTGTCGATCGGCGGCCGCTCGCAACCCGCCAGCAGCAGCGATGCCGCCAGCACGGACGCGAATGAAAGGAGTCGCGAGTACGCGGTCATGGCTTGGCTCCCGGCAAGGTGGCGGGGTCGATCACGGTGCCGAAGACCGGCGGGTAAGGTGGCGCGACGCCGTGCTGCACCGCCCAGAGGTACCAGTTGTCGACGACGGTGCCGGTGAGTAGGATGCCGATGCCGCCGGTGAGCGGGCACAGGATCGCGAACCACCAGGCCCAGCGGTGCACCGACTCCATCGTCGCGTTGAATCCCATGGTCCAGCGCCAGAAAAGCGCCGCGCGCTCCGACGCGGTGCCGCGGTCGACGATCTGTTCGAGCTCACGATCGCCGCCGAAGCGGCTGACGGCGAGGATGGTTGCGCCGTGCATCGCGAAGAGCAGCGTCGAGCCGTAGAGGAACGCGATCGAGAGCGCGTGGAAGGGGTTGTAGAAGAGGTTGCCGTACCGGATCGAGAAGGCGGCCGTCCAATCGAGGTGCGAGAAGATGCCGAAGGGCACCGCTTCGGACCAACTGCCCATCAGCACGGGGCGGATCAGGCCGAGTACGAAGAAGCGCCAGCGCGCCGCGGCGAAGGCCCACGCGACATGCGTGCCGAGTCCGAGCGCGCGCGCCCGGGTGTACATGCGCAGCCACCACAGCAGCACCGAGATCGTCAGGAACAGCCCGGTGATGTTCCACCAGCCGCCCTCGTTCAGGGGCGCCAAGCCGAGGCCGTACTTCGGCGCCGGCGGGTCCAGCGATAGCCAGAACAGCTGGCGCACGAACTGCACCGGGTCCCAGCCGACCGACGCCAGCATGTTGAAGCCGATGATGACGAAGGCCAGCGTGCCGAAAAAGAGCGAGGCGACACCCAGCGTGCCGAGGTAGATCGGGCCGACCTGCGCCATGCCGAGTTTGGCAAACAGGCCGACGTGGGCCGGTCGGTTGCCGAAGCGCGGCGAGTCGCGGGCGGGCAGCGGGACACCCATGTGCGCGGGGCCGACGGCGCGCACGCTGGTGAAGAGATTGAGGTATTGGGTCATGGAGTGTTCTCCTGCTGGCTCACTTCAGCGGCCACTGGGCCCAGATCGGCATGTTCAGCCACCAGCCCCACCACTCGGGCCAGCCGCGGGTCCAGAAGGGACCGCTGATGACGATGCAGACCGCGCTGAAGAACACCGCGGCCAGGGCCAGGAACAACCCCAGCCGGTGGATACCCAAGGGGCCGATCGAGTAGCCGATGGCATCGCGGAAGAAGGTGTCTTCGTGATCGGTCGTCTTCATCGCCTGGCCCTTGCCCGGGTTCGACGCCGACAGGATCAGGCCACCGTGCAACGACAACGCCAGCGTCGTCGTGAAGAAGAAACTGATCGCGATCATGTGGGCGGGGTTGTAGTGGAAGTGCAGGTATTGATACCCCACGTTCGAAACCCAGTCCAAGTGGCTGTAGATACCGTACGGGAAGCCATGTCCCCAGGCGCCGAGCAGCACCGGACGAATCACTTCCAAGGTGAAATAGGCAAAAATCGCGAAGCTGAACGCGATCGGGACGTGGTATTGCATGCCGAGTTTGCGGCATATTTCCACCTCGCGCAGTGCCCAGGATATGAATGCACCCAGCGCGCATACCGTGATGAGCTGCCAGAGGCCGCCCTGCATCAACGGCGCGATACCCAGGCCATAAGACAGGTCGGGCGGCGCGATGCTGATCTGCCAGAGATTCCAGGTCGGGCCTTGTGAGGCGCCCCAGAGGATCATGGCGGTGCCGACGAAGGAAAAGAACACTGTCGTGACGCCGAAGAATCCGACAAAAAACGGGCCGACCCAGAAGTCGAAGAGGTCGCCACCGATCAGGGTGCCTCCGCGCACGCGGTACTTCCGCTCGAAACTCAGCATGGCCATTTTTGTTCCTCCGGTCGCGAACGCACTCCGACGGTCGGCGATTTCACGCTGCGGTCGGGCGAAGGTGTGTCCACCCTCGCCCGCCGCCACTGACGAGGCGCCTTAGGGCCTCGCCACCGACAACGATGCCACCGCGGTGGGCATCGGTGAGTTGGCCGAAGCCACCGGCTTCTTGGCCGGGCCGTCCAACCAGTTGTACTTGTTGGTGCTCAGCAGGATGAGATGGATCATCACTGCAATACCGAACAAGAAAATTCCCTGCACGACGAGCGCGCGCAGAGGGTCTACAAGACGCCAGATTCTCCACATGATTTCATGCTCCTATTGCAAATGCGACATAAAGGTATAAACCGCTGCCTTGACGCCGCCAAAAATGGACTTCACGCCTTCTGCACCCGGTAACCAGGATCTCCAGTGCCAACCTAGCAACTGCCCGAAGACAGCGACTCCGAGAAATACCAGAAAACTCAGCGCGAAGATGATTCCGTAGCTGCGGAAGTCCTGTGGCACCGTCTGTTCTGGCATTGCTGAATCGGTATGGGTCATCACGTTCCCCCTTCGATCGGGTGTTCAGTCAGGCCTCAAAGCCAGGGTCGCCAAATCCACACAAGCATGTGAGCAGCCAGCGCAACCGCTGTGAAGCCGATGAAGCCTTGCATGTAATACCGGTGAAACTCTTGAGCTTCGTCGTCGGAGAGGCCCGAAATTGAGCCCTTGCTTTCAGCCATAGGAAGTCTCCTTAAGCTTGGCCGTGTGGCCAGCCGCGCGCGATGCCCGCGCGGCGAGGGCAGACGCGGCACGCTGCCGCGACGTTGGGGGCGCCCGGAGCCGGGCATCGCGCGGCTCCGGAAGACTGCCGATGCCCGCCCGCGGGCTCATGCCGGTTCTCCCTGGCGCACGGCGTCGCGCGCCAGCGCGACCCGCGCCGCGGTGACACGCTCTTCACCGGCGCGGCGGGCGTCGCGCTCGGCACGGTCACGCAGCCGCTTCGCAGCCGAGATCTGGACCAGCACCGGTTGGCGCTGGACCAGCTCGTCGAGCAGCGCTTGAGCGTCGTCGTCCCAAGCGCTCGTCGCCGCTTCGGTGGGACGCGCCGGCGTCGGATCCACCAGGTCGAGGTCGGTGCCGAGCGGCAGGATGTGGAACAGCGCGTCGAAGAGCGCGTTGCAGAACTCCTGCACCAGGTAGGTCGCGCCGGCGTAGCCCATGAACGGCGTACCGGTGTGACGCCGGATGATCGGCAGCGGGAACGACGCCGGGATGAAGGTCGCCTTCATCATCGAGCCGCCGCCGCACTCGGCGAGGTACATGCGTTCGTTGTAGCTGCCGTACATGACGAGCGGCGTCTTGTCCTTGACAAGTTGGCGCACGGCATCGTTGTCGGTCTTGGCCCCCGGTTTGCGCGCGACCGCGAAGTTGCACGGCAGCCCCATCTCGTCTTCGAGGAAGTGGCGGATACCGCGTGTGTAGGTCTCGTTCGCGACGACGGCAAAGCTCGCGGTGGCGAAGAAGTCCTGCGTCACCGAGCGCCAGAGGTCCCAGATCGGCTTGATCGTGGTGTGCTTTTCGCGCTCGATGAAGGGCTCGGGGTCCAGGTGCAGCAACTCACCCAGCTTGCGCAGGAATTGCGTCGTACTGTGCAGGCCGATCGGCGCCTGCAGGTAGGGCCGCTCCAGCGCCTCGCACAACATGCGGCCGAACTCGCGGTACATGCAGACGTTGACGTCCGCCTCGACCAGCCGCGACACGTCGGCCAGGTGGCTGCCGAGCGGAAACACCATGTTCACGTCGGCGCCGATGCCTTGCACCAGCCGGCGGATCTCGGCCAGGTCGCTCGGGCAGTTGAAGGTGCCGTAGCTCGGGCCGATGATGTTGACGCGCGGCCGCTCACCCGCGGGACGCTCGGCGAAGGGCGTGCGTTGCGGCACCTTCTTCATGCCGTACTCGCTCCAGAGCCAGTACATCGCACGGTTGGCGCATTGCCACTGGTCTTCGTCGATCGTGCGCGGCAGGAAGCGCTTGAGGCTCGTGCCTTCGGGCGTGACCCCGCCGCCGATCATCTCGGCGATCGAGCCCGTCACCACCACCGCGGGCAGGTCGGGGTCGAGCACGGCATGGGCGCGGCGCATCGAGCCTTCGGTGCCTTCGCGGCCGAGTTGCTCTTCGGCCAGGCCGGTAACGACGATCGGCAGTTCGTGCGGAGGTAGCGCGTCGGTGTAGTGCAGCACCGAGGTGACCGGCAGGTTCTCGCAGCCTACGGGGCCGTCGATCACGACCTGCAGGCCCTTGATCGCGGTGAACACGTACACGGCGCCCCAGTAACCCCCCGCCCTGTCGTGATCGAGCACGAGCATCAGATCATCTCCTCGGCCTTGCGCTTCTTCGCCGCCTTGATCGCGTGGCGGCGCTGGTCGGCCTTGAAGTCGGGGCGGTCTTGCGGCACGCCGTTGGCGGCTTCCCAGACTCCTGTCGCGTGGCCCATGCCGGTGCGGCCGAAGAAGTCGCTCATCTGGTCGAAGCGCGCCTTGTTCCCGATGGCGGCATTGATGACGGTGGCGAGCGAGCCGGCGCCCGCCGGGCCCATCAAGGGCCGCGCCGAGATGAGGTTGGTGAAGTACAGCGACGGCGTGCGCAACTCTTTCGCGGCCTGAACGACCGGCGTGGTGCCGATGGCGAGGTCGGGCTTGAACTCGTGCATCGCCGCCAGGTCCTGCTCGAGCGACGCACGGAACTGCACGTGGACGCCCTTGGCTTGCAGCCACTGACAGTCGGCCTCGTTCCAGGCCGTGCGCGGGCAGGCGCTGCCGACATAACGCAGGTCGGCACCGCTTTCGACGAGCAGCCGGCCGACCAGCAGTTCGGAGCCCTCGTAGCCGCTGAGCGTGATGCGGCCGTTGATCGGCGCCTTGGCCAGCGCGCCCTTGATCGCGGGCAGGAAGCGGTTCTTCGCCGCGTCTATCCTGTCCTGTGCGATGCCGACCGCCTGGCCGATCGCTTGCAGCCAGGCCTCGGTGCCGTCGTAACCGACTGGCGCAGAGCCGACAACGCAGCGGCCGGCCGCCTCGAACTCGCGGATGCTGGCGGTGTAGAACGGGTGGATCGCAGCGACTGCGGCGCAGTCGAGCGCGGCGTACAGCTCGCGCCACTCGCGCGTGGGCACGACCGGGCCGGCGGCCAGTCCCATCGGCTCCAGCATCATGCCGATGATCACCGGGTCGGCCGGGAACATCTCGCCGAGCAAGGCGATCGTCGGCTTGTCGGACCTGCCCGAGCGTGGCGCCTGCACCGGGCCGGCCATGACCTCGCTGCGTGCGTACTTCAGCATCGCGCCGGCGAGCACGTCCTTGGCCTCGGCATGCGTGGGCACGCCGAAGCCGGGCACGTCGATGCCGATGATGCGCACGCCGTTGACTTCTTTCGGCAGGATCTGCAGCGGCACGCCGCTCGCCGTCGGCACGCACAGGTTGATGATGACGATGGCGTCGAGCCTGGACGGGTCGGCCTGCCCGTGCACCGCCTCGCGGATGTCTTCGAAGAGCTTGCCGGTGACGAGCGATTCGGAGTTGAAAGGCACGTAGCCGACGCTGCGTTTGGCGCCGTAGAAGTGCGAAGTGAAAGTCAGGCCGTAGACGCAGCAGGCCGAGCCCGAGAGGATCGTCGCGGTGCGCCGCATGCGCAGGCCCACGCGCAAAGAGCCAAACGCCGGGCACATGCTCTGCGGCTGGTCGTGAGGTCCCGCCTTCGGATCCTTCGGGTAATCCTTGGCGTACTGTTCCAACGTGGCTGACTTGCCGGCCGCCTTGGCTGCCGCGAGCATTGTTTCGCCGCCGGAATGGCACCCCATGCCGTCGCCTTCGAGCGCGGTGGGTACCGGCACGCTCGCGGCGGGGACGATGGGGATGACAGCGTTCATGCGCTGACTCAGGCGGCGTCGTAGACCACTTCGAGCGTTTCCCTGACGACTTCCTTCTTGCCGCACATGTCGAACTGCGTGGCGGGCTCCAGCACCACGTCGCGGCCCACCGCCGAGGCCGAGAACAGGCCCAGCAACTGGTCCTGCGTCATCGGCTTGGGCCGCACCGGCAGCGAAGTGCCGACGTTGTCGGCGAGTTCGGCGAACATCGGGCCCCAGACCGAGTCGGGGCGGCCGATGATTTCGTAGCTGGCGCTCTTGCGCCGGATGTCCTCGTTGGCGGGAATGGTCGACAGCACCGGGATGCCGACCTTGTCGGCGAAGGCGGCCGCCTCGCCGGTACCGTCGTCGCGGTTGATCACCATGCCGGCGACACCGACGTTGCCGCCGAGCTTGCGGAAGTACTCGACCGCCGAGCAGACGTTGTTGGCGACGTAGAGCGATTGCAGGTCGTTGCTCGCGACGACGATGACCTTCTGGCACATGTCGCGTGCAATCGGCAGGCCGAAGCCGCCGCAGACCACGTCGCCGAGGAAGTCGAGCAGCACGTAGTCGAAACCCCAGTCGTGGAAGCCGAGTTTCTCGAGCAGCTCGAAGCCGTGAATGATGCCGCGACCGCCGCAGCCGCGGCCGACCTCGGGGCCGCCGAGTTCCATCGCGTAGACGCCGTCGCGCTTGAAGCAGACGTCGCCGATGGCGACCGCCTCGCCGGCCAGCTTCTTCTTCGAACTGGTCTCGATGATCGTGGGGCAGGCCCGGCCGCCAAACAGCAATGACGTCGTATCGCTTTTCGGGTCGCAGCCGATGAGCAGCACCTTCTTGCCCTGCTGCGCCATCATGTAGCTCAGGTTGGCGAGCGTGAAGCTCTTGCCGATGCCGCCCTTTCCGTAGATCGCAATGATCTGCGTCTCTTTGGTCACCGGCGCCGTGGACACGGCTGCGGGTTCGATCGCGGCCTCGGCCTTGAGGCGTTCATCTCTCATCAGGATCACGGGTGATGCGGTGGTGCTCATTGGCAACTTCTCCAGTCGAGAACCATCTTCAGGCAGTCGGGATCGCCGAATGCGGTGCGGTAGGCGGTGTCGGCATGCACCGGTTCGTCGTGGTGCGTGATCAGGTCGTCGAGTGACAGGCGCCCGTTCTGGGCCAGCTCGGACACCGCGAGCAGGTCGGCCTTCTGCCATTCGGCGGCGCAGCGGATCTGCGCCTCGCGCATGAAGGCCGGAGCGAAGTTGAAGTGCAAGGGGTCGGTGTAGAAGCCTGCCAGCACCACCTCACCGCCGGGGGCCAGACGGGCAATCAGGCGGTCGAGGATCTGGGCGTCGCCGCTCACGTCATAGACCGCGTGGTAATCGCGTCGCGGGTCTTCCTCGGGGTGGACCACCTCGTAGCCCACCGCGCCGGAAGCGCGCTTCGGATTCGTCTCCCAGACCATGGGCGGCGCAAAGCCCGCCACCACCACCATGCGCGCCAGCAACCGACCCAGGACGCCGTGCCCGACGATGAGGTCGGGCGGAACGATCGGGTCGCGTTTGCCGCCGCCTGAGACGGCGTGGTACGCGGTCGCGGCCAAGGCCAGCAGCACGGCGCGGTCGCCCAAGGAGTCGGCCACCGGCACCACGCGCGATCCTGCAACCACGATCTTGGAGGCCGCGCCGCCGAAGAGGCCGCGCACCTCGCCGTAACAGCGCGCGCCGGGAACAAAGATTCGCTCGCCTGCCGCGTAGTGCGCTTTCGAACCCGCCGAGACGACACGGCCGACGGATTCGTAGCCGGGTACCAGCGGGTAACCCATGCCGGGGAAGGTCGGCATGCGGCCGTTCCACAGCAGCTTCTCGGTCCCGGTGCTGATGCCGCTGAACTCGATGTCGACCACCAGATCGTCATCGCCAGGGGGCGTGAGGTCCAGGCTGCTGAAGGCAATGCGCTGCGGCTGCTCGAGCACGATGGCCATCGTTTTCATGAGGCCCCTGACGTCAACTTCGACATATGCGTCATCTTAGACTTACGGCAGTGAGTGTCAATAGCACGTGACACAATTCGCCTCAGGGTTTACGTGCCGGGGTTGTGGCGACCAGCAAACCGGTTTGCAGCGGCATGTGCGTAGGCACCGTCCGGACGGTGGCGAAGCCTGCTTCGTGCAGCAACTGGGTCAGCCGCGCCGCAGACCGCGTCCGCCCGCGCCCCATCGCGAGCAGGTAGAAGCCGAAGTAGGCGTCCCCCATGGCCTCGACACCCGGCACCTCCGACATCGGTTCGGCCAGCAGCAGGGTGCCGCGCTCGGGCAGCGCACGCCGCACCGCCTTCAGCAGCGTCAGCACACGCTCGTCAGGGTGGTCGAAGCAGACCCGCACCAGCGACACGATGTCAGCCCCGCGCGGCAACTCGTCGGCGAAGAAGTCACCGCCGAAAACCTGCGCCCGCGGGCCCAGGCCGGCCCGCTCCAGCTGGCCGCGCGCACGTTCGGCCACTGCCGGCAGGTCGAAAAGCATCAGCTGCAGACCCGGTGCCTGGCTGGCGACCGCGCGCAGGAAGCTGCCCTCACCGCCGCCGACGTCGAGCAGTACACGATGGCGCGTGAAGCGGTAGGCGCCGAGCACCTCGCGCGTGACCAGCGGTTGCGAATCGGACATGAGCGCCGAGTACGTCGCCACACGGTCGGCGGACAAGGCGGCGGGCGAGTGCGCGCCGTCGACCGCGGCGTAGGGCCAGTAGCCGGCCATCGCCGGCCTGCCCTCGCGCCGCAGCAACGCCACCGGGTCCGCCAGATCGCCGTAAAGCGTCGCGTGGTGTTCGATCATCGACGTCACGGCGCGGTTGCCGACCAGCGGTGCACCGAGCCGGCCCAGCGCGACGCGGAGCCCCGGCCGGCGCTCCAGCAACCCGATCGACGCCGCGGCCGCCACCAGGCGCTCGAGCCCATCGGCGCCGATCCCGACCCGTTTTGCAAGCGCGCTGATCGCAACCGGGCCGGCGGCCAGGATTTCGAACAGGTCGAGCCGCACACAGGCGAGCAGCACCTGCGAGTAGACAAAACCTGCAACGAGGTCGAAGAGCTCGCTCGCGTGCCGCCGCGCCACCGGGCGGGTCAGTGGAAACGCAGCCGCCCAGCGCTGGAACGACGGCCGTGCGATGACGCGGTTGCGCCAGTCCTTGAACCGGTCCACGAGGCGATCGCGCGCGCCCGCTGGCGCGTCGCCCGCTACCGCCGCCTCGCGGAACACGCCGGCGCCCCGATCAGTTGACCGCGATCGGGTTGTCCGACCGGCGCCGCGCCGGGGCAGGTGGCAGCGCCTGCGCGTGGCGTCCGATGTGCTCGCACCAGGCTTTGGGGACCAGGCGCTCGGCTTCGGTCAGCACGAGCTGGCGCAACTGGCGGGCACCGCGGCAGTCCGGAACCGCCTCGATCGCACGGGCGACCAGCTGGTCGAAATGCTCCAGCGCGCCGACCAGGCCGAGCTGGCTGGCCACGCTCGGCCGACCGAGTGCCAGATCCTGACCGATGGGTTTGCCCAGTTCCACCGGATCAGCGAGCACGTCGCGCAGGTCGTCTGCGACTTGATAAGCCTCGCCGAGGCGCTCGCCCAGCGACTTCCACCCTTCGCCGTCCACACCCGCCGCTTCGGCGCCAGCGGCGGTCGCAGCGGCGAACAACGCACCGGTCTTGGCGCGCTGGTAGTCCGACAGCGTGACACGCGGTTCGCACTCCCAGGACTGCCCGGCGACGATGCCAAACGGCATGCCGACACCCTGGCTCACGGTGGCAATGACACTCGACAGGCGCTGCGGCGACTCACCGGCTGCACGGCCCAGTGTCTGGTACGCCAGCACGATGAGGGCATCGCCCGCCAGCACGGCCAGGCGCTCGCCGAAAGCGGCGTGCACCGACGGCCGCCCGCGCCGCGTCGACGCGTCGTCGAAACACGGCAGATCGTCATGCACCAGCGAGGCGCAGTGCAGTAATTCGATCGCGACGGCGGCGGCGTCGGCGAGCGCGGGATCGCTGTCGCCGCAGCTCTGCGCCACGGCCAGGCACAGTTCCGGCCGGATGCGGGCGCCGCCCGGAAAGACGGCGTGGCGTATGGCGGCGGCCAGGCGCGGTGGACAACCGGGCGACTCACCGTCGGAAACGGCAGCCTGCAGGGCGCTTTCGATCCGTCCCATCGCCTTCATCGCTGACCTCCCGTGGACTTCGACGCCGCGTTCAACTGTAATGTTTACGCGTCACATGTTAGTGTCAACTGATTCTGACACATCGTCCACGGCTGTCAAGCCGAGCACTCGCTCGGCGACGCGGGCCAGGGCAACTCAGCCCGCGTGCGCTTCTGCCGGCGTATCGGTGAGCGCCGGGGTCACGATCTCGCCCGGCACCCTGCGCCGGGCCAGCAGGGTGTAGACCGCGGGCACGACGAAAATCGTGAGCAAGGTGCCGAGCGACATCCCGCCAACGATGACCCAACCGATCTGCTGCCGGCTTTCGGCCCCGGCGCCGCTGGCGAGCGCCAGCGGGAGCGCGCCCAGGACCATCGCGCCGGTCGTCATCAGGATCGGTCGCAAGCGCAGGCTGGCGGCCTCGATCACGGCCTCGGTCACCTCACGCCCTTGCTGGCGCAGCTGATTCGAGAACTCGACGATCAGGATGCCGTGTTTGGAGATCAGACCGACGAGCGTGATGAGTCCGATCTGCGAGAAGACGTTGACCGTCCCGCCGGAGATCTTCAGCGCCAGCAGGGCCCCCACCATCGACAGCGGCACGGCGAGCAGGATCACGAACGGGTCGATGAAGCTCTCGAACTGCGCCGCCAGCACGAGGAAGATGAACAGCAGTGCCAGGAAAAACACGAGCCCGAGCGAACCTGACGAGGCGCGGAACTCGCGGCTGACGCCGTTCAGCTCGGTGGCATAACCCTGCGGCAGGACCCGCGCCGCGGTCTCGTCCATGAACTTCAGCGCCTCGCCGAGCGAATAGCCGGCGGCCAGGTTGGCCGTCAGCGCGACCGATCGACGCTGGTTGAAGTGGTTGAGCTCGCGCGGGCTCACCGCTTCGCGCACCTTGACCAGCGACGACAGCGGCACCATCGTCTCGTCACGCCCGCGCACGAAGATGCGTTCGATGTCCTCGGGCGTGGCGCGGCCCTGCGCCGTCGTCTGCACGATCACGTCGTACTGCTCGGCGTCGCGTTTGTAGCGTGTGACGGCACGGCCGCCGAGCATCGTCTCCACGGTGCGCGCGATCGACTCGACCGAGACCCCCATGTCGGCGGCCCGCGCGCGGTCGACGTCCATGAAGATCTCGGGCTTGTTCAGCTGCAGGTCGCTGTCGGGCTGGACGATGCCCGGATTCTTCTGCATCTCGGCCAGCATCTGCTGCGACACGCTTGCCATGTTGCCGTAGCTGTCGCTGCTGACGAGCACGAAGTTGATCGAGCGCTCACGGAAGCCCTGGCCCAGGCTGGGCGGCGTCACCGGGAAGACACTGATCCCGGGCAGTCCCATGAACTGCGGCAGCAACTTGGCCGCGAGCTGGGCGGTCGTCTGTTCACGCTCGCTCCAGTCGACCGTGCGCAAAGCGCCAAAGGCGCTGGACACCTGCCCGTTGCCCATGAACATGAAGCGGCGGTCAATCTCGGGGTACTGCGAGGTAATGCTCTCGAGCAGGTCGAGATAGCGCGCCGTGTACTCCAGCGTGGCACCGTCAGGAGCACGGATCGGCATCGCGATGACGCCGCGATCCTCCAGCGGCGACAGCTCGCTCGGGGCGATCATGAAGAGCCAGGCGCTGAGGCCAGCCGAAGCCAGCATCACACCCACCGCCAGCCAGCGCCGGGACAGCGACCAGCGCAGCATTCGCGCGTAGCCCCTGCCAAGCGCCTGAAGCTGGCTCTCCATGAAGCGGTCGAAACGGCCCGGTGTCGGGTTGTGGCGCAGCAGCTTGCTACACAACATCGGCGTCAGCGTCAGCGCCACGAAGCCGGAGACGAGGACCGCGCCGGCCAGCGTGAGCGCGAATTCGCCGAACAGGCGGCCGGTGCGTCCCGGCGTGAATGCCAGCGGCGCAAAGACGGCCACGAGCGTCAACGTCATCGCCACGACCGCGAAGCTGATCTCGCGCACGCCCTTGAGCGCAGCCTGGAACGGCTCCATGCCCTCTTCGATGTGGCGGTAGATGTTCTCCAGCACCACGATCGCATCGTCGACGACGAGGCCGATCGCGAGCACCAGCGCCAGCAGCGTCAGCGTGTTGATCGTGAACCCCGCGAGCGCGATGAGCGCAAAGGCGCCGATCAGGCTGACCGGGATCGTGACGAGCGGGATGAACGACGCGCGGAAGGTGCGCAGGAAGACGAACACCACCAAAGCGACCAGCACCACCGCCTCGGCGACGGTGCGGTAGACGGCCTTGACCGAGCGGTCGATGAAGACCGAGAGGTCGTTCGCCTGCACCACGGTCACGCTCGAGGGCAGGTCGCGCTGCAGTTGCGGCATCAGTGCACGCACGCCGTTGGCAACTTCCAGAGGGTTGGCGGTGGCGTTGCGGATGATCCCGGTGCTGATGCTCGGCACGCCGTTCAGGCGCACGCGGCTGCGCTCGCTCGCAGCACCCTCTTCGACCCGCGCGACGTCGCGCAGCCGCACCGTGTGGCCGCCGGTCGTCTTGAGCGCGATCTCGTTGAACTGCGCCACGGTGTTGAGGTCGGTGCGCGCGGTGACGCTGAACTCGCGCTGGCGGCTTTCGATGCGGCCGGCCGGCACTTCGAGGTTCTGCTTGCGCATCGCGTCCTCGACGTCCTGCACCGTGAGCCGGTAGGACGCCAGGCGCTCGGGGTCGAGCCAGACCCGCATCGAGAACTTGCGGTCGCCGCCGATCTGCACGTCGGCGACGCCCGACACCGTCTGAAGGCGCGGCTTCACGACCCGGTTGATCAGGTCGGTCAGCTCCAGCGTGCTCATCGTGTCGCTGGTGTAGGCGAGCCAGATCGTGGGCGTCGCGTCGGCCTCCACCTTGGCGATCACCGGTTCGTCCACCGCATCGGGCAGGCGCCCCCGCACACGCGAAACCCTGTCGCGCACCTCGGCCGCCGCGGTGTCGGGATCCTTGCTGAGCTTGAAGCGCACCGTGATCTGACTCTGCTCGGTGCGCGAGACCGAGGTCATGATGTCGACGCCGTCGATGCCGGCGATCGAGTCCTCGAGCGGCTTCGTCACCTGCGACTCGATCACCTCGGACGACGCGCCGAGTAACCGTGTGTTCACGTTGACAAGCGGCTCGTCGATGCGCGGGTACTCGCGCAGGCTGAGTTGCTTGAACGAGACGAGCCCGATCAGCACCAGCAACAACGACATCACGCAAGCCAGCACGGGCCGGCGGATCGAGATTTCGGACAGCCGCATCGGGAGCCTCCGCGCCTCAGGGCTGGACCGGTGCGGCGCGCGGGGCGGACGCCGCCAAGCTGTTGCCCGGTGCGCCTGCGGACGCCGACTTGGCTCCGCTGCCCGCGGCCCGCGACAGGTCCACCACGCGCAACGGCACGCTGTCGGCACGCAGCAGCCGCGCGTGCCCTGCCGTGACGACCATGTCGCCGGCTTTCAGGCCTTCGAGCACTTCGACCTTGCCGGGCAGGCGGATGCCGAGACTGGCCTCCAGGCGCTGCGAGCTCTTCTTGCCGTCGGGGCCGTCGACGACCTTGAACAGGAACTGCTTGGTACCGACCGGCACCAGGGCTTCCTCGGGCACCACGACCGCGGCCTCACGCACCGCGAACACGACCCGCGGGCGCGCGAACATGCCCGGGCGCAGCAGCGCGCCGGGATTGGCGACCAGCGCCTCGACCTTGAGCGCGCGGCCGTTGGCGTCGACCTGCGGATCCACCGCCCTGACGCTGGCCTTGAACTCGCGCCCCGGCAAGGCGTCGAAAGTCAGCTCGACGGCCTGGCCCTGGCGCAGCCGGTCGATGTACCGCTCGGGCAGGGCGAACTGCACCGTCAACGACGACAGGTCCTCGATGCTGACGATGTCGGCACCGTCCTTCACATAGTCACCCACGTCGACCGAGCGCAGCCCGACCGTGCCGTCGAAAGGCGCCAGCACCTTCATGCGCTGGCGCTGGGCTTGTGCCAAGGCGACGCCGGCCTCGGCCACCTGCAAGGCCGCCGCGTTCTGATCGACCGCACTTTGGCTCACGAAGTTCTGCGCCGCGAGTTCGCGGCTGCGGCTCAGGTTGGTGCGCGCGATGCTGGCCTGCGCCTCGGCCTGGTTCAGTTGCGCCGCCTGCAGGGTGTCGTCGAGTTGCAGCAGCAACTGCCCACGCCGCACACGCTGGCCGTCGACAAAGCCGAGCGCACGGATGCGGCCGCTGACCTCGGGGCGCACGACCACGCTCTGGTTGGCGCGCAAGGATCCGACGGCCTGGGCGTTGTCTTCGATGCGTACCACCTCGGCGCGCCCGACTTCGACAGGCACCGGCCCACCCGCCCCACCGGGCCCGCCCGCGCCGCCGGGGCCTGCCGGACTTGTCCCGACAGCAGCCTTCGCCGCAGGGCCTTGTGCCGTCGCGCCGCCCGGCGCCATCGTCGATCGATTCTGGTGCCACCAGGCCGCAGCCCCCGCGAGCGCAATTCCGATCACGGCTACAACGAGGTGAAGCTTCTTCAAGGCCATCCGGCAGTCTCCCGCACGGACTGTAGCCGTTGCCTGTGGCGGCGTGCGGTGCACGCCGGATTCCCTGCGAAAACGTTCATCGTGCGCGGACCGAATCCACACCGCGGTTGGCCAGCGCATCGGCGTGTTCGTTGCCCGGGTCGCCGGCGTGCCCCTTGACCCAGCGCCATTCGATCTCGTGCGCCTGGGCCAGCGTGTCCAGGCGCTGCCAGAGATCGACATTCTTGACCGCCTTGTTGTCGGCCGTCTTCCAGCCCCTGCGCTTCCAGTTGTGGATCCAGGTCGTGATGCCGTTGCGAACGTACTCGCTGTCCAGGAACAGCAACACCCGGCTGCGACCCTTGAGCGCCGCCAGCGCCTCGATCACCGCCGTGAGCTCCATGCGGTTGTTCGTCGTCTGCGCCTCGCCGCCCCACAGTTCGCGTTCGTGCTCGCCCGCCTTCAACCAGGCGCCCCAACCACCAGGCCCGGGGTTGCCCTTGCAGGCGCCATCGGTGTAGATCGTGATCTCGCTCATCGAGCCGCCTCCTCTTTCATCTCGCGCTGGCGATTCGCCACGACCGCCTGCCTCGACTGCGCACGCCGCGCTTCCTTGCGCACCAGGCCTACAAGGCGCATACCCCGCACGCGCTTGACCGCGACCAGGAAGTAGACCGCGCCGAGCACCGGCCACCAGCGTTCCCCATGACGCTCCATCCACGCCGTGCGGTCGAGCCAGCGTTGGCTCGAATACGGTGGCCGGTAACAACCAAAACGTCCGCCCTCGACCTCGAAGCTGAGCAGCCGCAGCCAGTCGCGCAGGCGCCTGTAACCCAACAACTCGCCGCCCGTGGGCAGGAACGCCCTCGCGCTCGTCTCCATGCCCAGGCGCTCGCCGCCGCGGCTCAACTTCTGGCGCCAGCCCCACAGACTCGAGGGGTTGATGCCCAGGATCATCACGCGCCCTTCCGGCACGAGCACACGCTCGACCTCGCTCAGCGTCAGGTGCGGGTCACGCGCCAGTTCCAGCGAGTGCGGCAGCACGACAAGATCGAGACTCTGGTTAGGGAACGGCAGCGCGTCGAATTCGCAGTGCAATGCCACCGGCACGTCGGGAGACTGTGTCGTGATGAGCCCGTCGGTGGGCGGTGGCATCGGCACCGGCTCGGGCACCATGAGCGACTCGGCGGCGACCCAGCGGTGCGGCATCCGGTTGGCACGCAAGCCGTCGACCTCAGGCAGCCCCAGCTGCACTGCGTGGTAACCGAATACATCGGCCACCGCGTGGTCGAGGCGGTCCTGCTCCCATGCGAGCAGGTACTGCCCCGCGGGCGTCCTCAGCCACTGCCCCAACTCTATAATCGAATCATCCCGCAACATGAATCTCGTAGCGCTTCCCGCCCTCGACGACCACCTTATCTGGAAGCTCCACGACGGCATCGATGTTGTCGTGGCCGACCCCGGGGACGCTGCGCCGACCCCTGGCGCGGTCGATAGCCGGCAGGCGAAGTGCGACGCGATTCTAGTGATCGCCCCCGGGCCGAGCGCAGGAACGTGCGCTACACACGAATTCGCCGCCGCCGTTGCCCGCCGGAGGGCTGTGCCCGAAGTGGCGGGTGCCGAAACACCTATAGATGTGAGGCGCTGCGCGGAACTCCGGGGCCGCGAGCCGATCTGCCTATCGCCCGTCTTTGCCGCGTTGCGCGAATGGAAGAAACCGATCGATGACCGATAGCCCGCCCCACCCCCTGCACAACGCGGCGCGGATAGCCTCATTCGCCGCCCTCGTGCTGGCCCTGGCGGGCTGCGCAACCACTGCCTTCGACACCGCGCCCTCTCCTGCGGCCCCTTCCGAGACCGTGGCCCCTGCCGCATCGGCTGGCCCGTCCATGCCGCCGGTCGCGGCGCTGCCGGCAGAGCCGCCGGTGATGCTGGCACCGCTGCCAACCGACCTGCTCGAGACCCCCACCGTTCGGCCCGACCCGCTGCGCACGCTCAGCGGCGTGGAAATATACGATCCGGAAGCGCGCAGCGACCTCTGGCACCGTGTGCGCGGCGGGCTCGCCGTGCCCGACCTCGATAACGAACTCGTGCGCAAGTGGGAGCAGTACTACGCGACGCGCCCCGACTACGTCCAGCGCATGACCGAACGGGGCGGGCGCTACCTCTTCTTCATCGTCGAAGAGGTCGAGCGGCGTGGCATGCCGAGCGAGCTGGCCCTGCTGCCGTTCATTGAAAGCGGCTTCAACCCCCAGGCGATGTCGTCGGCGCGGGCTTCCGGCATGTGGCAGTTCATGCCCGCGACCGGCAAGGAATACGAACTCAAGCAGAACCTGTTCCGCGACGACCGGCGCGACGTGCTCGCCTCGACGCGGGCCGCGCTCGACTATCTGCAGATGCTGCACGGCATGTTCGGCAACTGGCACCACGCACTTGCCGCGTACAACTGGGGCCAGGGCAGCGTGCAGCGCGCGATTGCGCGCAACACGAAGGCGGGTCTGCCGACCGACTACGACAGCCTGCGCATGCCGGCCGAAACACGCAACTACGTGCCCAAGCTGCAGGCCATAGAGAACCTGGTCCTCAATCCCGAGGTGCACGGCGTGATGTTGCCGGCGCTCGAGAACCATCCCTTCTTCCTCTCGGTGGCGGTGGAACGTGACATCGACGTCTCGCTCGCGCTGCGCCTGTCCGGGCTTTCGCTCGAGGAGTTTCAGCAACTCAATCCGCAGATGAACAAGCCGGTGATCCTGGCTGCGGGCACGCCGCAATTGCTGATGCCGTACGACAACGCGAACCGCTTCGTGCGCGCGCTCTCAGAGCACGGCGGCCCGCTCGCCACGTGGACGGCCTGGGTCGCACCCAGGACCCTGAAACCGGCCGATGCGGCCAAGGCCGTCGGCATGAGCGAGACGCAACTGCGCGAGGTCAACAAGATCCCGCCGCGCATGCTCGTGCGCGCGGGCTCGACGCTGCTCGTGCCGCGCGCGGCGCACACGACGGTGGACGTCGCTGTGCACCTGGCCGACAACGCGGCGATGTTGCTTTCACCCGAGTCGCACCCCGCAGTCAGGCGCACGGTGCGGGTCGGGCCGAAGGGCGAGACGGTGGCCTCGGTGGCGCGACGCTACCGCGTCAGCAGGTCGCAGCTTGCGCAGTGGAACGACGTCGCGACGAGCGCTTCGTTCAGACCCGGGCAGGCGGTCGTCCTCGTGATGCCCGCTGCCAAGCCGCGTGCCGTGGCCAAGGCCGCGCCGTCGAAGCGGTCGAGCCGCAAGGCCGTGCCGACACGTACCCGCGTCGCCCAGCGCTGAACGTCAGCGCCGGTCGGCGATCGCGTGTGCGATCGTTCCCAGGTCGACGTATTCGATTTCGCTGCCCGCCGGCACACCGCGTGCAAGGCGGGTCACCTTCATGCCCGCGGCACGCAACAGCTCGGTGACGGCGTGTGCGGTCGCTTCGCCTTCGGCACTGAAGCCGGTGGCCAGGATCACCTCCTCGACGACGCCCCCGCGCGCACGTTCGATCAGCTTCTGCACCCCGATGTCGTCGACCCCGATGCCGTCGAGCGGGCTGATGCGGCCCATCAGCACGAAGTACAAACCGCGGTAGCTCCCGCTGCGCTCGAGTGCAGCCTGGTCGGCCGGTGTCTCGACGACACACAGCTGGCGCGCATCACGCTGCGGGTCGAGGCAGGTTGCGCACACCGGCGCCTCGGTGAAGGTGTGGCAGCGCTGGCAATGCGTCACCTGCTCCACCGCCCCGGCAAGTGCGGCCGACAACTGCGTCGCCCCCGCGCGGTCATGTTGCAGCAGGTGGAAGGCCATGCGCTGCGCCGACTTGATGCCCACACCGGGCAGGCGGCGCAGCGACTCGATCAATCGCTCGAGAGCGGGCTCGGCCACGGCACGGTCAGAAGGGGAACTTCATACCCGGCGGCAGCGGCATGCCGGCGGTGATCTTGCCCATCTTCTCGGTGCTCACTTCTTCAGCGCGCCGGATCGCATCGTTGAACGCGGCGGCGACCAGGTCCTCGAGCATGTCCTTGTCGTCAGCGAGCAGGCTCGGGTCGATCGCAACACGCTTGACGTCATGCTTGCAGGTCATCGTGACCTTCACGAGACCGGCGCCCGACTGGCCCTCGACCTCGATCGACGCCAGCTCATCCTGCGCACGTTTCATGTTGTCCTGCATCGCCTGGGCCTGTTTCATCAGGCCGGCGAGTTGACCTTTCATCATGGTCGGTTCCCTTTCAAGTTGAATCAGATCGGTTTGATCGAGCCGGGCACGATGCGCGCACTCTTGAACTGGCTCATCAGCTCGCGCACCACCGGGTCGGCGCGGATCGTGGCCTCGGCATCACGCTGCTGGCGCGCACGCTCAGCCGCTTCGCGGCGCGCCGGGGTGTCGAGCGCGGGGCCGAGATCGACTTCGAGCAAGACCGGCGTACCAAGTTCGGCCGCAAGCGCTTCGCACAACCGGTCCCGCAGCGCCGCGCCGCGCAGCGACTCGTGTTCGACACACAAGTGCCAGGTCGGGGGGGGAGTGGCGTCGATCGATACGAGCGCGCTCTGCCACGCCAGTTCGCGCACGAGCCCGCTCACGGCAGCACCGTCGACGAGCTTGCGCACGAGCCCGTTCCAGCGCTCGCCGAGGGCGGTGTCGAGCGTGGCGGCCGCCGGCGTCGCGACCACGCCGACAGACGACTGCACCGCCACCGCCGGTACCACCACGGGAGGGCGCGCCGCCACGGCCAGCGCGGGCGGCGCCGGGGCACGCAAAGGCGCCGCCCTGGCGGGTACGGGCGCCGCGACGGCCGCCGCACCGGCGGGCGGGAAGGCCAGGAAGCGCAGCAGCACCATCGTCAGCGCGGCGTACTCGTCGGACATCAGCGCGAGTTCCGCCCGGCCGTGCAGCGCGATGCTGTAGAGCAGCTGCGTCTCGTCGGCCGCCAACAGCGGCGCCAGCTCGCGCGCGGCCTGCGCGTCGGGGTCGTCGCCCGGCAGGGCCGCCGGCACCACCTGTTCGACCGCCATCTGCTGGAGCAGGCCGGCCAACTGCTCGAGCGTCGAGCCGGCCGACAAACCCGCACTGCGCAAACGCTCCACACACGCCAGCAGGGCGGGTCCGTCGCGCTGCGCCAGCGCACGCACGAGGTCGACCGCCACAGCGCCGTCGACCGCGCCGAGCATCGTGCGCACGACCGCTTCGTCGAAGCGCCCGCCACCGTAGGCGATGGCCTGGTCGGTGAGCGAAAGCGCGTCGCGCATCGAGCCGTGTGCGGCGCGCGCGAGCAGGCGCAAGGCACCGCCGTCGTGCTGGACGCCCTCGGCTTGCAGCACCCGCAGCAGGTGCGCCTGCACCGTGTCGGGCGCCATCGGACGCAGGTTGAACTGCAGACAGCGGCTCAGCACCGTGGGCAGCATCTTCTCGGGGTCGGTCGTGGCGAGTACGAACTTCAGGTAGTCGGGCGGCTCCTCCAGCGTCTTCAGGAGCGCGTTGAAGGCGTCCTTCGTCAGCTGGTGCGCCTCGTCGATCATGAAGACCTTGAAGCGCCCGACCCCCGGCTTGTAGGCCGCACGTTCGATCAGGTCGCGGACCTCGTCGATGCTGCGGTTGGACGCGGCGTCGAGTTCGATGTAGTCGATGTAGCGGTCGGCGTCGATCTGGGTGCAGGCGCTGCACACCCCGCAGGGCTCGGCCGTGATGCCGCCCTGCCCGTCCGGCCCGGTGCAATTCAGGCTCTTGGCCAGGATGCGTGACACCGTCGTCTTGCCGATGCCGCGCGTGCCGGTGAAGAGGTAGGCGTGGTGCAGGCGCTGCTGCTTCAGGGCGTTGGTCAGCGCGAGCACGACGTGGGGTTGCCCCACCATCTGCGCAAAGGTGCGCGGACGGTATTTGCGTGCCAGGACCACGTAACTCATCGCGTTCATTCTACGGTCCGGCCCCTCGGCGAATCGGGCGTCGCGGCACCGATAATCCAGCGCCATGCAAGAGCCCGCACCCCCTCCGCTCACCTACGACCAGGCCGGTGTCAACTACGAGCTGATCGACCCGCTCAAGGTGGCAGCGCAACGCGCCGCCGCTTCCACCGCCGGACAGTTGGCACAGCATGGCTTCAGCGAAGTAGGGGCCTCGCGTGGCGAGTCTGCCTATGTCGTGGACGTCGGGCCCTTCTACCTGGCGAGCATCGTCGAGTGCCTCGGCAGCAAGGCGCTCGTCGCCGACGAGATGCAGCGGCTCACCGGCCGCAGCTTCTACGCCGCGATCGCGCAGGACACGATCGCAATGGCGGTCAACGACCTCATCACCGTCGGTGCGACACCGCTGGTCGTGCAGGCCTACTGGGCCGCGGGCGGCAGCGACTGGTTCGGCGACACACAACGTGCGCAGGCGCTGGTGCAAGGCTGGAAGCAGGCCTGCCACGCCTGCGGCGTGGCCTGGGGCGGCGGCGAGACGCCGGCTCTCGCAGGCATCGTCGAAGCGGGCCGGATCGACCTCGCGGCCAGTTGCACCGGCATCGTGAGCCCGAAGTCGCGCCTGTCGCTCGGTGACGGACTGAGCGCCGGCGATGCGATCGTGCTGCTGGCGTCGAGTGGCATCCATGCCAACGGGCTGAGCCTGGCGCGCAAGCTGATCGAACGCCTGCCCCAGGGTTATCTGAGCGAAGTCGCCCCCGGCCTGGGCTACGGCGAAGCCCTGCTGGCGCCCACCACGCTCTATTCACCAGTGACCGAAGCGCTGTTCAAGGCCGGCATCGTGCCGCACTACTGCGCCAACATCACCGGCCACGGCTGGCGCAAGCTGCTGCGCCATCCTGCCGCCTTCACCTACCGCATCGATGCCGTGCCCGCGGTGCCGCCGGTGTTGCGGTTCATGCAGCAGCAGGCGGGCCTGGACGACCACGAGGCCTACGGGACGCTCAACATGGGGGCGGGTTTTGCCCTCTTCGTGTCCGCAGACGACGCCGCACGCACCGTCGAGGTCGCACGTGCGCAAGGCATCGACGCGACGCTCGCCGGCCGCCTGGAAGCCGGACCCAAGCGGCTTCTGATCGAGCCGCTCGGCGTCGAATACGGGGATGACGCGCTGCAGCTGCGCTGAACCGGCCGGCGCCTACAATCCACCGCGACGGGCCTCCTCGCATGGAAGCGCGGCCAACCGGGTCAGGTGGGGAACCAAGCAGCCCTAACCGTTGCAACCAGTGCCGAGATCAGGCTCGTCACCCGACCCCTCCGGCTCAGCCGGCCTGGCGAAACGCCATGATGGCCTGGTTGCGGAGTGTGCGCAGCAGGTTCAGCTCGCGTTCGTCCAGTTCGATCGCACCCGGCTGCGCCTTGTCGGCGTAGATCAGCGCGAACGTCGCGCCCTTTAGCTGCATCGGCAGGAGCAGGAACGCCGGGGCGTTGGCGTGGCGCCGGTGCCAGGCGGGCAGTCTGCGCGCGATCGCCGGCACCGAGGCATCGGTGATCAGCGTGTCGGCGCCTTTCTGGCACACCGCACTGAACAGGTCGGCCGGCGCGCCCGCGTCGGCCCTGAGCGCCACCTTGAACACGGCAGCGACGTCTGCAGCACCCTCGCCCAGACCGAAGCGGCCGCTCAGCGTGTCGCCCCGCGCATCGCGCAGGCAGAAGACCACGCGCCGGAACTGCAGCGCACGCAGCATCGTCTCAAGCACCATGCGCAGCACCGCGTCGAGCTTGAAGTGCTCGTCGACCATCGAGTTCGTGATGTCCTGGATCCCTGCCGACAACAGCTGAGAGGCCTCCTCTCGCCGCGCAGCGGCCGGGGCCACCGGCAAGGTCGCGGCGAAGGGTTGGGTGGCATGCAGCTCGTGGCCGGTCAGAGAGTCGGGACCGGCCGCAGCCACGTCGCCCTTTGCGGTCCCCCCGATGAGCAGCCGGCGTGCCGGCGACGCGGGGGGGAGCCCGATCGACATCGCCTGGGCCATCTGCACGACCTTGCCCCGCGCCAGTTCGACCGCGTCGCGCAGCGCATCGCGTGTCAGCCCCAGCGGCACGGCCAGCCGGTCGGCGAGCGCGGCGATGCGTGGCGCGGCAGCATCGGGGTCGTATGCGAGCAGCAGGTCGGCGGCTTCGTTGGCCGCCGCGCAGACCCAGCGCAGGCGCTCCGGGCCACGCTCCAGAAGCCGCCCCGGCGCGGCCCCGGATGGTTTGCGCATGCACTGGCACAGGCCGTCGGGCAAGCCCCAGTGGCGTGCGACACCCTGCCCGAGAGCATCGAAGCTCGTGCCGAGCACACGCACCGATGCGGCCGCTTCGCCCAGCGGCGGCGCCGCTTGCAGGCCTCGCCCGGGCGTCGTCTTGAGCAATGTGCGGATCTCGACCGCCTCCTCGGGAAAATAGAAACCGGTGAGCAATCGGCCGAGGTTCTGGAGCAGCGCACCGATGAACGCTTCTTCGGCGTCCGTCGATACGAGCGAGAGTTCGTGCGCCAGTTGCGCCGCCATCAGCGAGCGCAGGAACTCTTCCTTCAACTGGTCGGCGTGCGCCTTGTCATGCATGCGCTCGAGCAGCACGAGCGACAGCGCCATGTTCCGGATGCCGGCAAAACCGACCAGCGCCACCGCGCGCGACACCGTGCTCACACCGCCGCCACCGGTCTGGCTGAAACGCACGGTGTTGACCATGCGCAGCAGCTTGTTGGTGAGCGCGACGTCCTTCAGCACCTCCTGCGCCAGGCTTTCCAGGCCCTCGTGCTCGGAGCCTGCGACACGCTGGATCTGCGTTACCGACGCCGACAGCGCCGGGAAGTCGCCCTTGTGGCGCATGCGGCGAAGCAGGAAGTCGAGTGTCCCGTTGGCCGCGCCGCCGTCCACCTGCGCGTTCTCCTGCGGCCGTTGCCACTCGCTCAGCGCACGGTGCATCGCCGCGGCGCCGTCGTAGCGATCGGCGGCCTCACGCGCGAGCGCTCGAGCGATCACCGCTCGCAGCGTGTCGTCGGCCGCGCAGCCGGGCGGCAGACGCATGTCTTCTTCCTGCACCCGGCGCAACGCCGACTGCGTGTCGCGCTCGCGCAGCAGCGGCCCGCCAGCGAGCAGTTCGCCGAGCACCATGCCGGCCGAGAAAACGTCCATGGTCGGCACCGGCGCCTCGCCGCGAGCGGCCTCGGGCGACAAGTATCCGGGGGTGCCCACGATCCGGCCGTCGCGCGGCCCCGCCCCCGGCCAGGCCACGCGCGCGGCGATGCCGAAGTCCATCACACGCGCGCGCCCGTCGGGGCCGATCAGGATGTTCGACGGCTTCAGGTCACGGTGCACGATGCCCTGCGCGTGCGCCGCCGCCAGTGCATCGAGAACACCCAGCATCGTCTGAACCGCCTCGTCGGGCGGCAGCGCGCCGCGCGATGCCAGCAGCTGCGCCAGCGTCGGCCCTTCGACCCACTCGAATACCAGGTAGGCCTGGCCCTCGGTTTCGTCGGCCTCGAACACCGGAACGATGTTCGGATGCGCGAGCCGGCTCACGGCGCGGGCCTCGTGCAGCCACCGGTGCAACGCCACGTCGTCGGCGCCTGGGTTGAGCAGCTTGACCGCGACTTCGCGGTCCAGGCGTGGATCGTGGCCGAGCCAGACCGTTGCCTGCGCACCTCGGCCCAGCACCCTGCGCAGCTCGAAACGACCGACCCGGCGCACGGGTGTCGGTGCGGCACCCACGCGCCCGTTCACACCAGCGTGTCCAGTGTCGGCAGGTCCGCGCTGAGTGGCGGTGGGGCCCCGACCTTGGCTCCCTTGCCGGGCTGAAGCGCGGTTTGCAGGTCCTTGGGGGTGATGGAGAGAGCGCGCGCATAACGCTGGGCCACGCGCTCCAGTGCCGCCGCTGCGCGAGTCTCGGGCAGCGACGCCGCGTCCAGCGTTTCGTTGGCACAGCTGGCCACCGCGCGCAGCATGTCGTCGTCCCGGTCGATCGAACGCACCGCGGTCGCCAGCGGCAGGCGACGGATCATGTGCACGACCGCGTCGTCGAGCCCCCAGTGGCGCGCCACCGCGGCGCCGACGGCCTCGATATCGACGCCGAGCACGGCACAGGCCGCGCCCTCCTCGCTCATGCCGGGTTCGCCCGGCGTGGCCGCGTCGGGCGGCGCCGAAGGCTGCATCAGGCGCCGGATCTGCCGCGCTTCACCGGGAAAGTGGTACTGCACCACGAGCCAGCCCAGGTTCTGCAGCAGTGCCACCAGGTAGACCACCTCGCTGTCGTAACCGGCCGGGCGCAGCGATTGCGCGATGTGGCCGACACGCTTGACGTGGTCGATCAGGTGCTGCAGATCGATCGCGTCGCGGTCGTCGAGCGGCCCTGGCCACTCGCGCAGCGCGAGCGCGGCGTGGCGCACGCCGTCCAGGCCGAGCATCGCGATCGCACGCCGCACCGTCAGCACCGGGCCGCTGCCCGAGACCTGCGCGCCGCGCACGGTGGCGGTGTTGACCACGCGCAGCATCTCGAAAGCCAGCGCCACGTCTTCGAGCACGACGAAGGCGAGTTCGTTGGTGCGCTCGCGCTCCATCAGCGCCAGCCGGGCCGCGCGTGCGGCGGCGCCGGGCGAGCCCGGCAGCACGCCCACGCTGTGCAGGCGGTCGAGCAGCAGCGCGAGCGGCCCACCGCCCGATTCGGCGTCGACCTGCAACCAGCCGTCGAGTGCCGCCAGCAGCGTGCGTGCGCTGCGGTAACGCTGGCGCTCCTGGCGATCGGTGGCGCGATTGACGATCGCACGCAGCGTCTCGGGAACGAGCCGCTGCGTCGCCCACGGCAGGCGA
>DATDER010000164.1:0-2082 GCA_036523095.1 Rubrivivax sp.
CCGGCCGGGCCGACGAACTTGTCGGGGTTCCACCAGAAGCTGGGGCAGGCGGTGGAGCAGCTGGCGCACAGGATGCATTCGTACAGGCCGTTCAGCTCGTCGCGTTCCTCGGGCGACTGCAGGCGCTCCTTCTCGGGTGGGCGCGTGTCGTTCACCAGATAGGGCTTGATCGAGTTGTACTGTTTGAAGAACTGCGTCATGTCGACGATCAGGTCGCGCACCACCGGCAGACCCGGCAGCGGCTTCAGCACCACGGTGCCCGGCAGCGTGCGCATGTTGGTCAGGCACGCAAGCCCGTTCTTGCCGTTGATGTTCATCGCGTCGGAGCCGCAAACACCTTCGCGGCAGCTGCGGCGGAAGGACAGCGTCGGATCGACCGCCTTCAGCTTCATCAGCGCGTCGAGCAGCATGCGCTCGGAGCCGTCGAGATCGACCTCGATCGTCTGCATGCGTGGCTTGGTGTCGCTGTCGGGATCGTAGCGGTAGATCTGGAAGGTGCGCGTTGTCATGGTGGCTGTCTTCAGAAGGTGCGGACCTTGGGTGGAACACTCTCCACCGTCAGCGGCTTCAGCTTCACGGGCTTGTAGTCCAGGCGGTCGCCTTCGGAATACCACAGCGTGTGTTTCATCCACTGCGCGTCGTTGCGCCCGAGCGGGAATTCGGGGCTGTCGGCGTAGTCGTTCACCGTGTGGGCGCCGCGGCTTTCGTGCCGCGCCGCGGCCGAGACGATCGTCGCGCGGGCGGCCTCGATCAGGTTCTCGACTTCCAGCGCTTCGATGCGCGCGGTGTTGAAGACCTGGCTCTTGTCCTTCAGGCCGATGGCCTTCACGCGCTCGGCCAGCGCGGCGATCTTGGTAACGCCTTCATCCATGCTCGCCTGGGTGCGGAACACACCTGCGTGCAACTGCATCGTGTTGCGGATGTCGTTCGCCACGTCCTGCGCGTACTCGCCTTCGGCGCTGCCGTCGAGCCGTGCCAGGCGCGCGAGCGAGGCATCGGCGGCATCCGCCGGCAACGCCTTGTGGGCCTTGGTCTTGCCCACGTGATCGACGATGTGCAGCCCGGCCGCCCGGCCGAAGACGAGCAGGTCGAGCAGCGAATTGGTGCCGAGCCGGTTGGCGCCGTGCACGCTGACGCAGGCACATTCGCCCACGGCGTAGAAACCGTTGACGACGCTGTTCGGATCACCGTCTTTCGGCGCGACGACCTGGCCGTGGATGTTGGTCGGGATGCCGCCCATCTGGTAGTGGATCGTCGGTACGACGGGAATCGGCTCCTTCGTGATGTCGACGTTGGCGAAGTTGTGGCCGATCTCGAACACGCTCGGCAGCCGCTTCATGATCGTCTCGGCGCCCAGGTGCGTCATGTCGAGCTGGATGTAGTCCTTGTTCGGCCCGCAGCCGCGCCCTTCCTTGATCTCCTGGTCCATGCAGCGCGAGACGAAGTCGCGCGGCGCGAGGTCTTTCAACGTCGGCGCGTAGCGCTCCATGAAACGCTCGCCGACCGAGTTGCGCAGGATCGCGCCCTCGCCGCGGCAGCCTTCGGTCAGCAGCACGCCGGCGTTGTGCACCCCCGTGGGATGGAACTGCCAGAACTCCATGTCCTCGAGGGGGATGCCCGCGCGCGCCGCCATGCCCAGGCCGTCGCCTGTATTGATGAAGGCATTCGTGCTCGCGGCGTAGATGCGCCCGGCGCCGCCGGTGGCGAAGAGTGTCGTCTTGGCCTCGAAGATGTGGACCTCGCCGGTCTCCATCTCGAGCGCGGTGACACCGAGCACGTCGCCGTCGGCGTCGCGGATCAGGTCCAGTGCCATCCACTCGACGAAGAAGTTGGTGCGCGCCTTCACGTTCTGCTGGTACAGCGTGTGCAGCATCGCGTGGCCTGTGCGGTCGGCCGCTGCGCAGGCGCGTTGCACCGGCTTTTCACCGTAGTTCGCGGTGTGGCCGCCGAAGGGGCGTTGGTAGATCGTGCCGTCCGGGTTGCGGTCGAAAGGCATGCCGAAGTGCTCGAGCTCGTAGACGACGTTCGGCGCCTCGCGGCACATGAACTCGATCGCGTCCTGGTCGCCGAGCCAGTCACTGC
>DATDER010000165.1:0-2858 GCA_036523095.1 Rubrivivax sp.
CGCGACATCGACGAGTACCTGACGCTCGCGCGCAAGCACAAGCTGACGATCAAGTACGCCATCGAGACCCACCGCCAGGAAGACTTTGTGATGGGCTCGGCCGAGTTGGCGCGCCAGTGCAGCGCCAAGATCATCAACGGGCGCCACAAGGCCTTCGGTCATGGCGACATCCGGCTGGACGATGGCGAGGCCTTCGAGCTCGCAAAGGGTATCCGCCTGGTTGCGCTGCACACTCCTGGGCACACACCCGAGAGCATGTGCTATGCGGTCTACCTCGAAGATGTGCCGGACCAAGCATGGGCCGTCTTCACCGGAGACACGCTGTTCATCGGTGACGCTGGCCGCACCGACCTCACGGACCCCTTGCAGACCGGCGAGCACGCCGGCCAGCTCTACGACGCCGTGCACGCCAAGCTGCTGCCCCTGGGCGACCAGGCGATCATCCTGCCCGCGCATGGCGCCGGCTCGGTCTGCGGCGGCAACATCGCCGAGCGCGACGATTCGACCCTCGGGCTGGAGCGCCGCTACAACCCGGTGTTCGTCCGTTCGCGGGAGGCTTTCGTGCAGGGCAAGCTGGATGAACGCATCCCGCGCCCGCCCTACTTCCGCCACATGGAGCAGGTGAACACCGCCGGCGGCATGGGGCCGCCCCTTTCACCCAGCGCCGTGCGAGTGCTGCAGCCCAAGGACTTCCATGCCGAGTCCCGCCGCGGCGTCGTGTTCGACCTGCGACTGCCAGAGGCCTTCGCCGGCGGGCATGTGCCAGGCTCGTACAGCATCTGGGCGGAGGGCCTGCCCGTCTTTGCCGGCTGGGTCGCCAAGGCCGGGTCCCCCATCTACCTGGTGCTCGACCACGCGGACAAGACCCTGGGCGACGCAGTGAAGGCGTTGGGCCGCGTCGGCCTCGACCACGTCGAAGGCGTGCTGGCCGGCGGCTTCGAGGCCTGGCGCGACCACGGCCTGCCGATGGCCGGCATCGGCACCGTCGGGCCCGCCGCCATCGACGAAAGCCCCGACTCGCGCGGGCTGCGCGTGCTGGACGTGCGCGACGACCGCGAATTCGAGACCGAGGGCCGCATCCCCGGCGCCTCGCACCTGTATGTCGGCTACGTCGAAGAGCAGTTGGACCGACTGCTCCCGACGTTCGACCCGCAGGCGCCGCTGGTCGTCACCTGCGGCGTAGGCCACCGCGCGAGCCTGGCTGCCAGCATGCTGCTGCGCCGCGGCGCCCAGGACGTGCGCAACCTGCTCGGTGGCACGGACGCCTGGAAGCGCCTGCAGCGGCGCATGGAATTCGGCGCGGCTGCCGATTCAGTGACCACGCCGGACGTGGAAGGGCCCCGCCAATGAACACCCATCGCCACCCGTCCGCCCCCGGCACCGTCACCGATGGCGGCCCGTCGCCCTACCTCATCGGGGCCGCCATCGGCTTGTTGAATATCGGCGCGTTCGCGGCCTTCAAGAAGGGCATCGGTGTTAGCGGCGCCTACGAGAGCTCCGCCGCGCTGGCGGCGCGCAAGCTCGCCCCTGACGCCGTGCACATGAACGACTACGTCAAGGCCAAGAAGGAGGCGCCCAAGTTCAACTGGGAGTCGTGGCTGGTGCTCGGCACGATGCTCGGCGGCATGGCTGCCGCGCGCGCGGCGGGCGGGCGCGACGCTGATAGGCCCGACGCTTCGCCCGAGAGCCCGCCGCTGCGCTCTCCACTGGCCAGTGCGGCCGGCGGCGCGATGCTGATGTTCGGCGCCCGCATGGCCGACGGCTGCACCAGCGGGCACGGGCTGTCGGGCACGGCCCAGGGCTCCGGCTCGAGCTGGCTGTTCACGCCGCTGATGTTCGCGGTGGGCTCCCTGCTGGCGCGGCGCGCACGGGCAACCGGCAACATGGCGGAGACCTGTGATGGCTGAAATGAACGAAGGCACGCGTAACTTGCTCGGGCTGACGACCGGCGTGCTATTCGGCGCGCTGCTGCAGCGCGGCCGCCTGGCCGACTCCAGAACCATCGTCGGCCAGTTGACTGGCGACGACTCGCGGGTCGCCAAGACGATGGGCACGGCCGTCGCCGTCGGCGCGTTGGGCCACCGCTGGCTGCACCGGCGCGGTCTGGCGACCGACGAGCCCAAGCCGCTGAACCCGGTCGGCCTTGTCGGCGGCGCGGTGCTCTTCGGCGCCGGGATGGCACTGTCCGGCTACTGCCCCGGCACGGCAGCAGCGGCAGCCGGCAGCGGGCGCCGCGAAGGCCTGTGGGCGATGGCCGGAATGCTGGCTGCGGCAACGGCTTTCGTCGCCAGCTATCCGCGGCTGAAGCAGGCGCTCGAGGCAGGCTCCCTCGGGCGCATAACGGCGGCGAAGGGCACGTCCGCACGGCTGTCCACGCCGCCGCTCAACGTCACGGTTCGTCCGCGTGATCATGCCGGGCAGGCGATGCGCTGAGGCGGCGTGGCTAGCGCCGCTCAGCCGGCGCCCTGTGCCCGGTCCAGCCGGAGCAGGCCGCCGGCCACGACCGCAGCAGTGAGGGTGCCGGCGAGTGGTTGGCACAGGTTCACCACCACGGCACGACGAGCACCATCTGGCGAAGCCCCACCCGTACCGCATCCCCGCATCGCGGATGTAGCGTAGAACGCTACGCAGCAAACGTGGTTGCTTCCAGGGACATGTTCCTGGGTGTACTCGGCCACGATTTGAGGGGCCCTCTCGCGGTCATCGCGATGTCCAACCGGGTGCTCGCGGCGGCCAGCTTGTCCCCAGACTTGCGGCATCAAGCGTCCGCGCGCGTCGACCGTGCCATCGGGGATATGCGACGTCTCATCGACGATCTGCTCGACTACACGCGAAGTCGCCTCGGCGCAGGCATTCCG
>DATDER010000166.1:0-5305 GCA_036523095.1 Rubrivivax sp.
ACGAGGTCGGTCGCAGTGACCCCTTCGCGCAACTGGCCGCTGAGCTCGAAGCCGACCACGTCGGGCTCGAGCATGTAGACCGGCAGGCCCAGCATCGCGGCTTCGGCCTCGATGCCGCCGACGCCCCAGCCGACGACGCCGATGCCGTTGATCATCGTCGTGTGGCTGTCGGTGCCGACAAGCGAATCGGGGTAGTAGACGCTCGACGACTTACCGGACGCCGACTTCGCGGCGGGCGTCTTGTGCACGCCCCGCGCCAGGTATTCCAGGTTCACCTGGTGCACGATGCCGAAGCCGGGCGGCACGACACCGAAGGTGTCGAAGGCGTCCATGCCCCACTTCATGAACTGGTAACGCTCCTGGTTGCGGCTGAACTCGAGCTTCATGTTCAGGTCGAGTGACTGCGGGCTGCCGAAGTGGTCGACCATCACCGAGTGGTCGACCACCAGGTCGACCGGCACCAGCGGCTCGATGCGCTTGGGGTCGAGGTCCATCCTCGCGGCCACGTTGCGCATCGCGGCCAGGTCGGCCAGCAGCGGCACGCCGGTGAAGTCCTGCAGCACCACCCGCGCGACCACGAACGGGATCTCGTCGACACGCTCGGCATGCGGCTTCCAGGCTGCGAGCTTGTGCACATGGTCTGCAGTGACCTTCTGGCCGTCGCAGTTGCGCAGCACCGATTCCAGCACGATGCGCAGCGACACCGGCAGGCGGCTGACGTCGGGGTGGGTCTTCGCGAGTGCGGGCAGCGAGAAGAAACTGCCTTGTGCACCCGACGCGGTGCTGAAGGTCTTGAGGGTGCTCTGGAATGCGTGGGCCATCGTGTGCTCCCGGGTCGAGTGACGGGGCCATTGTGACCCCGCCGGCGGGCCGCTGCACTTCTCGTTCGTGCGTCAATTGGGACGCAGCCGCTCCAGAAAGCGCTCGCAGGCCACCAGTTGCGCCAGGCTCACGTACTCGTCGGCCTGGTGCGCTTGCGCGATGTGACCGGGCCCGCAGACCACGGTCGAGATGCCGGCACCCTGGAACAGGCCGGCCTCGGTGCCGAAGGCCACGAGCGTGCTGCTTTCGGTGCCGGCGAGCCGCTGCGCCAACTGGAGGGCGGGCTCGTCGGGGCGCGCCAGGAATGCGGGAACGGCGGCGATCGGCTCGAACCGGATCCCCGCCGCGGCGTGCACCGCCTTCATCGCCGGCTCCAGTCGCGCCGCGTGGCCGGTTACGGCGCGCTGCATCGTGTCGATGTCGCTCCCGGGGAGGTTGCGGAACTCGTAGTGGAAGTGGCAGTCCTCGGGCACGATGTTGTCGGCCACGCCGCCCTGCATCATGCCCACAGCAGCGGTGGAGTAGGGCACGTCGAAGCCGGGCTGGTGCGGGCCGTGGTCGCGCCAGCGGTCGGCCATGTCGGCGATGTGTGCCACCAGCCGTGCCCCGGCTTCGATCGCGTTCACGGCCTGCGGCGTGAGCGACGAGTGCGCCGCCTTGCCCTTGATGCAGCAACGCCAGCGGTACACGCCCTTGTGCGCGGTGGCCGGCACCATGCCGGTGGGCTCACCGACGATGCACAGGCGGGGTGCGATGGCGGCGTCCTTCAGGTCGGCGATGAGGTGGCGCACGCCGTGGCAGCCCGTTTCTTCGTCGTGGCTGAAGGCGTAGTGCAGCGCGAAGGGCAGGTCGGCTTCGAGGTAGGCCCTCGCTTGCGCCACCGCCAGGCCGATGAAACCTTTCATGTCGGCGCTGCCGCGACCGTAGAGCCGGCCGTCCTGCAGGGTGGCGCCGAGCGGGTCGAAAGCCCAGTCCTGCCCGTCCCAGGGCACGGTGTCGGTGTGGCCGGAGAGGATCACGCCGTTCGGCTTGCCTTCGCCCAGCGTGGCAAAGAGGTTGGCCTTGCGCCGGCCCTCGTCGTAGGTCAAGCGGGGCTTGACGCCGAGCGTGCGCAGGTGGTCGGCGATGCACTCGACCAACGCCAGGTTGGACTGGTCGCTGACGGTGTTGAAGCGCATCAGCCGCTGGGCCCACTCCAGCGCTGCGGTCGAGGGCTGGGTGGGTGCGTCCATGCGCTGCAATGTAGCCGCTACGATCCGGCGATGAGTCTGCAACATGCACCGCTGCCCGATCGTGAGGCTATCCGTCAGGCCCACGAGCGCATCGCCGTCGACGTGCGCCGCACGCCGCTGTGGCGGCTGCCGGGCGCGGCGCTCGGCATCGACGTGGCCGAGGTCTGGCTCAAGCTCGAGCAACTCCAGGTCAGCGGCAGCTTCAAGGCGCGTGGCATGTTCAACCGCATGAGGTCGCTGCCGATCCCTCCAGCGGGGGTCGTGGTCGCCTCGGGGGGCAACGCGGGCATCGCGGTGGCGACGGCCGCGCGCGCGCTAGGGGTGCCCTGCGAGGTCTACCTGCCCGAGGTGTCGAGCCCGGCCAAGCGCGCCGCGCTCGTGGCACTGGGTGCGCAGGTGGTCGTGGCCGGCGCGGTGTACCAGGACGCGCTCGCCGCCTGCCTGCTGCGCCAGGCCGAGAGCGGCGCGCTGCTGATGCACGCCTACGATCAGTTCGAGGTCGTGGCCGGCGCCGGCACGCTGGCGGCGGAGATCGAAGCCGATGCCGGTTTGCCCCACCGCGTGCTCGTCAGCGTCGGCGGCGGCGGCCTCATCGCGGGTGTGGCGGCGTGGTTCGAGAGCCGCTCGCGGGTCGAGGCGCTGGAGCCCGCCCTCGCGCCCACCCTCCACGCCGCGCGTGGCGCCGGCGCGCCAGTCGACGTGGCGGTGTCGGGCCTCGCTGCCGACTCGCTCGGCGCACGGCGCATCGGTGCCATCGCCTGGGAAGTGAGCCAGCGCCACGTGGCCGCGTCGCAGCTGCTGGGCGACGAGGCCATCCGCAGTGCCCAGTTGCGCCTGTGGCGCGACCTGCGGCTCGCGGTCGAGCCGGCCGCAGCCCTGCCGCTGGCGGCGCTGTGGTCGGGCGTGGTCGTTCCCGAACCGCACGAGCGGGTCGCGCTCGTGATTTGCGGTGCCAACGTGGACCCGGCGTCGCTCGCCTGAAGCGAGCGGCCCGTTACCCGCTACACGCGCGGCGCGGGGCCGGTGGATTCGCGCACGACGAGCTCGACTTCGACCTCCGTCGCCTCGGCCACCGGCCGCTGCTCGATCGCCGCCACGAGCCGATCGGCCACCGTGTGCCAAAGCTGCTGCGTGGGCACATGCAGGGTGGTCAGTGCAGGCTGGATGTGGCGCGCCATTTCCAGGTCGTCGAAGCCGACCACCGACAGCGCCTGCGGCACCGCGATGCCCATCCGGCGCGCCTCGAGCAGCGCGCCGAAGGCGAGCACGTCGTTGCCGCACAGCACGGCGGTGGGCGCAGGACTGGTGGCCATGAGCGTTCGAAAGCCGTCGCGCGCTTCGGCCAGCCCGTACTTGCGTTGCACCAGGTGCTGCGCAGGCAATTCCAGTCCGGCTTTGGCCAGGGCCTGCTGAACCCCGGCCACACGCGCCGCGGCGCGGTCGTTGTCGTACACGATGCCGGCCAGCATCGCGATGCGCCGGTGCCCCAGGTCGAGCAGGTAACGCACCGCCTGGCCGATCGCGCGGGCGTTGTCGAAGCCCACGCAGACCACGCCGGCCGGGGCGGGCCAGGTCATCGCATGCACGGTGGGCAGCTCGCGCTGGTGCAGGAAGTGCAGCAGTGCCGGACTCTGGCCGACGCCGCACAGCACCAGCGCGTCGGCCCCGCGTGTGACCAGGTTCATCGCCTGGCGCGTCTCGGTTTCGAGGTCGTAGTTGCTGGTCGCGATGAGCAACTGCAGCCCGGCGTCGGCCAGGCGCTGCTGCAGCGCGTCGATCGCCTTGGCGAAGATCGCGTTGTCGATCGTCGGGAAGATCGCGCCGACGGTGCCGCTGCGCTGCAGCTTGAGCGCACGCGCCCCGGCATGCGGCACGTAGCCCAGGCGTGAAACCGCCTCGACCACACGCCCACGCAGGGCTTCGCGGACGGCGCCGGGACGGTTCAACACCCGCGACACCGTGGCCGTCGACACGCCCGCGGCGGTAGCCACGTCCTGGATGCTGGGGAGCACGGCGTCCTTGGAGTTCATGGCAACGAATGTAATCGCTTCCACGGCGCCCGCCCGCTGTCGGTGGGCCACAGACCCGGGAAATTACCGATCCATTGTGGCTTGACGGGACAGGGTGGAATCAAGATCATGGCCTCATGCTGAAATCGATTACAAGCCCGCAGGGGGCGCCCGGATTCAGCCTCGGGGCGCTGCTCAAGCCGCTTGCCGGCGCCGCCGGCGGCCTGCTTGCGGTGCTGCTGGTTTGGCACCTGCTGACGGCCGTCTCGGGCCTGATCTCGCCCGCGCGATTCCCGGCGCCGGCCGAAGTGGGCGCGGCGTTGCGGCAGATCGTGATCGAGGGCTACAGCAACGGTCGTCTCCACGAGCATGTGATGCGCAGCGTGCTGCTGGTGACGATGGGGTTCCTGGTGGCTTCGAGCGTGGGTGTCGTGCTCGGGCTGGCGATGGGGGCCAGCCGAACCGTGGAAGCGCTTGTCAACCCGGTGTTCCTGCTGCTGCGGCCGATCCCGCCGCTGGCGTGGATCCCGCTGGCCATCGTCTGGCTCGGGCTCGGTGACGCGGCCAAGATGATGGTCATCTTCTTCGCCGCCTTCGTGCCTTCGGTGATCAACAGCTTTGCCGGCGTGCGCCAGATCGACTTGCCCGTCTTCGAGGCCGCGGCGATGCTCGATGTGCGCGGCTGGCGCTACTGGCGCGAGGTGCTGGTACCGGGCGCGCTGCCGAGCATCTTCACCGGCTTGCGCCTGTCGCTGCAGGCCTCGTGGACCACGCTGGTCGCGGCCGAACTCGTGGGTGCCATCGCCGGGCTGGGCCAGATCCTGAACCAGGCCGCGCAGGACATCTACCCGGCGATGATCGTGGTCGGCATGGTCAGCGTCGCACTGTGCGGCTGGCTGATGACGCTCGGCCTGACGTGGCTCGAGCGGCGCCTGATGCCTTGGAAGGCCCGCTGATGCTGCAGCCCCGTCTGCCCGCGGCGCGTGTGGCCACGCTCACCCTCCTCGGTGCGGCGGGTTTCCTCGCCTTCTGGTCGGCTGCCGCCTTGTCGGGGATGACCTCGCGCGACTTCCTGCCCGCACCGTGGGATGTGGTTCGGCGTTTTGCGCAGCTCGTGGTCGAGCCCTTCGCCGGCTACACGCTGTTCGAGCACCTGCTGTCGAGCTTCCAGCGTTTCGGCATGGGCTTCCTGATCGCCGTCGCAGTCGGCATCCCGCTCGGCCTGCTGATGGCCTGGTTCCC
>DATDER010000167.1:0-7888 GCA_036523095.1 Rubrivivax sp.
ACGGGCCGCGGCGGCGCTCGGGGTACCGGGCGTCGCGGCGCCGAGCGCGAACCGCTTCGGCCGCGTCAGTCCGACCACGGCGGCGCACGTAGCCCACGAGTTCGGCCCCGGCTTGCCGGTGCTGGACGGGGGTGCCTGCCGTGAAGGCATCGAGTCGACCATCATCGATTGCACCGCCGAGCCGCCCGCGCTGCTGCGGCCGGGCACACTCCACCGCCGCCTGCTAGAACAGGTGCTCGGCCAGGCGCTGCGCGAGCGCGACGCCGATTCCCCGCGCGCCCCGGGTTCGCTCGAAAGCCACTACGCGCCGGGCGCGGCGTTGCACCTCGCCGCGCCCACCCAGTTGCCGGCAGCGGTCGAAGCGGCAGTGCGCGAGTCGGGTCCGCAGCGGGTCGGCGTATATTCCCGTCTGATGCCCGGGCTCGTGCCCGGGGTCGTTTTCCAGCCGATGCCCGACAACGCCGCCCAGGCGGCGCACGAACTCTTCGCGGCGCTGCGCCAATTCGATGCCTGCGGCGTGACCCAGATCTGGGTCGAGACGCCGCCTTCGGGCCCTGAATGGGACGGCGTTCGCGACCGCCTTCAGCGCGCTTCGGTTCGCTGAGCCCGCAGCGGCAAGTACCAACCACCACGCTTCCATGACACCGAACCTGTCCCGCCCGCCGATGTCCACCCTGGCCCACCGTCTTGTCCTTGGCCTCGCGGCCTTGCTCGTGCTCGCGTCGTGCGGGGGGGAGACCCAGCAGATCGAGCCCTTCGTCGCCAAGCGCTATTTCGCCTTCGGCGACGAGATGAGCGCTTTCACCCCCGACGGTCGCAAGTACACGACCAACGGCCTCAACGACGAGACCGATGCGATCGACTGCGATGAGAACCGGATCTGGATCCAGTACGTGGCCGCGATCTACGACTTCGGCTTTGCCGAATGCCCGGAGGGCACCGGCGAGCAGATGGCGTTCAGCCGTGCGGCACCCGGTGCCAAGGCCGCCGACCTGGTGGCACAGATCAATGCCCAGGTCGGCGCCGGCGGTTTCAAGGACCGCGATCTCGCCACCGTGCTCATCGGCTCGAACGACATCAAGGAGATCTTCGAGAGCTACACCGGCGGCTCGACCGACGCCGCGGTCGCAGAGGCGCGCCGGCGTGGTGTTCGCATCGGCGAGCAGATCAACCGGCTGGTCGAACTGGGCGCCAAGGTCATCGTCTCGACGACGCCCGATCTCGGCACCACACCCTACGGCCGGGCGCAGGGCAGTGACGGCGCCAAGTTGCTGACCAAGCTGTCCAACGAGCTCAACGGCCGCGTGCGTGTGACCTTCCTCAACGACGGCCGTTTTGTCGGCCTCGTGTCGGGCGACGAGTGGATCAGCGCGGCGGTCAGGTTTCCCGACGACTACGGGCTCGACAACGTCAGCACCGCAGCCTGCAACGTCGCGTTGCCGAACTGCACGAGTGAAACGCTGGTCACGGGCGCAACCACCGACACCTGGCTCTGGGCCGACGATCTGTGGATCGCGTCGCGTGCCCATCGCGGCCTCGGCGACCTCGCCGCGAACCGCGCGCGCGACAACCCGTTCTAAGCCGGGCGGCGCGCCGCGCGCCAGTCGATGCTGAGCTTGGTGACCAGGATCACCGAGGCCAGGCCGAGCGTGAGCGCATTGGCCACCACGATCGGCCACTCCCTGAGCTGCAGCCCGTAGAGCAGCCACAGCCCGGTGCCGAGCGTGAAGGCGCTGTACATGCCGAGCGAGATACCGCTGACGTTGCGTGTGCGCAGGGTCAGCAGGGCCTGCGGGACGAACGACGCGGTGGTCAACGTGGCGGCGGCATAGCCGATCAAGTCACTCATGGGCACACCTTGAATCATGGCGGGGAGGACGCGGGTGCTCGGCGAACAACCTGAGACGGGGCGTCGCGGATCGCCCACTGCACCAGCGCGTCGAGCGCCGGGCGGGCTTGGTTGGCATTGGAATGGTTGATGATCGCGACCAGCACATAACGCCGGCCGCTGTCTGCCAGCACATAACCGGCGACGCCGGCCACGTCGCGCAGCGAGCCGGTTTTCAGGTGGGCGCGGCCGGCCGACGCGCGCGAGCGGCGCATAGTGCCGTCCAGGCCGTTCACGGGCAATGAGCTCATCAGTTCGGACATCACCGCGCTCGCCCCGGCGTGTTGCAGCAGGCGCGCCAGCCATTGCGCGCTGACACGGGTCTGGCGTGACAGCCCGGAGCCGTTGTCGAGCACCAGCTCCGCGGGCGTGTCGCCCAGGCGCTCGGCGGCCCAGCGCCGCAGCGCGTCGCGAGCGCCCTCGGCGCTGGCGGGCGCGGCGGGCTGCCGTACCAGCGCCAGCGTCAGGAAAAGCTGCTGCGCCATCACGTTGTTGCTGAACTTGTTGATGTCGCGCACCGTCTCGCTCAAGGCCGGCGAGCGATGCTCGAAGCTCGGCGTCAAGCCGGTGGGGCTGGTGCCGGCCCGCACGCTGCCGCCCAGGCGCCCGCCGAGCTCGCGCCACAGCAGCGCGATCAGGCGCGCGTTGTAGCTCGCCGCATCGGGGTCCGCGAGCGGCCAGTTCATCTCGCCGCAGACGACCGGATAGACCCCGGTGAAACGGTAGCCGCCATCGCCCGGCATCACTTTCAGGGCCGCGCGCCAGTCGTTGCAGGGGCCCGAAGTCAGTGGCACCGTGCGATCGGGCGGCCCGCCAGCCAAGTCTGGATCGGCGATGACCCGCGCCACGCTGCGCCCCGGCTCGGGGACGAAGCTGTACGTCACTGCCTTGTAGTTCAGCATCAGTGCGTCGGGCTGCACGTTGTAGGGCCGGGTCGCGTCGCCGTCGAAGTCGGTCGCCGCCCCCTCGGCGGGGGCAAAGGCGCTGTGGTCGAGCACGATGTCGCCGCGGATGTCGCGCACGCCCAGCTGCTGCACCCGGCGCAGCAGCAGCCACAGGCGCTCGAGCACCAGTTTCGGGTCGCCCTGGCCCTTGATCACGAGGTCGCCTTCGAGCACACCGTCGCGCACGTTGCCGAGCAGCCAGACGGGCGTGGCCCAGGTCCATGCGGGGCCAAGCTGATCCAGCGCAGCGTAAGTGGTCACCAGCTTCACCAGAGACGCCGGGTTCACGGGCTCACGCGGGTTCAGCGCCAGCACGCTGCGAGCGCTGCCGAGCTCCTGCACGGTCACGCTGAGCGCTTCTTCAGGGACCCGCGCACGCTGCAAGGCGGCCTTCACCTCGGGCGGCAGCTCGCCTGTTTGTGCGCTCACCCCAGTCGTGGTGGAGGCGCTGACGGCCAGCACTGTGGTGGCCAAAAGGCGGCGCACCGGCCCGGCGTCGGCGCCCGGTGCAGCAGGTGATCGAAGAGGCATCCGAGGATGATCGCATGGCTAAACTCGCTCGCATGACCGCCACGCTGCTCGCGTTTGACACCTCGACCGAGTCGATGGCGGTCGCACTGCAGTCGGCCCGTGGCACCAGCGCCTGGAACGGCCCGGGCGGCGCGCTCGCTTCGGCGACCCTGCTGCCCACCGTGCGTTCGTTGCTGCGCGAGCAGGCGCTGGCGCTGTCGGACCTCGATGCGATCGCCTTCGGCGCGGGTCCGGGCGCTTTCACCGGTCTGCGCACCGCGTGCGCGGTGGCCCAGGGCCTCGCCTTCGGAGTCGGGCGCCCGGTGCTGCCGATCGACAGCCTGCTCATCGTGGCCGAAGATGCACGGTCGCAGCACGGCGAGGCTGCCGGACTCGACATCGGCGTCGCGATGGACGCCCGCATGGGCGAGTTGTACGCCGCGCGTTACCACTGGGAGGGCAGCCGCTGGCGCGTCTTGTGCGCGTCGATGCTCTGTCGCCCCGAGAAACTTATGGCGCTCTGGGGCGCCGGCGCTCCTGCAGTGCTCGCGGGCAACGGCCTGCCGCTGCTGCCGGCGCCCTTTTGCATTGCAGCGGCATCCGCTCTGGCGCCGGCGGCGGACCGCGCCCGCGCGCTGCTTCGTCTGGCGCAGATGCTGTACGCCGACGGCGCCGGCGTCCCCGCGGCCCAGGCCCTGCCGCTCTACCTGCGCGACAAGGTCGCGCTGACGACACACGAGCGCGCAGCGCTGAAGGTTGCCTTATGAGCGCCGTGCTCGTCGTGCAACCGCTCGTGCTGGCGCCGATGACGGTCGCCGACCTGCACCAGGTGATGGCGATCGAAACCCAGGCCTATGCCTTTCCCTGGACACGTGGCAACCTCGTCGACTCGCTCGCCGCAGGCTACCTCGCGCAGATGCTGCAGGACGCGGGCGGCGAAGTCCTCGGCTACTACGTCGCGATGCCCGGCGTCGACGAACTGCATCTGCTCAACCTGACCGTGGCGCCTGCCTGGCAGGGCCGCGGCCACGGCTGGCGACTGCTCGCCGCGGTCGAGGCCGCGGCGCTCCAGCACGGCCTCGGCACCCTGTGGCTCGAAGTGCGCGCTGGCAACGAGCGCGCGCAGCAGATGTACCGCAAGCGCGGCTTCGTCGCCAGCGGCATCCGGCGCGGCTACTACCCGGCGCCCGGGCTGCTGCGCGAGGACGCGGTCGTGATGTGCCTTCCGGCCCAGGCGCTCGCCCGCGGCGATGATCAAGGGAGCGGCCTTGGCGCTGGATGAACGCCAGCGCGCGATGCTGCGCGAAATCGGCGTGCCGGTCTGGCAGCCGGCGGCTCCCGTCGGTGCGCCGCGGCCCGGGCCTGTACCTATTGCCGCGATTGCGGCGCAAGGCGCGGCCGTGCCCGCGCTTCCCGAGCTTAACGTGCGCGCGCCGGCGGTCATCGACGCGGCCGTCGTGCCGCCCCGGCCCGCCGCCGCATCGGGTGTGGCTTCGATGGGCTGGGACACGTTGCGCGCCGCGGTGGCGGATTGCCGCGCCTGCAGCCTGTGCGAAAGCCGCCGTCAGACGGTCTTCGGCGTCGGCCACCTGCAGGCCCAGTGGATGGTCGTGGGCGAAGCGCCGGGCGAGCAGGAAGACCTGCACGGCGAGCCTTTCGTCGGTGCCGCCGGTCAACTGCTCGACAACATGCTGCGGTCGATCGGCGTCACCCGCGCCGTGACGGCCGCCGACGGATCGCCACCACTCGACCCCGCGCAGCAGGTCTACATCGCCAACACGCTGAAGTGCCGGCCGCCGCGCAACCGCAACCCCGAGCGCGAGGAACTGTTGCAGTGCGAGCCCTTCCTGCAACGCCAGATCCAGCTCCTGCAGCCGCGAGTCATCCTGGCGATGGGACGCTTCGCGGTGCAGGCGCTGCTGCGCACCGACGAGGCGATCGGCCGCCTGCGTGGCCGTGTCCACGCCTACGAGGGCGTGCCCACGATCGTCACCTACCACCCGGCCTACCTGTTGCGCAACCTGGCGGACAAGGCGCGGGCCTGGGAAGACCTTTGTCTGGCGGCACACACCATGGAGTCGCTCCCGCCGCGCGTTGCGCATGGCTGAAAAAGCCCCGCGCCACGAATCCGCGCTGGCCGACCGGCTGCCGGTGGCCGCCCTGGTCATCGCGCCCGACGGCCAGGTGCTGTGGGCGAACGAGGGCTTCGAGCGCCTGACCGCCCTCCCGGTGCACGAGGCCCGGAACCTGGGCTGGCTCGCGGCGATCCCGCTCGACACCCGGCCGGCACTGCTGTCGGCGCTGGCGTCACGGCACGACGTCGACCTGCCGATCCGCCTGATGCGTGCCGACGGCAGCAAGGCCTGGGTCGAGTTAAGCGCGCGCTGGCAGGCCGATCGCGCGGAGTTCATCGCGGTCCTGGTCGACGTCACCACGAGCCGAGTCGGCGAGCTGGCGGCGCGCGGCGAGATCGAGCAGTTCCGGCTCGTCGCCAACAACGTGCCGGTCCTGATCGCCTACTTCGACGCCGCCGGCAACCGCTGCCGTTATGCCAACAAGCGTTACGCCGAGACCTTCGGCCACGACGAACACTCGATCCTCGGGCTCACCGTCGCACAGGTGATCGGTGAAGAGGCCGCGCGCCGGATCCAGCCGCAGGTCGACTACGTGCTGGCGCAGAAGACGAGCGTCAGCTACGAGCGCCAGCTCACCGCCGCCGACGGCAGCCAGCGCTGGATCGAAGCACATCTGCTGCCGCACCTCGACCGCGAGGGCAGCGCCGTCGGCGCCTTCGTCCTCCTCTCGGACATCAGCAAGCATCGCAGGGCCGAAGACGCGCTGCGCGAGAGCGAAGAGCGGCTGGCCAGGTTCATGCAGGCGAGTGTCGAGGGCATCGTGTTCCACAGACATGGCGACATCACCGATGTCAATCCGGCGCTGCTGCAGTTGCTCGGTTACACCGCGGACGAGGTGCTCGGGCGATCGACACTCGATTTTGTCGCCGCGGCCGAACACGAGCGGGTCCGTGCAGCGATTGCTTCCGGCATCGACATGCGTTCCGAGTCGGTGGTGGTGCACAAGGACGGAACGCAGATCCCGGTCGAATTCATCGGGCGCGTGATGCCCTACCAGGGGGAACACCTGCGCATGACGATCGTGCGCGATCTGCGTGACCGCCATGCCACGCTCGCGCACATCCACCACCTGGCGCATCACGACGCACTCACCGGGCTGCCCAACCGCGCCGCGTTCCTGGAGCGGGTGCAGGCGGCCACGGTGCGCGCGGCGGCGGCCGGCGGCACGCTGGCGCTGCTCTTCGTCGACATCGACCACTTCAAGCGTGTCAACGACTCGCTCGGCCACCTGGCCGGCGACCAGTTGCTGCAGGCGGTCGCGCGCCGCATCACCGGCACGCTGCGCTCGACCGACTTCGTGGCGCGTTTCGCGGGCGACGAGTTTGTCGTCCTGCTCGGCGGCGAACAGCGCCGCGCCGATATCCAGGACGTGGCCGACAAGCTGCTCGGCGTGATTGAGGCGCCGATTGACGTCGACGGGCGCGAGATCTCGGTCACGCCCTCGATCGGCGTCGCGCTCTACCCGCAGGACGGCGAAACCCCGGCCGAGCTGCTCAAACACGCCGACACCGCGATGTACCACGCCAAGGCGCGCGGCCGGGCACAGTGCCTGTTCTTCGAGCCCGCGATGGCGCGCGCCGCCTACGAGGCGCTCGTGATGGAGAGCGAACTCGCGCAGGCGCTGCTGCACGGGCAGTTTGTCCTCTACTTCCAGCCCCAGGTCCGCCTCTACGACGGCGACGTGGGGGGCTACGAAGCCCTTGTGCGATGGCAGCACCCGGTGCGCGGGCTGCTGGGACCGAACGACTTTCTCCCGGTGGCCGAAGAACGGCGCCTGATGCTGGGCATCGGCCACTGGGTCCTGAGCCAGTCACTGCGCCACGCGCTCGACTGGCGCCGCCGCGGCATCACGACCGCACGTGTCGGGGTGAACCTGTCGACGATGCAGTTCCAGGCCAACGGCTTCGTCGATCTGGTCGAGCATGCGCTGCGCGAACATGGCGCCGACGGCAGCTGGCTCGAACTCGAACTCACCGAGCGCATGCTGATGGACGACCTCGCCGCTGTGCGCGGCACGCTCGAGCGCCTGCGCGCCTGTGGTGTGCGCATCGCGGTCGACGACTTCGGCACCGGCTACACCTCGCTCGCACGCCTGAAGGACCTGGCGGTGGACCGGCTCAAGATCGACCGCTCGTTCATCCAGGACTTGCCGGCCGAACGCCGCTCGGCAGCGATCACCGACGCCATCATCCGCATGGCACGCGGGCTGGAGCTCGACGTGGTCGCCGAAGGGGTCGAGACGGCCGAACAGCTGGCCTGGCTGGCGGCACACGGCTGCGGCCTGGTGCAGGGGCATCTCGTCGCGGCGCCGATGAACGCGGCCGAGTTCGAGGACTGGTTGCGCGCGCCGCGGCCGCTCAAGGCTTCTTCGCCTTCTGCGGCCGGGTCCAGCCCGGCAGCGTGGTCTGGCG
>DATDER010000168.1:0-4724 GCA_036523095.1 Rubrivivax sp.
ACCGGAGACCACCATGAAGACCTGCACCGAGCGCCTCTTCACCTGGACCGCGGCGGCCACCGCCGTGATGGCGCTGACACGCGGCAGCGCGCTGGCCCAGCGCGGCGAGACGGTCAAGGTGGCGTGGATCGACGCGTTGACCGGCCTCACCGCCGCCACTGGACAGAACCAACTGCGCAGCTTCCAGTTCCTGGCCGAGCAGTTCAACAAGAACAATCCAGCCGGCGTGAAGTTCGAGATCGTCTCCTTCGACAACAAGCTGAGTCCGCAGGAGACGGTGAACGCGCTGCAGGCTGCGATCGACCAGGGTATCCGCTACGTGTTCCAGGGCACCGGGACCGGTCCGGCGACGGCGATCATTGATTTCCTGAACAAGTACAACGAGCGCAATCCGGGCAAGGAGGTGCTGTTCGTCAACTACGCGGCGGTCGACCCCGACCTCACGAACAGCAAGTGCAGCTACTGGCACTACCGCATGGACGCCGACACTTCGATGAAGATGGAGGCATTGAGTACCTTCATGAAGGACAAGCCCGAGATCAAGAAGGTCTACCTGATCAACCAGAACTACGCCCACGGCCACCAGGTGGCCAAGTACGCGAAGGAGAACCTGGCGCGCAAGCGGCCCGACGTGCAGATCGTCGGCGAGGATCTGACGCCGCTGGCGCAAACGCGCGACTTCGCACCCTACATTGCCAAGATCAAGGCCTCGGGCGCCGACACCGTCGTCACTGGCAACTGGTCGTCTGACCTGACCCTGCTGATCAAGGCGGCCAACGACGGCGGCCTGAACGCCAACTTCTACACCTACTACGCCGGTGTCAGCGGCACGCCGACCGCGATGGGCGCCAACGCCGCCGGCCGTATCTTCCAGGTCAGCGTGTTCCCGTTCGGCGTCTCGGCCGACGCGCGCAAGATCATGGACGAATACAAGAAGCGGTTCAACGACGACTTCTACACCGCCCAGGTCTACCACGCCTATGCACTGCTGTCGGGCGCGATGGCCAAGGCCAAGAGCACGCAGCCGATCAAGGTCGCCGAGGCGATGGAGGGTCTGGCGGTGAAGAGCCTGAACGGCGAGGTCACACTGCGCAAGTCCGACCACCAACTGCAGCAAACGCTCTACATCCAGTCCTGGCAGAAATCCGGTGCGGCGCCGAACGACTATAGCGTCGAGAACACCGGACACAACTTCCAGGTCGTCAAGACCTTCGAGCCCTATGTCTCGAGCACGCCGACCTCGTGCCAGATGAAGCGGCCCGCGGGATAGGCCCGCCCCCGTAGCGCCTTCGGCGTTCCCCTCCAGGGGGCGACGCTGGCGGACCGGCGAAGCCGGATCCGCGGCGTCCACTTGGATTGATTGCCTGCCTGCAACCCTGTCTGTCGTGGACCAGCTGCTCATCAACGTCCTGAACGGCATCAGCTCCGGGCTGCTGCTGTTCATGCTCAGCTCGGGGTTGACGCTGATCTTCAGCATGATGGGCGTGCTGAACTTCGCCCACGCCAGCTTCTACATGCTCGGCGCCTATTTCGGCTACGCGACTGCCGGCGTGCTCGGCTTCTGGGTCGCTCTCGCGGTTGCGCCGCTGCTGGTGGGTGTGCTGGGCGCGCTGTTCGAGCGCACCGCGCTGCGCCGCGTGCACAAGTTCGGGCATGTGCCTGAGCTGCTGATCACCTTCGGCGCGACCTACGTGATCCTGGAGCTGGTCAAGCTCGTCTGGGGCCTGTCGTCGGTGCCGGCGGTGCCGCCGGAGAGCCTGCGCGGCTCGGCCTTCACGATCCTGCAATCCTCGCGCGACGGCCTGGGATTCGCATTGGGCGCGGCCGGGCCAGACCGCTGCGCCGGCGCTGCAGGGGTGATCGTTCAGTGCTCGACCTTTCCGGCGACGCGCGCCTTCATGATGGGCGTGGCCCTCGTGATGCTGCTGGCGTTGTGGCTGCTGCTGACGCGCACCCGCATCGGCCTGGTGATCCAGGCCGCGTTGACCCAGCCAGAGATGGTCGAGGCGCTTGGCCACAACGTGCCGCGGGTGTTCATGCTGGTCTTCGGCAGCGGCTGTGCGCTGGCCGCGCTGGCCGGTGTGGTCGGTGGCATGACCTTCGTCACCGAGCCGTCGATGGCGGCGATCGTCGGCTCGATCATCTTCGTCGTCGTGGTCGTCGGCGGCATGGGTTCACTGGCCGGTGCTTTCGTCGGCTCGCTGGTCATCGGCCTACTGCAGACCTTGCCGCTGACCATCGACAAGTCGCTGGTTCACGCCGCAGCCGCGTTCGGCTGGCGCATCGTGCCGGGCGACCTGGCCTATCCGCTGGCGAAGGTCACGCTCGCGCAGGCGGCACCGATCCTGCCCTATCTGCTGCTGGTGCTGATCCTGATCTTCAGGCCCAAGGGCCTGCTCGGCACCCGGGAGGATTGATGCCACGCGTCCACGAGGGTCGTCCGCACTATCACTTCCGGCCGATCAACCTCGGCCGCATCGTGTTGTGGTCGCTGTATGCGCTGGTGCTGGGCGTCGCGCCGCTGGTCTGGACGACAGGCTTCGCCCACACGATGCTGTCGCAGATGGGCATCGCGATCATTGCCTGTCTGGCCTACAACATCTTGTTCGGCCAGGGCGGCATGCTCAGCTTCGGCCACGCGGTATACAGCGGCCTGGGGGCCTTCCTGGCCATCCACACCCTGAACTTGGTCAGTGCCGGACGGCTGGCTCTGCCGGTGAGCCTGGTGCCCCTGGTCGGCGGACTCGCCGGGCTGGGTTTTGCGGCCGTGCTCGGGTACGTCAGCACGAAGAAGGCCGGAACGACCTTCGCGATGATCACGCTGGGCATCGGCGAGCTTGTGTGGTCGATGTCGCTGATGCTGCCGGAGTTCTTCGGCGGCGAGGGTGGTATCAGCGGCAATCGCGTTGCCGGACCGCCGAGGCTGGGCATCAGCTTCGGTCCGCAACTGCAGGTCTATTACCTGATCGCGGTCTATTGTTTCGTCTCGACGGCCGCGATGTTCGCCCTCACGCGCACGCCCCTCGGCCGCATGCTCAATGCCGTGCGCGACAACCCGGAGCGGGTCGAGTTCATCGGCTACAGCACGCAACGCGTGCGCTTCCTGGTGTTCATGCTCTCGGGCTTCTTCGCCGGCATCGCCGGCGGACTCGGAGCGCTGAACTTCGAGATCGTGACGGCCGAAGTCGTTGGCGCGGCGCGCTCCGGGGCCTATCTGCTGTTCACCTTCCTTGGCGGGGCGGTGTTCTTCTTCGGCCCGATCATCGGCGCAGTGCTGATGGTCCTGTCGCTGGTCCTGTTGTCAGAGCTGACGCAAGCCTGGCTCTTGTATCTCGGCCTGGTGTTCGTGTTCATGGTGATGTACGCGCCCGGCGGCATCTCCAGCCTGATCATGATGAACCTGCGGCTGGCCGCGTTCGGCAAGCTGCGCACGCTGTGGACGGCGTACCTCGCACTGGCCGGAACCGCCTTCGCCGTGCTCGCCGGGGTCGGCGCGATGATCGAGATGGTCTACCACCTCCAGCTCAATGCCGCACTCGGCGACCAGATGCGCTTTATGGGCGCGACGCTGAACGCCAGGTCCATCGACAGTTGGTTCGGTGCCGGGCTCGTTCTCGTGACCGGGCTGGTCCTCTTCGAACTCACGCGGCGCGAGTTCGTGCGCCAGTGGGGCACGATCCAGGAGGAGATCGAGAAAGAAGTCAAGCGGAAGGAAGCGCTGTGACTCCCGCCCTCGAACTGCGCGACGTGCACAAGCGCTTCGGCAAGACCGAGATCATCCGCGGCACCAGCCTGGCGGTGCATGCGGGCGAGCGCGTCGCCATCATTGGTCCCAACGGTGCTGGCAAGAGCACCCTGTTCAACCTGATCAGCGGCCGCTTCGGTGCCACCTCGGGCGAGATCCTGCTCAACGGACAGCGCATCGACGGCCTCGCGCCGTATGAGATCAACCGCCTCGGCCTGGCCCGCAGTTTTCAGGTCAGCAACCTGTTCACGCGCCTGTCGGTGTTCGAGAACATCCGCTGCGCTGTGCTCTGGCACCTCGGCTACCGCTATGCGTTCTGGCGCTTCCTGGCCGACCTGCGCGACGCCAACGACCGCACCGACGAGGTCGTGGAGATGATCAAGCTCGACAAGCGGCGCGACGTGCTGGCGATGAACCTGAGCTACGCCGAACAGCGTGCGCTCGAGATCGGTGTGACGATCGCCGGTGGCTCGCCGGTGATCCTGCTCGACGAGCCCACCGCCGGCATGAGCAAAAGCGAAACGCGGCGCTTCGTCAACCTGATCCGTGACGTAACGGCCGGCAAGACCCTGCTCACCGTCGAGCACGACATGGGCGTGGTGTTCGGGCTCGCCGACCGGATCGCGGTGCTGGTCTACGGCCAGGTGATTGCCTTCGACACGCCGGATTCGGTGCGCGCCAACCCGCGCGTGCAGGAGGCTTACCTGGGTTCTGTTCTGGCGGATGCCCAGGTGGCGGCCGCGCGGGGCTGACGCATGCTGAAACTCGACAACGTCCACGCCTTCTACGGCAAGAGCCATGTGCTGCACGGCGTGCGCTTCGAGGTGCAAACGGGTGAGATCGTGGCCCTGCTCGGGCGCAACGGCTCCGGCCGCTCCACCACCGCCAAGGCCATCATGGGCATGGTCGAGTGCACCGGCACGGTGGACTGGCAGGGCCAGCAGACGCTGGGCAAGAAGCCCTATGAAATCGCCCACCT
>DATDER010000169.1:0-5920 GCA_036523095.1 Rubrivivax sp.
CTGGCGTCATCGAAGGCGCCGACCAATGCGCCATCGGGCACGAAGCTGCCCTCCTTGCGCAGTCCCGCGTTCAGTTCATGCAAGGCGCCGGCGCGATCCTCTCGCGCGACAAACATGGCGCCACGTGGCGCGAGGAACGGGCTATGGCCCTCGCCCGGTGACTCAAGGAAGCGCCGGCTGGCACGCGTCAGCGCTCGCACCTGCACGGGCCCGTAGCTTTCCATGAACATTGCGGCCGAGCGCCCGGTCGTGTGCATGCCGGGCCGGGCCTCGCGCTCGAGCACGACGACGCGCGTGTGCGGCGCGAGGAAGTGCGCTAGCGAGGCACCGGCGATGCCGGCACCGATGACGACGACATCGACGTGCTGCGGGGCCATGCGGCGATGGTAGTTGCGGCGACCGTCTTCACCGGCGGCTTGGTCGGTGCCCAGCCGGGCCGCGGCCCGGCGTAGCCCGCGGTGGCCAAGGCCCAGCCCTCGGTGGCCGCGGCGCGCGGCAACCACTGCCATGTCTTTCCGCCGAGTCCGCGGCGCGCGGCCTGCCGCACCAGACGCTCGCAGGCCGCCTCGTCCAGCTGAAGGGCAAGGCGCTGCCAGCGGCGGTTGACCGCCGCATCGGTCCACAGGTCTTCGAGGGCCTGGCGCAACTCCGGCCCGGCGGTCTGCATGCCGATCGCCAGGCGCCGCGCCTGCAGCGTCAGCACGAAGACCTGGTAGTCGTGCCGCGCCGCCGCCGGCAGATGCGGGAGCATCTCGCGCAGCCGTGGCACGGCCTGCGCCTGCGTGAACGCCAGCGTGATCACCGCCTGCAAGGCCTGCACGGCATTCAACAGACGCAGCCGGTTCGGCGGCAGCACCAGCAGCGGCAAACAGGACGCCTCGGCATGCGCCAGCGGGGTGACGAAGCTCATCAACACCGCCAGTCGAGACCAGTGCACCGGCGCCAGTCCGTCCAGCGTATCGAGTCCCGAGCTCTCGAGCTGGCGCACGACCGTCAGCGCATCCTGCCAGCCGAGATCGGCCTTGGCCTCGTTGGCGCGGGCGCTCATCACCGCCAGGTTGCCGGCGGCATAGCCGGCCCGGTTGCAGACCCTGTCGACCGAGGCGTCGCTGCCGGCGCCGCGGGCATGCGTGAGCGGGATTCGCGTGATCGGGCACATCGGCACATCGATCTGGGCCAAGAAATGCGGCGTGACCTGTACGCCTTCGAAGGCGCGACCGCGACGCCAGGCGTTCAAGCGCAGCTGGAGCCACTTGCGTACATGCGCGCTGGGCTTGAGCGTGCGCGTGCCGAACAGCGCGGCGCCGGCTTGCCAGCCCTGGCGCACCGGGCTGCCGTCGCTGAGTTGCCCCGGCGGCGGCGTCAGGCGGTAATGGGCGAAGTCCCAGCCGATCTCGAAGCCCGTGGTATCGGCGCGGTTCACGGCTTGCACCGCAGGCTGGGTGTCGGCGAACAGGTCGGCGGTGTGCATGGCGGCGTCGCTCTCGATGGAGGCTCCGGGACGACCCCGGCGACGCCAGTCTGAAAGGTCAGTGGCTCATGGCGTGAGCCTGCCGCGCAAGCCTGCGCCGGGTCGATCAGTCGATCGTCTGGCGGTAGCGGAGCAAGGCGATCGCACCGACCACCACGGTGAAGGCGGCGATTGCGCCCGCCTCCGGCCCCACGTCCTGCCAGGCCACACCCTTCAACATGATCCCGCGCACGATGCGCACGAAGTGGGTCAGCGGCAGCAGTTCGCCGATTGCCTGCGCCCAGCCCGGCATGCCGCGGAAGGGGAACATGAAGCCCGACAGCAGGATATTGGGTAGAAAGTAGAACATCGTCATCTGCATCGACTGCATCTGCGAGCGCGCGATGGTCGAAAAGGTGAAGCCGACCGCGAGCGTGGCGACAATGAACAGCAGCACGGTGGCGCTCAACATACCGAAGCTGCCAGCCATGGGCACGTCGAACAGCAATCGTGCCGCGCCGAAGACGACGAGCACCTGCACGTAGCCGATGAAGACGTAGGGCAGGATCTTGCCGATCATCATCTCGAGCGGGCGCACCGGCGTCGCAAGCAGGTTCTCGAGCGTGCCGCGCTCGCGCTCGCGGGTCATCGCCATCGCTGTCATCATTACCAGGGTCATCGTCAGGATCACGCCCATCAGTCCGGGAACGACGTTGTAGGCGGTCAGACCCTCGGGGTTGTAGCGGCGGTGCACCTGCAGCTCGAAGGGCTGGCGGCCGGCACGCAGATGGGCCAGCGATCCCTTCAGGTCGTTGACCAGCGCAAGTCCTGGCAAGGCCTGCAGCGCCGCCACGGCTGGCCCCGTCGCCGCGGGGTCGGTGGCGTCGACGTAGACCGTGACGGCCGGATGTTCGCCGCGCAGGACGCGCCGGGAGAAGTCGGCCGGGAAGACCAGCGCGAACTGCGCCTTGCCGCCGGCGATCAGCTGCTCGGCGTCGCCGTCGGACACGGTGGCCGTGATCTTGAAGTAGCCGGTGTTCTCGGCGGCGCGAACGATGCTGCGCACCATCGGGCCGTTGTCGGCTGCCACCACGACCGCCGGCAGGCTGCGCGGGTCGCCGTTGATCGCGTAGCCGAACAGCACCAGCTGCATGATCGGCACGCCGAGCATCATCGCGAAGGTGAGGCGGTCGCGCCGCAGTTGCACGAACTCCTTGCGCAGCACTGCGACGATGCGGCCCCACGATAGCGCGAAGAAGCCACCGCCTCCGCTATTGGAAATTGTCGGTGGCATGCTGGGTCAGCGAGATGAAGACGTCCTCGAGGCCGGTCGCGATCGGCGTCACGGTCCAATCCAAGTCGCCGGCATGCTCGGCCAGCCAGCCGGGCAGGTCGGGCCTTCGCCCTCGGTTCTCGGCGCTGACGTGCAGCGAGTTGCCAAAGGCGACCACCATCCACCGCGGGTCCTGTTGCAGCAGTGCACTGGCGCGAGGCAGGTCGCTGCCTTCGAGGGCCCAGGTCACCAGGCCGGCCTGCGCGATCACTTCGGCCGCCGAGCCCGCCGCGAGCAGCCTTCCGTAGGAGATGTAGGCCAGCCGGTGGCAGCGCTCGGCCTCGTCCATGTAGTGCGTGCTGACCAGCACCGTCAGGCCCTCGGCGGCGAGGGCGTGGATCTGCTGCCAGAAGTCGCGCCGCGCCTTCGGGTCGACGCCGGCGGTCGGTTCGTCCAGCAGCAGCAGGTCGGGCGCATGCAGCATGCAGGCCGCGAGCGCGAGGCGCTGCTTCCAGCCGCCCGACAGCGTGCCGGCGAGCTGCGTTCGCCGCGTTTCGAGTCCCAGGCGTTCGAGCGTGTCACGGACGACGGCGGGCCGGTCCGGCATGCCGTAGGCGCGGGCGACGAAGTCGAGGTTCTCCTCGATCGTCAGGTCTTCGTACAGGCCGAAGCGCTGCGTCATGTAGCCCACGCGCAGCTTGATCTGGCGCGCCTGGGTGCGAATGTCGTAGCCCAGGCAGCGGCCTTCGCCGGCGTCGGGCTCGAGCAGGCCGCAGAGTAGCCGGATGGTGGTCGTCTTGCCGCTGCCGTTGGGGCCGAGGAAGCCGCAGATCTCGCCCCGGCGTACCTGGATCGAGAGGTGATCGACGACGGTGCGTTTGCCGAAAGTCTTCGTCAGGCCGCGCACGTCGATCGCGTACTCGCTCATGGTGCCTTCGCGCCTGCGAAGCGCACGTCGACCGGCTGCCCTGGCTTCAAGGCGGTGGCACCGTCGAGCGGCGTGGCCTCGACCGCGAACACGAGCTTGCTGCGGCTGGCGTTGCTGTAGATCAACGGCGGCGTGTACTCAGCCTGCGGCGAGACCCAGCGGACGCGCGCGCGCAGGTTCGGCGCGCAGCCGTCGCAGGCGAGTTGCACCTCGCTGCCGATGGCCGCGCGCGCCAGCGCCGGTTCGGGCACGAAGAATCGCACTTTCAGCGCCGCCGGCGGCAGCAGGGCTACCACCGGCGCACCCGCACCGACCCATTCACCGGGCCGGTACATGACGTCGAACACCAGCGCGTCGGCCGGCGCGTCGCGGCGCCTCTGCGATTCGCGCCATGCGCTGAGGGCAACTTCGGCCTGCGCGCCACGCGCCTCGGCGGCGGCCGCGGCGATCTCGTCGCTGCGCGCGGCCTGCGTGGCTAGGCCGCGCGCTGCCTGCAGCTCGCGCACACGCGCGGCATCGCGGTCGCGCGCGGCCACCAGTTCCTCCAGGCGCAGCGCCGATTGGAATCCCTCGTCGACCAGCTTCTGGTTGCGCTGCAGGGTGGAGTTCGATGCCGCGAACGCGGCCCGGGCTTGGACGAGCTGCTGATCGATCGCCGCGATCTCGGCCGGTCGCCGGCCCTTGCGCAGGTTATCGGCCTGCGCCTGCGCTTCCTCGCTGCGCGCCTGAGCGGCCTGGCGGCCGAAGGCCTCGGCGTCGGTATCCAGCGTAAAGAGCAGCTGGCCACGCGTGACGCTGTCGCCGCGTTGCACTGACAGCGTGAGCAGGGTGCCGGCACCCGTCGGTGCGACGTAGACCAGGTCGGCCTCGGCATAGCCGCTCATCGATGCCTCGTCGCGTGCGACGCCGCAGGCGGACAGCAGGGTCGCGGATGCGATGAGTAGGCGGCAGGACATCGAGGGTCTCTGGGAGGGGCCGTTGCATAGTATCCAGCCCACCCGCCGCAACCCGCCTGGAATCGATGGACCGCACCGAACGCTTCTACAAGATCGAGATGCTGATCCGCAGCCGCGGCACGGTGTCCTTCGCTGCCCTGATCGACGAACTGGGGGTCAGCCGCGCGACGCTGAAACGCGACCTCGAATACCTGCGCGAGCGCCTTGACGCGCCGATCGTCTACGACCGTTTCGCCAACGGCTATTCGATGCGACCCGACGCGCGCGATGCGCGCCAACTGAAGCACGAACTGCCCGGCGTCTGGTTCAGCGAACGCGAGATCCACGCGCTGTTGACGATGCACCAGCTGATCGAGGGCCTCGACGAGGGCGGTGTACTGGCGCGCCACTTGCAACCCCTGCTCGACAAGCTGCACGGCATGCTCGGCGCCAACGACGCCGAGGCGCGCGAGCTGATGAAGCGCGTGAAAGTGATGGGCGCGGCCCGGCGTCCCGTGATGGGCAGGCACTTCGAGCTCATCGGGAGCGCGATCACGCAGCGCCGGCGCGTGCAGATGCAGTACTACGTTCGCAGCCGGCGCGAACTCACCGAGCGCAGCGTGTCGCCACAGCGCCTGGTCTACTGGCGCAACACCTGGTATCTCGATGCCTGGTGCCACACCAGCGACGCGCTGCGGCGCTTCGCGCTCGACGCGATACGCAGCGCGAGCCTGCTGACGCAACGAGCGCGGGACGTCCCGGTGAAGGTCATCGAGGCCGCGCTCGATGCCGGCTACGGCGCCTTCAGCGGCGACACGGTGCAGTGGGCGACGCTCCGGTTCACGGTCGAGGCGACGCAATGGGTGCAGCACGAACAGTGGCATCCGCAGCAGCAGGTCACAGTGCACGACGACGGTTCGCTGACCTTGCGCCTGCCGTATACCGATGCGACCGAATTGGCGATGGACATCCTTCGTCACGGCGAGCAGGTCGAGGTGCTCGAGCCTGCCGCCTTGCGTGAATCCGTTCAGCGTTCCCTCGTGCGCGCCGCAGCGCGCTACTGACGCGTGCCTGCGACAAGGCCAGTATTGCGGTTGAAAATAGGAATGATTCGCATTTATACTGAAGTCATCATTCGAAAACGGACCAGCGGTGACCACCCTCGACCTCGACCCGACCGGCTCGACACCCGCCTGGGGGCAGCGGTCTCGTCCGTTGACGATGATCGCCATCGGCTTGCTGCATGCCGTGGTGTTCTGGCTGATGCTGCAGACGCCAGCCTGGCGCGAGGCTGTCGAGCACGTGGCGCCCTTGACGGTGCATATCGTCCAGTC
>DATDER010000170.1:0-2784 GCA_036523095.1 Rubrivivax sp.
CGCCGAGCACCAGCGCGCTGCCGGCCAGGCCGGGCAGCACGTCGAACACTGCCTGCACGAAGTTCTCCAGGTAGCCGGGCTGCTGGAACACCGTGACCTTCTTGCGCAGGCCGCTGGTGCCGGGCAGCTGGCCTTCGACGGGACGGGTGGGGACGGTCTTGACTTGCATGGTGGGCCTTTTCGTTGAGCGGTCCGTCGGCAGCCAGCCGCCACCGAGATCGAGCGGCTGCCGCGGCGCCGGCCTTCAAAGGGTCGCAAGGCGGCGTCCGTGGGCCGTACGCGGCAGGTCAGTTCCCCACCTTCAGGAACAGGTCGCTGTCGGGCGCGTAGGCGGCATACAGCGGCAGCAGCGCACCGCCGATGGCGCGCGCGTCCGAGCCGATGGTACCGGTCAGCAGCGCGGGGCGTGCGACGCCTTCCCAATCGTGCTCGCCCATCGCGCCTTCCAGCGCGCGCAGCAGTTCGGCCAGTAGTTCTCGGCTGAACGAGCCGTCGACGATCACGCCTTCCAGGTCGAGTAGGCAGGCGGCGTTGTGTACCGCCATGGCGATCGTCGGCGCCGCCTGGTCGAGCCAGGCCGAGGTGGCCTCGCGCCACGGCGGCTGCAGCGCGCGTGCATCGGTCGCCGCGGTCGGGTCGAGCTTGCGGTGCTGGTACAGCGCTTCCAAGTTGAGCAGCGAGGCCACGCCCAGCAGTTGCGGCGGCGTGCCGTGGCCGCTGGCGCGACCGTTCATGCGCTCGCTCGCGCGCCCTGTGGACATCGAACCTACCGCGCCGGCGTTGCCGTGCAGTCCCACGTGCAGGTGGCTGTCGATCACCAGCCCACCGCCGATGAAGGTGTCGACGAAGATGTAAAGGAAGCTGCGGATCTCGCGGCCGCGGCCGGCCACCAGCTCGGCAACGCAGGCCGCCGCCGTGTCCTTGACCATCTGCACCGGCAGCTTGGCCCGCGCGGCCACACGCTGTGCGATGTCGATGCCCAGCCACTTCGCCGCCTGTTCGGGCGCGACGCCGAGCAGCGCCTGCCAGCCGCCGAGCGAAAGCGGCGCGGCGATGCCGATGCCTTCGATGCGCTGCGCCGCCTGGCGGCCGAGAGTGCGCAGCAGCGCCTTGATGCGCTCGTCGATGGCGTCGAACAGCGTGTCCGGGTCCGGGTACTCATAGTCCAGGCTCAGGCGCTGCCGCGTGTGGCCGCAGAAGTCGACCAGCAGCACGTCCAGGCTGCGCCGGCCGACCTTGATGCCGATGGCATAAGCACCGTCGGGGTTCAGCGCCAACGGCACCGACGGCTGGCCGACGCGGCCGCGCAGCAGCTCGCCGCGCACGATCAGACTGTCGTCGAGCAGGCGCTTGCTGATCAGAGAGATGGTCTGCGCGGTCAGGTGTGTCAACCGGGCGAGTTCGGCCGCCGGCAGCGCGCCGTGCAGCCGCAGCGCCTGCAGCACGACGCGCTCGTTGTATTGGCGCAGCCCGCCCTGGCTCGAGCCGCGCGGGCGCAGCTTGTCGGCCGCGCCGCGCGGGCGTGGCGTGTCCGCCAGTCGTGGCCCGACGCGCATCGGCGGCCTTGTCGCCTTCAGGCCAGGCACTCGGCCGGGATGGCTTCAGGCGGCATCGCGCCGGTCATCACCGCGACGGTGTCGCTCATGCCGATCTTCTTCGGGTTCAGCACGGCGGCGCGCTTGCCCAGCCGCGCGACATGGATACGGTCGGCGATCTCGAAGACATGCGGCATGTTGTGGCTGATCAGGATCACCGGCAGGCCCTTGTCGCGCACACGGCGGATCAGCTCGAGCACCATGTTGCCCTCCTTCACGCCCAGCGCGGCGGTCGGCTCGTCTAGGATCACCACGTGCTCGGCAAAGGCGGCGGCGCGCGCCACCGCCACGCACTGGCGCTGGCCGCCGGACAGCGTTTCCACCGCCTGCGTCATCGAGCGGATGCCGACCTTCAGGTCGTTCATGCGCGCGACGCTGATCTCGAGCATCTTCTTCTTGTCGAGCATGCGCAGCACGTTGCCGAGGAAGCCTTGGCGGCGCACCTCGCGGCCGAGGAACAGGTTCTCGGCGATGGTCATCGCCGGGGCCACCGCCAGGTCCTGGTAGACCGTCTCGATGCCGACCCTGCGCGCGTCCATCGGGCTCTTGAAGTGGATGGCCTGGCCGTCCAGCGTGATCTGGCCTTCGTCGGGAATGGTCGCACCCGACAGGCACTTGATCAGGCTGGACTTGCCAGCGCCGTTGTCGCCGATCACCGCCAGGATCTCGCCGGCGCGCAGTTCGAAGTCGGCGCCGTCCAGGGCCGTCACCTGCCCATAACGCTTGACCAGGCCCTTGGCCTGCATGACGATTTGAGTGGCTGCCATGTCAGCGTCCCCCTTTGCGCGAGAGTTGGTCGATGGCCACCGCCAGGATCACCAGGATGCCGGTGATCAGCACCTGGTACACCGACGACACGCCCATCAAGGTCAACCCATTGCGCAGCACGCCGACAACCACCGCGCCGATCAGCGTGCCAAGGATCACTCCGCGGCCGCCGAACAGGCTGGTGCCACCGAGCACGACCGCGGTGATCGCGTCCAGGTTTTCGGTCTGCCCGGCATTCGGGTCGCCGACGCCGGTGCGCGACACCGCCAGCAGCGAGGCGATGCCGTAGAACACGCCGGCCAGCACGTACACGCCGAGCAGCACGCGTTCGGTGGGGATGCCGACGAGGCGCGTCGCCTCGGGGTTGTTGCCCACCGCATAGACGTGGCGGCCGGCCGCCGTCTCGCGCAGCCAGAACCAC
>DATDER010000171.1:0-13844 GCA_036523095.1 Rubrivivax sp.
GGACAAAGGCAACGAGTCAGTTCACGAAGCGCGTGGGTACACGCGCCGCCCCCGTGACTGCGCCGCTCCGGCGCGGCTTCCTTATGCCCCCACCCCCCAGGGCACCCTCGGCTTTGCGGCGAGCGGTGTGAAGTTCCGATATCAGCGTGCCACCACTGTCGCGGCAAGGCCGGGCCCGGGCGGGTGCCGGGGTGAGTATGCGCAGCCGAGTAGCGGAGATTTCGCGGTCGGCGCGCGTACCCGCGCGCTCCGTGAACCGACTCGCCGAATTTGTCTGAGCGCAGAGAGGGAAGCGAACGCAGCGAGTTGTTCGGCGCGACCGTGGAATCGAGCAACGCAGGGCACCCGCAGCGCAGCGAAGGGCCAGCATTCCGATCCCCGGCGCCCGCCTGGGCGCGGACTTGCTCGCACGGAAGTTCGAGCGCAAGAGCCCCAACGGCTCACCACGCAGCACTGACATGTTCCGAATCATCCTCACCCGCCTGCTCGCAGCGCTGCCCAATCTGGTGGGTGTCGTGGTGATCACCTTCATCCTCACGCGCGCGCTGCCCGGCGACCCGGCGGCGTACTTCGCCGGCGCCGCCGCGACGCAGGAAGCCATCGCTCAAGTGCGGGCCCAGCTCGGGCTGGACAAACCGCTGCTGGAGCAGTTCTTCCGCTACGTCGGCAGCCTGGCGCAGGGTGACATGGGCTTGTCGCTGACCACGGGCCAGCCGGTGCTGCAAGAGCTGTTGGCACGGCTCCCCGCGTCGCTGGAGATGGTGCTGCTGGCGCTGGTGCTGGCCTGCGCGGTCGCGTTGCCGCTCGGCGTGCTCGCCGCCACACGCCCGGGTTCGTGGATCGACCAGCTCTGCCGCGTGCTGACCACCGCTGGCGTGTCGCTGCCGACCTTCTTCACCGGGCTGCTGCTGGCCTACGTCTTCTACTTCCTGCTCGGCTGGGCGCCGTCGCCGCTGGGGCGCCTGGACCCGATGTTCTCGCCGCCACCACAGATCACCGGCCTGTACCTGATCGACGCCGCGATCGCCGGTGACGGCGCGTTGTGGTGGGCCAGCTTCAAGCAGCTGATCCTGCCGGTGGTGACGATGGCGATCTTCGTGCTCGCGCCGATCGCACGCATGACGCGCGCGTCGATGCTGTCGGTGCTGTCGGCCGACTTCATCCGCACCGCGCGTGCCAGCGGCCTGTCGGCCGGCACCGTGCTCGTGACCTACGGCCTGCGCAACGCGCTGCTGCCGGTGGTGACGACGCTGGGCATGGTCTTCAGCTTCATGCTCGGCTCGAGCGTGATCGTCGAAAAGGTCTTCGGCTGGCCCGGTGTCGGCAGCTACGCGATCGACGCGCTCACCGCGAGCGACTACGCGCCGGTGCAGGGTTTCGTGCTCGCGATGGGGATCCTCTTCGTGCTCCTGAACCTGCTCGTCGACGTGCTCTACGGCTTGATCGACCCGCGGGTGGCGGTGGCCGCATGAACGAAACGTTGAAGCACGCGAAGCACGTGCTGTCGGAAAACCCGGTCACGCTGCTCGCGGCCGGCATGTTCCTGGCCTTCGTGCTGATGGCATTCTTCGGCCCCTCGCTCGTGCCCTACGACCCGCTCGCGAGCGACGCCACGGCGGCGCTGCAGGCGCCGTCGGGTGCGCACTGGTTCGGCACCGACGCACTCGGTCGCGACATCTTCTCGCGGGTCGTCGTCGCCACGCGGCTCGATCTCGGCATCGCGGTGTCGGCCGTCGCGGTGTCCTTCCTCTTCGGCATGCCGCTCGGGCTGGCGGCGGGCTTCTTCGGCGGCTGGTGGGACCGCATCGTCACGCGCGTGTCGGACACCATCATGGCCTTCCCGCTCTTCGTGCTCGCGATGGGCATCGTCGCGGCGCTCGGCAACACGGTGGGCAACATCGTGCTCGCCACCGCGATCATCAACCTGCCCTTCTACGTGCGCGTGGCCCGGGCGGAGGCCAATGTGCGGCGCGGCGCGGGCTGGATCGAGGCCGCGCGACTGGCCGGCAACGGCGACGCCCGCATCCTGGCGGTGCACCTGTTCCCGAACTCGCTGCCGCCGGCGATGGTGCAGGTGAGCCTGAACATGGGCTGGGCGATCCTCAACGCCGCGGGGCTGAGTTTCATCGGCCTGGGCGTGCGCCCGCCGACACCCGAGTGGGGCATCCTGGTCGCCGAAGGCGCGCAGTTCATCGTCAGCGGCGAGTGGTGGGTGAGCTTCTTCCCCGGCGCGGTGCTGATGCTGGCGGTGTTCACCTTCAACCTGCTCGGCGATGCGCTGCGCGACATCTTCGACCCGAGGCGCAGGACATGACACAGCCCGCACTCCTGGAGGTCAAGGACTTCAGCCTCGAGTTCCGCACCCGCAGCGGCACCGTGCGGGCGCTCGAAGGCATCAACCTCTCGCTGCGCAAGGGCGAGATCGTCGGCCTCGTCGGCGAGAGCGGCTCGGGCAAGTCGGTGCTGTCGTACGCGATGCTCGGCATCAGCGACCGCGCGGCCAAGGTCACCGCCGGCAGTGCGGTCTTCGGCGGGATGGACCTGTTGCAGGCCGACGAGTCCACGCTCGCCGACCTGCGCGGGCGCGAGATCTCGATGATCTTCCAGAGCCCGCGCACGGCGCTGAACCCGATCCGGCCGGTCGGCCTGCAGATCCAGGACGTGCTGCGGCGTCATGCGGCTGCCCCCGGTGCCGACCTGAGCAAGAGCTTGAAAGGCCGCGCCGTGCAGGCGCTGCGCGACGTGGCCATCTCCGACCCCGAGCGGCGCCTCGCGGCCTACCCCTTCGAGATGTCGGGCGGCATGTGCCAGCGTGTGATGATCGCGCTGGCTCTCGCCTGCCGGCCGAGCCTGCTCATCGCCGACGAGCCGACCACGGGCCTCGACGTCACGACGCAGGCCGCCGTGATGGACCTGATCACCGAGCTCGCGCGCGAACGCCACATGGCCACGCTCTTCATCACCCACGACCTCGGGCTGGCGGCCGACTATTGCGACCGCATCGTCGTCATGCACGCCGGCCACGCGGTCGAGAGCGCAGCGACGAAGAGCCTGTTCGTAATGCCGCGCCACCCTTACACCGCGCGCCTGATGTCGTCGACACCCGGTGAGCGCAGCACGATCGCGAGCCTGGCCCCGGTGCCGGGCAACCTGCCGGACCTGCGGCGTGGCGACCTGCCGGCGTGCCGCTTTGCCGAGCGCTGCGAACGTGCGCAACCGCGTTGTTCGAGCGAGCGGCCCGTTCTCGACGCCAGCGCCGAGCACAGCGTGGCCTGCTGGTTCCCGCTCGACCAGGCCGTGTCTGCGGGCCAGGAGCCAGCCCATGTTTGAGCCCCTGCTGCGGATCGAGCGGCTGAACAAGCGCTTCCCGGTCACGGGCCGGCGGGGCGCGTTGCTGCACGCGGTGGACGACGTGTCGCTCGTCATCGGCCGCGGCGAGAGCGTGGGACTGGTGGGGGAGTCGGGCTGCGGCAAGTCGACGCTGGTGCGGCTGCTCGCGCGCCTGCTCGACCCGACCGACGGCCGCATTGCCTTCGACGGCAAGGAACTCAGCGACACCCCAGCCGCGAAGTTCGCTCGCACGCCGGACCGTGCGGCGATCCAGATGGTCTTCCAGGACCCGACCGACTCGCTCAACCCGCGCTTCACCGCGCGCGAGGCGATCCGCGAGCCGCTGTTGCTGCTGACCGCCGAGCGGGGCACCGCGGCCGACGCGCGCGTGGACGAAGTCGCACTGCAGGTCGGGCTGCCGCTGGCGCTGCTGTCGCGCTTCCCGCACCAGTTGTCGGGCGGGCAGAAGGCGCGTGTGGGCATCGCACGCGCGCTCGCCGTCAAGCCGCGCCTGCTCATCCTGGACGAGCCGACCGCGGCGCTCGATGTCTCGGTGCAGGCCGTCGTGCTGCAGTTGCTGGCACAGCTGCGCAGCGAGCTGGGCCTGAGTTACCTCTTCGTCTCGCACGACCTGAACGTGGTGCGCCTGCTGACCGACCGCGTGGCGGTGATGTACCTCGGCAAGATCGTCGAGGTCGGCCCGTCGGAGCAGGTCTTTCGTGCGCCCAAGCACCCTTACACCCAGGCACTGGTGTCGGCGATCCCGGGTCAAGGGCCGGGCATCAAGCTGAGCGGCGAGGTGGCGAGCCCGATCGACCCGCCGCCGCACAGTTGCCGTTTCCACGGCCGCTGCCCGCAGGGCGAGGACCGCTGCGCGCGTGAGGCGCCGCCGATGCTGGTGCGCGGCCCGCGCCTGGTGGCCTGCCACTTTGCCGCATGATGGCGGGATGGTGAACCCGACGCCGATTGCCGAAGCGCCGCCGCGTGCCAACCTCGCCGAGCAGGTCTACACCACGCTGAAGGCCGAACTGCACGACTTTCTGCTCGTGCCGGGCGACCGCTTCTCCGAGGCCGAGATCGGCCAGCGTGTCGGCGTCAGCCGTACGCCCGTGCGCGAGGCGCTGTTCAGGCTGCGCAACGAGGGTTTCATCGGGGTCGAATCCAAGACCGGCTGGTTCGTCAAGCCGATCGACTTCGGCCGCCTGGACCAGCTCTACGACCTGCGCGTCGTGCTCGAACTGGCGAGCGTGGCCCGGCTCGCGGTGCGGCGCGAAGAACCGCCCGAACTGGAAACGCTGAAGGCAGCGTGGCTGGTGCCGGCCGCTGAGCGCCTGGTCGACCCGCGCGAGGTCGGCGCACTCGACGAACGTTTCCACGCCACGCTCGTGAGCGCCACCGGCAACGCCGAGATCGCACGGGTGCACCAGGACGTGACCGACCGCATCCGAATCGTGCGCCGCCTCGACTTCACACGCGCCGACCGCGTCGAAGCGACCTACAACGAACACGCCAAGATCCTGCGTGCGGTGATCCTGCGCAAGGCCGACCAGGCACAGCTGCTGCTCAAGAGCCACATCGAGCAGAGCAAGGTCGAGGTGCGCAAGATCACGCTGCACACGCTGCACGAGGCGCGACGGCTGGTGCCGGTGTGATGCCGCCGGCCGCCTTGCCTGCCTACTCGACCTTGCCGATGCGCCGGACCGCGTCGACCATCAGCTTCGCGTCGCTGTCCCAGTAGACCTGGAACTCGGGCGCGTCGAGGTATTCGATCGGGCTGCCTGCGCGGTTGATGATGCCGACCACGGTCGGGTCGCGCGCCACCTTGGCCGACGCGGCGCGCAGCTTCTGCACCACGTCGTCGGGTGTGCCGGTGGGCACGAACAGCGCCGACCACTGCGCGAAGGTGGCGCCGTAGCCGGCCTGCTTGAGGCTCGGCACCTCAGGCAGCGAGGCCAGCGACTTGTCGCCCCAGTGCGCCAGCGCGCGCAACTTGCCGGCCTTGATCTGCTGCACCACCGTGCTGGGCCCGCTGGCCACGGCATCGACCTGGCCGCCCAGCAACGCCAGCAGCGCCGGCCCGGCACCGGTGTAGGGGATGTGGGTCATGCGGAAACCCGCACCGCTTTTCAGCATCTCCATCGGCACGTGCATGGTGCCGTAGTTGCCGCTGCTGCCGTAGTTGTAGGCGGCAGGTTTGGACTTGGCGTCGGCCACGAACTCGGCCAGCGTCTTCCACGGCGCCTCGGCACGCACGACCAGCACCGTGGGGTCCGCCGTGAAACGGGCGATGGGCTTGAACTGGCTCAGCGTGAAGGCCGGCTTGCGGCCCAGCAGCGTGTCGGCTTCGGGCAGGATCGAGATCGAGCTCAGGCTCAGCAGCACGGTGTAGCCGTCGGGCGCGGCGCGGCCCGCGGCGGCGATGCCGGTGGCACCCCCCGCGCCGGCGCGGTTCTCGACGATCACCGTCGTCTTCAGCTCCTTGCCCAGCGCTTCGGCCACCGGCCGCGCCACCGTGTCGGCCACGCCGCCGGGCGGGAAGGGCACGATCATCGTGATCGGCTTGTCGGGCCAGGTGCCTTGTGCCAAGGCGCTGGCGGCGCTCCATGCCAACGCGGCCACAGTGATCAGGCGTTTCATGCTTGTGCCTCCTCTTCGAAGCGGTTCTCGAGCACACCCAGACCGTCGATCTCGATGCGCACCACGTCGCCGTGTTGCAACCAGCGCGGCGGGCTCATCCCCATACCGACGCCGGCCGGCGTGCCGGTGGCGATGATGTCGCCCGGCAGCAGCGTGATGCCGCGCGAGCAGGTTTCGATCAGGGTCGGGATGTCGAAGATCAGGTCGGTGGTGCGTGCGTCCTGCCGCAACTCGCCATTCACCCAACAGCGCACGCGCGTGTCGTTGGGGTCCATTTCGTCGACGCTGACCAGCCAGGGGCTCATCGGGCAGAAGGTATCGAAGCTCTTGCCCAGGTCCCATTGCGAGTGGCGCATCTGCACGTCGCGCGCCGTCACGTCGTTGACGATGCAGCAGCCCCACACATGTTTCATCGCGTCGGCGCGCGCGATGTTGCGGCCGCCGCGGCCGATGACCAGCGTCAGCTCGGCTTCGTAGTCGATCTGCGACGACACCGCCGCGCCCGGCAGCCGCACCACCGTGCCCGAGGCCACCACCGTCTGCGGCACCTTGGTGAAGATGATGGGCCACTGATCGACGGTCTGGGTGTTGTCCTTGAAAACCGAGTCGCGCAGCTCCTTGGCATGTGCGTGGTAATTGCGGCCGACGCACCACAGGTTGCGGTGCGGCTGCGGCAGCGGGGCGTCGAAGACGGCGCCTTGCAGCGGCAGCCGTTCGGCGATCGGTGGCCAGGCGGCGCCCGCCGCCGCGGCCTCGATCAGCGGCAGCACGCCGCGGTTGCCGTCGCCTTCGAACAACTCGAGCATGGTGCCGTCGGCGGCCAGGCGCGCCGCGTGGCGCCGCCCTTGATGTATCACGGTGGCAATGCGCAAGAGGCTCTCCCCGGTGGTTGGTCTGAACCAAATGCTACCATTTGGGCCCATGGATACCGTGGCCATCCTGCGCGAAACGATCCTGGAGAAGCTGCGCTCGCGCGCCTGGCGAGCCGGCCACCGCATCCCGACCGAGCGCGCCCTCGGCGAGCAGTTCGGCATCAGCCGCAGCAGCGTGCGGCGGGTGCTGCAGGACCTGAAGCGCCGCCGGCTCATCACCCAGACCGTGGGCAGCGGCACCTATGTGGCCGAGCAGGTGCACGAGGCGCTGGCCGAGTTCTCGCCGGCGCACCACGCGCTGGCGGTCAGCCCGGCCGAGCTGATGAGTGCGCGCCTGGTGCTGGAACCGGCGCTGATCGACATGGCCATCGTCAACGCCACCGCGGCCGACTTCGCGCGCATGGATGAGTGCAACGCCCGCGCGGAGGCCGCGCCGTCGCTGGAAGAGTTCGAGAAATGGGACGCCGCGCTGCACGAGGCGATCGCTGAAGCCGCGCACAACGGCTTCATCAGCAGCGTCTTCAAACTCATGAGCGAGGTGCGCCAGCAGAGCCAGTGGGGCGTGCTCAAGCGCCGCAGCGCGACACGCGAGCGGCGCCTCGAATACGAACAGGAACACCGCGCGCTGGTGGCGGCGCTCAAGGAACGCGATGCCGACGGTGCACGCGCGCTGTGCGTGGCGCACCTGGTGCATGTGCGGGCCAACTTGCTCGGTTATTGAGCTGCCGCCGGCGGCCTTCGGGTCGTCCCCTTGAGGTTCGACCGCATTGACCCTGCCGAGGTGCACCGCTAGAGTCGGCGCGTCGACCCAATCCAACCAATCAGGACCAATTGCCGATGAACATGCACTGCAAGCCTTTCGGCACGCGTCGGCTGGCCGGCGTGGCCCTGCTGGCCGCCATCGGCAGTCTGTTGCTCGCCGCCCCCGCCCGGTCCCAGGACTATCCGAACAAGCCCGTGCGCATCATCGTGCCCTTCGCGCCCGGTGGTTCGGCCGACGTCTTCGGCCGCTACGTCGCGCAGCGGCTGCAGGAAAGCCTGGGCCAGAGCGTCGTCATCGACAACCGCCCCGGCGGCGGTTCGGTCATCGGCACCGACGCGGTGGCCAAGGCCGCGCCCGACGGCTACACGCTGCTGCTGATGAGCAACACGCACACCGTCAACGAGTCGCTGATCCCCACCAAGCCCTTCCAGCTGATGCGCGACTTCGTGCCCATCGCGCCCATCAGCGAGTCCGACCTGGTACTGGTGGCGCGCGCCAACCTGCCGACCAACACGCTGGGCGAACTGATCAAGGCCGCCAAGGCGCGGCCGGGTGGCATGAGCTACGCGTCGTCGGGCCCCGGCACGCCCTACCACATGGCCGGCGAGCTCTTCAAGGCCATGGCCGGCATTTCGGTCGTGCACATCCCCTACCGCGGCAGCGCAGGCGCACGCACCGACGTGCTCGGCGGGCAGTTGGAGATGATGTTCGACGCCATTCCGACCATGACCGAGCACATCAAGGGCGGCAAGGTCAAGGCGCTGGCCACCACGGGAAGCAAGCGCTCGGCGATCCTGCCCGACGTGCCCACCATGTCTGAAGCCGGTGTGCCCGGCTACGAAGCCACGCTGTGGCTCGGCCTGATGGCGCCCAAGGGCACGCCCGTGGCGGTGGTGAACCGGCTCAACGCCGAGGTCGCGAAGATCACGTCCAGCGCCGACACACGCCGCGCCTGGGCCGCGCAGGGCACGGCGGCGATGACCATGGGCGTCGACGAGTTCACGCGCTACATGAACGACGACATCACCAAGTGGGCGCGCATCGTCAAGTTCAGCGGGGCCAAACCCGAGTGATGCCGGTGCTGAATTTCCTGAGCGCCGGTGCTGCGCAGGGTTTGCTGAAGGCCTTGCAGCCGGACTTCGAAGCGTCGCAGGGCGTCACGTTGCAAGGCCGCTTCGGCGCGGTGGGCGCGATGAAGGAGGCGTTGCTGGCCGGCGAGCCCTGCGACCTGTTCGTGAGCACCGACACGATGGTCGTCGACCTGGCCACGCAGGGCCGCCTCGACGGCAGCACCCGCGCACCGCTGGGCCGTGTTCGCACGGGCGTGGCGGTGCGCACGGGCGATTCGTGGCCCGACGTGTCCACGCCCGAATCGCTGCGTGCCGCGATGCGGGCCGCCAGCGGCATCTACTTCCCCGACCCGCTGCGCGCGACCGCCGGCATCCACTTTGCGCAGGTGCTGCGCGACTTGAGCATTCACGACGAACTGCTGGCGCGCTTTCGCACCTTCCCCAACGGCGCCACGGCGATGCGCGAGCTGGCTGCGGCCACCGGGCCGGGGATGATCGGCTGCACGCAGGTGACCGAGATCCTCTACACCGCTGGCGTCGAGCTGGTGGCCATGCTGCCGCCACAGTTCGAGCTGGCCACGGTCTACACGGCGGCGGTGACGGCGGGTTCGCCGCAGGCCGCGCTGGCGCAGCAGCTGGTGCAGCGGATGGCTGGCGACGAGGCCGCAGCGTTGCGGCGACAAGGGGGCTTCGAATGAGTGTTTCGGTCAGGTCGATGCTGGCGCTGCTGGCGGCTTTCACGCTGGTGGCGGGCGCCCAGGCGCAGGACTACCCCAACCGCCCGATCCGCATCATCGTGCCCTTCTCGCCGGGCGGCGCGGTTGATGGCCCGACACGCGCCATCGCGCAGGAACTGGGCAAGCAGCTGAAGCAGCAGGTGATCATCGAGAACAAGCCCGGTGCGGGCGCCACCATCGGCAGCGAGCTGGTGGCCAAGAGCGCGCCCGACGGCTACACGCTGCTGCTGGCGAGCCAGACCAACGCCATCAGCGCGTCGCTGTACCCGCGCCTGAACTTCGCGCCGATCGACGACTTCGTCGGCATCAGCCTGCTCGGCCGCGAGCCCGGCGTGCTCGTGGTGCACCCGTCGATGCCGGTGAAGAACGTGGCCGAGCTGGTGGCCTTGGCGAAGCAGAAGCCCGGCGAGGTGAACTACGCGTCGTCGGGCAACGGCAGCGGCCAGCACCTGTTCACCGCGATGTTCGCGTCGATGGCCGGCGTGCAGCTGGTGCATGTGCCGTACAAGGGCAGCGGCCAGGCCACCACCGACCTGCTGGGCGGCACGGTGACGATGGCGATCCCGGGCACGCAGGCGATGCTCAAGCACATCAAGGACGGCAAGCTGCGCCCGCTGGCCACCACGGGCGTCACCCGCTCGCCGCGCCTGCCCGACGTGCCGACGCTGGCCGAATCCGGCCTGGCGGGCTACTCGGCCTACGTCTGGATGGGCCTGCTCGCGCCCAAGGGCACACCGGCGGCAATCGTCGAGCGCCTGCAACGCGAACTGAAAGCCGCGCTGCAGACGCCCGAAGTGAGCGGCTTCATGAACGACGCCGGCATCGAGATGGTGGGCTCCACCCCCGCCGAGATGGATGCCTACTTCCGCGAAGAGCGCGACCGCTGGGCGCGCATCGTGAAAGAAACCGGCGCAAAGATCGATTGACCCCCCGGAGAGACTTCGTCGCCGCCTACCCCCAAGGCGGCGCCGCTGGCGGCCCGGCAAAGCCAGTTCCGCGGCGGCCGCTTGGAAGGCGGTAGCTCTTCTTCTCACAGGACTCGCATGACACAAGTAACCGGCCAGGAACACTGGACCACCAAGACCACCGCCGACGGCGACGTGAAACTCTTCCTGTGGGAGAAGTACGTCGGCAGCCCTGACGGCAAGCCGGCGGTGCTGTTCGTGCACGGCTCGAGCATGGCGAGCCAGCCCACCTTCGACCTCACGGTGCCCGGCCGCCCGCACAGCAGCGTGATGGACTGGTTCGCGCAGCAGGGCTTCGTCTGCTGGTGCGTCGACATGGAAGGCTATGGCCGCAGCAGCAAGCACCGTGACATCTACTGCGACATCTCCAACGGCGCCGACGACCTGGCCGCCGCCACCGAACAGATCCAGGCCGTGCGCGGCGTGACCAGCTTCCTTACCTACGGCATCAGCAGTGGTGCGCTGCGCGCTGCGCTCTTCGCGCAACGGTACCCGGCGCGCGTGGCGCGACTGGCGCTCGACGCCTTCGTCTGGACTGGCGACGGTGCGCCCACGCTGGCGCAGCGGCGCAAGAAGCTGCCCGAGTTCCTGGCCCACAAGCGCCGCCCGATCGACCGCAAGTTCGTCTACAGCATCTTCGAGCGCGACCACCCCGACTGCGCCGACAAGGCCACCATCGAAGCCTTCGCCGACGCCATCCTGGCGCTCGACGACAGCATGCCCAACGGCACCTACATCGACATGTGCAGCAAGCTGCCTGTGGTGGACCCGATGCAGATCCGCGTGCCCACGCTCGTGCTGCGCGGCCAGTTCGACGGCATCGCCGGCTTCGACGACCTGCTCGCCTTCTTCAAGGCACTGCCGCACCCGGACAAGCAGTTCACCGTGCTCAACGGCATCAGCCACGCCAGCTTCCAGCAGAAGAACTACCTGATGGTCTACCAGATCCTGCATGCGTACTTCACGCAGCCGGCGCCGGCCTACACGGACTACTCGACACACTGACACCCAGGAGAGACGATGAAGAAATTGCTGCTGATCGGCCTTGCCGCCCTGCTGAGCGCCTGCGCGTCGGCGCCGCCCGCGTCGCCCCCGGCCACGCCGGCCAAGAAGGTGCAGGTGCAATGGCTCGGCCAGGCTGCGTTCAAGATCACCACGGTCGAAGGCAAGGTGATCGTCATCGACCCCTGGCTGCAGACCAACCCGAAGACACCCGAGGCCTACCGCAAGCTCGAAGCGCTGGGCAAAGTCGATCTGGTGCTGGTCACGCACGCCCACTTCGACCACATGGCGGATGCGCCGGCGTTGGCCACCCTGCACAAGGCGCCGTTGTGGGCGCCGGCCGGGCTGAGCCAGAGCCTGATCACGCTGGGCGTGCTGCCGGCTAACCAGGCGCTGCGCATGAACAAGAGCGGCACCGTCACGCCCGTGGGGCCGAACGTGAAGGTGACGCTGGTGAAGGCGGAGCACAGCTCCGAAATGGTGTGGAAGAACCCCGCCACCGGCAAGGACGAGGTGCACGTGGGCGGCGAGCCCGGCGGCTTCATCATCGAGTTCGAGAACGGCTTCAAGCTCTGGCACATGGGCGACACCGGCGTCTTCGGCGACATGAAGCTCATCGCCGAGATGTACAAGCCCGACCTGGTGCTGATGCCCATCGGCGGCGGCCAGTTCGTGATGAACCCGCAGGACGCGGCGATGGCCACCAAAGAGATGATCAGGCCCAAGGTGGTGATCCCCATGCACTACCTCACCAACCCCGGCCTGCCGGGAACACCGGCCGACTACATCAAGGCGATGGGTGACACCGGCGTGAAGATCATGGCCATCAACCCGGGCGACATGGTCGAGTTCTGATCGGCGCCCGCTGTCAGCCCGGCCAGCGCGCGATCACGCGCACGGCCAGGTTCCGGCGGGTCACGAAGCCCATGCGCTCGTACAACCGCACGGCAGCGGTGTTGTGCTGCATCACATGCAGGAAGGGCGTCTGGCCCAGCGTCCGCTGCGTGTGCACGAGCCGCTCGATCAAACGCCGCGCCAGCCCGCGCCCCTGGAAGTCGGGGTGGCTGCAGACGGCGCTGATTTCGACCAGCGGTTCGGCGCGGAAGCGCTCGCCGGCCATCGCCACCAGGCGCCCGCCCTCGAACACGCCGAGGTACCGCCCGAGCTCGAACGAGCGCTCACCGAAAGGGCCCGGTTTGGTCAGGCCCACGAGCGCCAGCGCCTGCCGCAGGTGTTCGGCCTTCAGGGGCAGCGCGCGCAGGCCGGCGTCGGCATCGGGCAGCGCGCCGCGCCAGACCATCTGGAACATCGGCCCGTCGGCCACGAGCTGCCAGCCCGAAGGGACCGGGCCCGACCAGCCGGTGGTGTACAGCGCCTCGTCGGGCGCACAAAAGGGCGCCAGCGTCGGGAAGTTGGGGCGCTCCGGGTCCGCAAACGCCAGCACCGGCGGGAAGCCGCTTGCGTAGCGCCGCACGCTGCCCGTCCCCGCCGAGTACGCCGCGTGATCGCCGACCAGGCTGTGCCAGACGATGTTGTCGAGCGGCGTTTCGTCCATCGGGTGCAGGTGTCGGGGGCGGAGATGCCGTTACGATGGCACCGATTGTGCTGAAAGCCACGAGCCATGGAACTGACCCCGCGCGAAAAGGACAAGCTGCTGATCTTCACCGCCGCCTTGCTGGCCGAGCGGCGCCGTGCGCGCGGGCTCAAGCTGAACTACCCCGAAGCGGTGGCCTTGATCAGCGCCGCGATCATGGAAGGCGCACGCGACGGCCAGCCTGTCGCGGCGCTGATGAGCGAAGGCAAGCGTGTGCTCCAGCGTGCCGACGTGATGGACGGGGTTGCCGAGATGATCCCGGAGATCCAGGTCGAAGCCACCTTCCCCGACGGCACCAAACTGGTGACGGTGCACCAACCCATTGCATGAGTTCGCCATGAGAATCCTCGCCTTGCTCACCCTGCTGACCGCCAACGCCGCGCTGGCACACGAAGGCCACGGCATCGAAGCCGCGCACTGGCACCCCAGCGACACCTGGATGTTGCTGGCCGGGTTGGCCGGGGCGGGCGCGCTGATGTGGTGGCGCAGCCGGAAGTGAGCACGATGATCCCGGGCGAGCTCTTCACCGACGGCGCCGACCACACGCTGAACGCCGGCCGCCGCACCGCGGCGCTGGTGGTCGAGAACGCGGGCGACCGCCCGATCCAGGTCGGCTCGCACTACCACTTTGCCGAAACCAATGCCGCCCTGCGCTTCGACCGCACGGCGGCACGCGGCATGCGGTTGAACATACCGTCCGGCACCGCGGTGCGCTTCGAGCCCGGCCAGCAGCGCACGGTCGAGTTGGTGGATTTCGCCGGGGACCGCGAGGTCTGGGGCTTCCGCGGCCTCGTGCAAGGGAAGCTTTAGTCTCTAACCATCTGAGTCTTGACAGATCGTGCAAGGACTTCAATGCATAGCAGCCATGGCCGGA
>DATDER010000172.1:0-3582 GCA_036523095.1 Rubrivivax sp.
CGATGCTGGTGATGCCCAGGGTGTCGTTGAGCTGGCGTATCAGCTGCGCGGCGGTGCCCAGGGAAATCGGGTCCAGGCCCGCAAAGGGCTCGTCGTACATGATGAGTTCCGGATCCAGCACGATGGCGCGCGCCAGCGCCACCCGCCGGGCCATGCCGCCAGAGACTTCACTGGGCATCAGGTCGCGCGCCCCGCGCAGACCGACCGCATTGAGCTTCATCAGCACGATGTCGCGGATCAGCGCCTCGGGCAGGTCGGTGTGTTCGCGCAGGGGGAAGGCGACGTTCTCGAACACCGTCAGGTCGGTGAACAGGGCGCCGAACTGGAACAGCATGCCCAGGCGCCGGCGCAGTCCGTGCATCTGCGCGCGGTCGCTCGCCACCAGCTTCTGCCCGTCGAATCGCACTTCACCAGTGCTGGGCGCGGCGCTGCCGCCGATCAGGCGCAGCAGGGTCGTCTTGCCGCAGCCCGAGCCACCGAGGATGGCCGTGACCTTGCCGCGCGGGAACCGGAGCGATACGTCATTCAGGATCAAGCGGCTGCTGTCGTAGCCGAAGCTGACATGGTCGATCTCGATCAGGTTCTCGGGTTTCAAGCAGCGCGGCCCCGGGGTTTTGGCAAGGGGGCAAGGGTTTACGTGGGCGCGGATTCTCGCACGCAGCCCCGCCCCGGCGCCCGCGCCACACTTCTTTACCCGTGGCCGATACGCCTGGTTACGGGTGCCGCGCCGGCGGCTGCCGGTGGCCGTCCCTAACGCGGCAGGTCGCTCGATCCCATCAGGAACTCGTCGACCGCACGCGCCGCCTGCCGGCCCTCGCGGATCGCCCACACCACGAGGCTCTGGCCGCGTCGCATGTCGCCCGCGGCAAAGACCTTGTCGACATTGGTCTTGTAGCCCCCGCTGATCTCGGTGTGGGCCTTGGCGTTGCCGCGTGAATCGCGTTCGATGCCGAAGGCGTCGAGCACGCTCGCTGCGGGCGCCGTGAAGCCCATCGCCAGCAGCACGAGGTCGGCGGGGTACTCCTTCTCGGTGCCCGGGACCTCGCTCATCTTGCCGCCCTGCCACTGCAGTTGCACGGTCTTCAGCGCCGTGACCTTGCCCTTGTTGCCGATCAGCTCCTTGGTCGCGATCGCGAACTCGCGTTCGCAGCCTTCCTGGTGGCTCGAGCTGGTGCGCAGCTTGGTCGGCCAGTAGGGCCAGGTCAGCGGCCGGTTTTCTTCCTCGGGCGGCTGCGGCATGAGCTCGAACTGCGTCACGCTCGTGGCGCCGTGGCGGTTGCTGGTGCCGACGCAGTCGCTGCCGGTGTCGCCGCCGCCGATGACGATGACGTGTTTGCCGGTGGCCATGATCTGGCCCTTGATCTTGTCGCCGGCGACGACCTTGTTCTGCATCGGCAGGAACTCCATCGCGAAATGCACGCCGTCGAGCTCACGCCCCGGCACCGGCAGGTCGCGCGAGACCTCGGCGCCGCCGGTCAACAGCACGGCATCGAAGTCGGCCTTGAGCTGTGCCGGGCTGAGGGTCTCCTTTGCGTCGTTGGTGATCTTGCTGTCCTTGGGCATTGCACCCACCAGCACGCCGGTGCGGAAGGTGACGCCCTCGGCCTGCATCTGCTCGATGCGGCGGTCGATGTGCGACTTCTCCATCTTGAAGTCGGGGATGCCGTAACGCAGCAGGCCGCCGATGCGGCTGTTCTTCTCGAACAGCGTCACCGCGTGCCCGGCGCGCGCGAGCTGCTGCGCCGCGGCCAGTCCCGCGGGGCCACTGCCGACGACGGCGATCTTCTTGCCCGTCTTGGCCTTGGGTGGCAAGGGCGTGACCCAGCCCTCGGCCCAGGCGCGGTCGATGATCGCGTGTTCGATGCTCTTGATGCCGACGGGGTCGTCGTTGACGTTGAGCGTGCACGCGGCCTCGCAGGGCGCCGGGCAGACGCGGCCGGTGAACTCGGGAAAGTTGTTCGTCGAGTGCAGCACATCGATCGCGTTCTGCCAATCGCCCTGGTACACCAGGTCGTTGAAGTCAGGGATGATGTTGTTGACCGGGCAGCCGCTGTTGCAGAACGGCGTGCCGCAGTCCATGCAGCGTGCGCTCTGCACCTTGGCCTGCGCATCGTTCAGGCCGATGACAAATTCCTTGTAGTTCTTGACACGCTGCTGGACCGGTTCGTAGCCCTCCTCCAAGCGCTCGAACTCCAGGAAGCCGGTGACTTTTCCCATGTTTGTCTCGCCCTGATGCTTACTTGGCCGCCACGGCGGCGGCTGTGGTCTTGGCCTTGGTGGTAGCGGATGTCGCTGCGGTCTTGGCGGCACGCTCGGCCAGCGCGCGCTTGTACTCGTTGGGGAAGACCTTGACGAACCTGGCGCGCGCCTGCGGCCATTGGTCGAGGATCTCGCGCGCACGCAGGCTCCCGGTCCAGCGGTAGTGGTCTTCGATCAGCTTCTTCAACTGCACTTCGTCGCTCAGGGCCCGGTGCCATTGCTCGGGTGTGCCCGACGCCGCCTGCTCCTCGGCCGGCAGCACCTTGTCCAGCACGACCATGCTGGTGTTGCAGCGCCCGCTGAAGTGGCCGTCTTCGTCGTAGACGTAGGCCACGCCGCCGCTCATGCCGGCGGCGAAGTTGCGCCCGGTCTTGCCGAGCACGGCCACCGTGCCGCCGGTCATGTATTCGCAGCCGTGGTCGCCCGTGCCTTCGACCACCGCGGTCGCACCCGACAGCCGCACCGCGAAACGCTCGCCCGCGACGCCTCGGAAGAAAGCCTCGCCGCTGGTGGCGCCGTAGAGCGCCGTGTTGCCGATGATGGTGTTCTTGGTCGCGTCGCCGCGGAAGTCGATGCTCGGGCGCACGCCGATCCGGCCGCCCGACAGGCCCTTGCCGGTGTAGTCGTTGGCGTCACCGATCAGGTACAGCGTGATGCCGTTGGCCAGGAAGGCACCGAAGCTCTGCCCGCCCGTGCCTTCCATCTGGATGAAGATGCTCTGGTCGGGCAGGCCTTCCGGGCGCTGGCGGATCAACTCGCCCGACAGCATCGCGCCGACCGAGCGGTTGACGTTGCGCACGTCCTGAATGAACTGCACTTTCTCGCCGCGTTCGATCGCCGGTTTGCAGCGTTCGATCAGCTTCACGTCCAGCGCGCGCGCCAGTCCGTGGTCCTGCACCTCGACCTGGTAGCGCGGCACGTCCGCCGGGACCGCGGGCTGGTGGAAGATGCGGCTGAAATCGAGCCCACGCGCCTTCCAGTGCGCGACGCCCTTCTTGGTGTCAAGAAGGTCGGCGCGGCCGATCAGGTCGTCGAACTTGCGGATGCCCAGCTGCGCCATGATCTGGCGCGCTTCCTCGGCGATGAAGAAGAAGAAGTTGACGACGTGCTCGGGCCGGCCTGCGAACTTCTTGCGCAGCACCGGGTCCTGTGTCGCCACGCCCACCGGGCAGGTGTTGAGGTGGCACTTGCGCATCATGATGCAGCCCTCGACCACCAGCGGCGCGGTGGCGAAGCCGAATTCATCCGCGCCCAGCAGCGCGCCGATGGCGACGTCGCGGCCGGTCTTCATCTGGCCGTCGGCCTGGACGCGGATGCGTCCGC
>DATDER010000173.1:0-2480 GCA_036523095.1 Rubrivivax sp.
CAGTTCAGCTCGATCAGCAAGTTCGGCCTGCTCGAACTGAGCCGGCAACGGCTCCGGCCTGCGCTCAGCGAGGGCAACCACATCACCTGCCCGCGCTGCAACGGCACCGGCCACATCCGCGACACCGAATCGAGCGCGCTGCAGATCCTGCGCATCATCCAAGAAGAGGCGCTGAAGGACAACACCGCCGCGGTGCATGTGCAAGTGCCGGTCGAAGTGGTCTCGTTCCTGCTCAACGAAAAACGCACCGAGATCACCAAGATCGAGCTCAAGCAGCGTGTCACCGTGCTGCTGGTGCCGAACAAGCACCTGGAAACGCCCAACTACAAGCTCGAGCGCCTGCGCCACGACGACCCGCGTCTGGAGAACCTGCAAGCCAGCTACACCATGATCCAGGAGCCCGACGACGAGGTCGGCATCACCCGGCGCGAGAAGCCGAAGGCAAAGCAGGAGCCGGTGATCAAGGGCGTGCTGCCCGACCAGCCGGCACCCGTCGCGCCGCCTGCGCCGCCCAAGCCGGCGCCCGTGGCCGCGACGCCGCCGCCCGCACCGGTGCGCACGCCGGTGGCTGCAGCGCCGGAAGCCGGCAGCGGCTTCTTCGCCTGGGTCAAGAAGCTGTTTGCCGGCGCGCCCGCCGCGCCGACCGCGACGCCCGCGGCGGCGAAGGCCGCGTTGCCGGCGCCCGCTGCCGAGGGCACTGACAAGCGCGAGGGGCGTGACGGCCGGCGTGGCGAGCGCGGTGGCCGCGGCGACCGTGGCGGTGAACGCGGCGGCCGGGGTGGTCGCGGCGGCGAAGGCCGTGCAGCCGCACCGCGTGGCGAACGCACTGAACGTGGGGAACGCGGTGAGCGCGGCGACCGTGCAGACCGCGGCAGCCGGCGCAACGAAGGTGCCGAGGGCGCCGTCGCGGCCCTGCCGACAGTGCCCCAGACCGGGCGCGACACCGGGCGTGAAGAACGACCGCGCCGCGGTGGCGCCGAACGTGGCGAGCGTGGCTTGCCCAAGGCACCGGAGTCAGGCGATACGGGCGCGTTGCAGGCCTTCAGCGACACCATCCCGGCACCCGAGGGCGCCGAGCCGATTGCGGCAGACGGCGAACGTGACGGCCGCCGGCGCCGCCGGCGCGGTGGTCGCGGCGGTCGTGACCGCGACGAAACACGTGCCGAAAACGGCACGGCCGAGGCGATGAATGGCGAGGCCAACACCGACGCGGCCCCGGTCGCGGACGAGCGGCCCCTGGCGCCGGCTTCGGCACGGGTCGGCGACGAGCCGCTTGCTGCCGACGGCAATGATGCTGCGCCGGTGGGCGAAGGCGGTGGTGAGGACGTCCGCCGCCGCGGCCGCAGCCGTGACCGCTTCAGGCGCGAGCGCCGGCCCGACGACGAGCCGCGCAGCGATGCCGAAGGCAACGCCGCATCGCTGTCGACCGTCGCCACATCCGAGGCCGACGCCGAGCCCGCAGCGATCGGGGCCGATGCACCCTGGCAGCCCGCCGCCGCCACGCCGGTCGTGACGGCGCCTTACGCACCGGTACCCGCCCCCGTGTCGTCACCGGAGGTATCGGTGGCCGTGGCGGCCGAGCCCTTCGTGCTGCCGGTCGACGAGCTGCAGAGCCTGGCCCAGGGGTCGGGCTTGCAGTGGGTCAACTCCGACGCCGCGAAGATCAGCGCGGTGCAGGCGGCCATGGCCGCCGAGCCGAAGGCGATCCACGTCCCGCGCGAGCGCAAGCCGGTGCTACTGGCCGACGACGGGCCGCTCGTGCTTGTCGAGACACGCAAGGACCTGTCGCAGCTGAAGCTGCCTTTCGAGCCCGGCGCCGCCGGACCGCAAGCCCACTGACACGCTGAAAGGCGTGCTGCGGCGAACCCGGCGCCGTTAAGCCGGGGGCGGCGCAGGTCCTCAGGGCAGCCGTTCCAGCGCGTGCTGGTAGGCGCCCTGGTGCATCAGTTCGTCCCAGGTCAGCGGCGGCGTCTGCGGCAGCAGCGCCAGCCGGCGCTGCTCGCTGTCCGGATCGGCGAACCAGTGGCCTTGTGCCTGCTGCTCGGCCAGGCCGTCGAGCAATGCGTCGACGGCTTCACCGCCATCGACCGACTGGTTGCACAGCAGCACGAGGTCGCAGCCGGCGCTCAAGCCCACCGCCGCAGCCTCGGCGTAGCTGACCGCGCTGCCGTCAACGCGGCGCGCGCCTTCCATGCTCAGGTCGTCGCTGAAGATTGCACCGCCGAAGCCGAGCCGGCCGCGCAGGATGTCCTTGAGCCAGGTTTCCGAGAACCCGGCCGGCCGGTGGTCAACCTTCGGGTAGACGATGTGCGCGGGCATGACGCTGGCCAGGCTCGTCGACAGCCACTCGTACGGCCGCACGTCGTCGGCCAGCAGCGTGCGCAGCGAGCGTTTGTCGACTGGCAGATCGAGGTGGCTGTCGGCCTTGACGAAGCCGTGCCCAGGGAAGTGTTTGCCGCAGTTGGCCATGCCGGCGAGCA
>DATDER010000174.1:0-7129 GCA_036523095.1 Rubrivivax sp.
CCCGTCCTGACGCAGCTCGCCGTTGATCCAGCCGCGCACCCGTGTGTTGCGCCCGTCGAGTTCGTCGGCGCTCACGATCCACGGACCCATCGGGCAGAAGGTGTCGAAGCTCTTGCCGAGGTCCCACTGCTGGTGGCGCACCTGCACGTCGCGCGCCGACACGTCGTTGACGACGGTGTAACCGAAGACATGGTCCATCGCGCGGGCGCGCGAGATGTCGCGCCCGCCGCGGCCGATCACGACCGCAAGCTCGCTCTCGTAATCGATCTCGGACGACACCGCCGCGCCCGGCATGCGCACGGCGTCGAAGGGGCCGATCACACACTCGGGCAGCTTGCCGAAGACGATCGGCCACAGGTCTTCCTTGGGCAGGCTGTCGCGAAAGACGCTGGTGGCCAGCTCGGCGGCATGGGCGCGGTAGTTGCGGCCGGCGCAGAAGAGGCTGCGCAGCGGGCGCGGCAGGGGCGCGCGCAGCGTGATCGCATCGACCGGCAGCCGGGTGCCGCTGGCGGCCGGCAGAGCTTCGCCGCGGGCCAGCGCCTGGATCACGCCGAGCGCGCCGGTGGAGGCATCGGCCACCGCCAGCGGGGTGGCTTCGCGCCCGCACGCCGACACCGTGCCGACGTGGTCACGGCCGCCCCAGCTCCAACTGGCGATGCGCATCGGGTCTTGTCTCCTGGGTCCTGCGTGCGCGCCATGAGTGCCGGTGCGCCGCGGGTTTCTTGGTAGTTTTAAGACTTGTGTCTCAAAACAGGACAGGAGCATCATACGGTCGGCGCTTGGCCGCCGACAAGAACAAAGCCACCCCATCAGTCCCCGGAATTACCCGCATGGCCCGCTCCAAGCTCCGCCCGAGCGATCCGCCGCTGCCGCCCGAGCGCGGCGTCAAGGCGGCCACCTTCAAGTTGCTGCTCGACACCGCGATGGCGCTCATCAGCAACGATGGCCATATCCCTTCGGTGGCCGACGTGGCGCTGCGCGCGAAGGTCTCGCGCGCCACGGCGTACCGCTATTTCCCGAGCCGCAGCGTGCTCACGACCGCCGTCATCGACGCTTCGCTCGGCCCGGTGCGCAGCTTCAGCGCCGACGACCTGAGCGGGCGCGAGCGTGTGCACCAGCTCTTCAAGAAGACCTTTCCGCGTTTCAAGGAGTTCGAGCCGCAGCTTCGCGCGGCGGCACAGTTGTCGCTCGAGCAGTCGGCGCTGGAACGCGCGGGGCTGCTCGATGAAGAACCGTACCGGCGCGGTCACCGCGTGCGCATCCTCGAACATGCGATCGCGCCGCTCGCGGCCGACATGCCGGCCGCCGTGCGCGACCGGCTTCACCGCGCGCTCTCTGTCGTCTACGGCATCGAGCCTTACATCATCCTGAAGGACATCTGGGGCGCAGCCGATCGCGAAGTCGAAAAGACCGCACTCTGGATGGCCGATGCGCTGATCGATGCGGCGCTGCGTGATGCAGACGACGCGCGCATGCCCAAGCCGGCAAGGCCTAGCCGTCGGTCGACAGCGCCTCGGCGCAGTGGTAAGGCACCCTGAGCTGCCCGTCGGCGCCTGCGATGGCCTCGATGGTGATGCGCGGCGCCGACGACTGCACCGGCCCGAAGATCGTTGCGAAGGCCACGTCGGCCGCGTCGCGGCCGGTGCCGAAGCGCACGAAGCCCATCGGTATGGCGGTACCCGAGGGGTCGAAGATGTACCAGCGCCCGCCCAGGTAGACCTCGACGTAGGCGTGGAAGTCTGTCGGGCCGAGCGCGGGGTCGGCGCCATAGTCGACGCCGGTGGTGAAGCGCGCCGGGATGTTGACCGCGCGGCACAGCGCGACCATCAGGTGCGCAAAATCGCGGCAGACGCCCACGGTGTCGATCAGGGTGTCGATCGCCGAGGTGTTGGAGTTGGAGACGTTCGACGTGAACCGGATGCGCGAGAGCACCCAGTCGCGGATCGCCTGCACGCGGCCGTAGCCCTGCCACAGGTGGCCGAACTCGCGCGTCGCGAGCTTGATCAGCCGGTCGGACTGGCAGTAGCGGCTCGGGTAGATGTAACCCAGCACGTCAGTCGGCAGGTCCGGCACCGGCCACTCGGGGACCTGCGCCGGGTCCGCGAAGTGGTGGTCCACGTCGACCGTGGCGTCGTAGCGCAGCTTCAGCGCCCCGGAGAAGGCCTTCAGGCGCAGGTAGCGGTTGCGGCTGACGGCATCGGTGTCGACGGTGAGCGGGATGTCCTGGCTCAGCGTCAACGACTCTTCGACCACACGCTGGCGCTCGGTCGACGCGGCGTGGATGTTGAAGATGAAGTCGCAGCCGGGGTCGTAGACCTCGTAGTCGAGTTCGAGCGAGAGCCTGAGGCGGATCATGGTGAGGGTCTCGCGGGTAGGTGTGGCATGAGCGCAGGGTGACGGTCCACCTTAGCACCCGCCAGCGTGGTTCACGGGCGCCGTCGCTGCAAAGCGATCTTGTCCTTACAGCCGAGCACAATCGGCGCATGGGAACGCTCTACCTCGTGCGCCACGGCCAGGCCTCCTTCGGCGCCGCCGACTACGACCGCCTGAGTGAACTGGGACAGCGCCAGTGTGCGGCGCTGGGGGCCTACCTGCAGGCGCGCGGACTGCACTTCGACGGGGTCCTGCGCGGCACGCTGCTGCGCCACCGCCAGTCGCTCGAAGCGATCGCCTCCGAACTGCCGGCGTTGCCCCCTGCGATCGAGTGGCCGGGGTTGAACGAATACGACCCGCAGGCGGTGCTGCATGCCGTCCAGGCGAGGCCGGTCGCGTCGGCAGGTACGCCCGAAGGCCACCGCGAACACTTCCGTCTGCTGCGCGACGGTTTGGCGCAATGGATGGCCGGCAAGGTGCAGCCCGAGGGCATGTCGAACTGGGACGGCTTTGTGGCCGGTGTGAGCACCGCACTCGACCACGTGCGCGCCGAGTTCGGTGGCAACGTGCTGCTGGTGAGCAGTGGCGGCCCGATCGCCACGGCGGTCGCACAGGTCCTCGGCGCGCCGCCCGCGGCGGTGATCGAACTCAACCTGCGCATCCGCAACAGCGCACTCACGGAGTTTGCGTTCACGCCCAAGCGCCACGCGCTGCTGAGCTTCAACACGCTGCCGCACCTGGAGCACCCGGACCGTGCCGGGTGGGTGACCTACACGTAGCCGTGGCGGCGAGGGCCGCGCCGGGCCGCTCCCAAGCGGCCCGAGACCCCCTAGGGGGTGGCGTCGGTATCCCGACGCCGGGGGCCATCATCAGACGGGCGGGATGCGAAGCATCTGGCCCGGATAGATCTTGTCCGGGTGGCTCAGCATCGGCTTGTTGGCCTCGAAGATCACCGGGTACTTGTTCGCGTCGCCGTAGTAGGCCTTGGCGATCTTGGACAGGTTGTCGCCCGAGACGACGGTGTGATACTGGGCCTCGGGCTCGGGGTTGTCGACCGTAAGCAGGTCGTTCACGCCGGCCACGCCGCTGACGTTGCCGCAGCAGAGCAGGATCTTTTCCTTCGTTGCCTGGTCGGGCACGCTGCCCGAGGCGGTGACCGTGCTGCTTGCGCCGTCGAAGGTGATGTCCAGGTTGCCCGTGGGCAGCCCCTGCGCCGCGACATAGTCGGTCACGGCCTTGCCTGCGGCCACGTTCAGGGCCGCGACAGCCTCGGGGGTCGGTGTCGCCTTGGCGGCTTCCTGCGCGGCCTTGGCTTCGCCCTTGCCGAAGAGCTTCTCGCCCGCTTCCTTCATGAAACTCATCAAACCCATGGTCTTCTCCTGTTGCTGAGATCCCGGCACCCGGGAACCTGTGCAATCTACCTCAGAAGCCCGCGTGTCTCGATGAAGGCCACCACCTCGGACAGCCCGGCCAGTGTGCGCAGGTTGCTCATCACGTAGGGCTTGGCGCCGCGCATGCGTTTCGTGTCGATTTCCATCACGTCCAGGCTGGCGCCGACGTAAGGCGCCAGGTCGGTCTTGTTGATGACAAAGAGGTCGCTCTTGGTGATGCCGGGGCCACCCTTGCGCGGGATCTTCTCGCCCGCGGCAACGTCGATGACGTAGATCGTCAGGTCGCTCAGCTCGGGGCTGAAGGTAGCGGCCAGGTTGTCGCCGCCGGATTCGATGAACACGATGTCGGCGTCGGGGAACTTCTCGAGCATGCGGTCCACCGCCTCGAGGTTGATCGACGCGTCCTCGCGGATCGCGGTGTGGGGGCAGCCGCCGGTTTCCACACCCACGATGCGTTCGGGCGCCAGCGCGCCGGCGACGGTGAGCAGGCGCTGGTCTTCCTTGGTGTAGATGTCATTGGTCACGACCACCAGGTCCCAGCGTTCGCGCATGTTCTTGCAGAGCATTTCCACCAGCGTGGTCTTGCCCGAGCCGACCGGGCCGCCGACCCCCACGCGCAGCGGTGGCAGCTTCTTGGTCCGGCCGGGGATGGCGTGCAGGCGGGTGGTCATGATCTGAAGAGCCTCGAGTACTGGGTTTCGTGCTGCGCCGACAGGATCGCCAGCATCGGTGTGAAGGCCTGGCGCTCGCCGTCGAGCAGGTGGCTCGCCGCGTCCGCTGCGGCGGGGATCTCATCGGCCAGCCTTGCAAGCATGCGCTGTGCCGCGGCCTGGCCCAGCGGCACCGCCTTCATCGCCGCCTGCACCATGTTCTCGGCCCAGCCGAAGGCAAAGGCGAGCAGCGCGTCGCGTGCTTCGGCGCCGGCCAGCACGGTGGCGAGCGCGTAGGCGACCGGCCAGGTGGGTGCGGGCGCCAGGGCGGCGAGGGCGGCGATGCGCGGGTCGGTGGCCTGCTCGCCGTTGCGCAGCCACTCGGTGAGCGATCGTCCCATCTGCTCGGCCTGCTGGCGGAACTCGGCACTCTCGCGGGTCGAACGAAACCAGTCGTTCAACGCCGTCGCACGCGCGACGTCGTCTTGCTGACATGCTGCGTGGGCCTGCACGACGACGGGCAGGTCGGCGCGGGCGAGGCCCAGTTGCAGTTGATGCAGCAACCAGTCGCCGGCCTGCGCTTCACTGGACACCAGGCCCGTGTCGGCCGCCGACTCCAGCCCTTCGGAGTAGCTGAAGCCGCCGACCGGGAGGGCCGGCGAAGCCAGCCACATCAACCGCAGCAGGGTGGCCGCTGAGGTCACCGGTCAGTGGCCGTGGGCGTGGCCGCCGTGGCCGTGCCCGTGGTCGGGAGCGTCGGCGTGTGCATGGGTGCCGTGATCATGGCCGTGATGGCCAGGCGTTGCGGCATACGCGCCCGCCTCGGGCTCGAACGCGGCGTCCATCGGCGTCACGATGAGGTGCATGCGCTGCAGCATCGTGGCCAGCACGTGGTCGGGTTCGATCTTCAGGTGGTCCGGCTGCAACTCGATCGCCACGTGGCGGTTGCCCAGGTGATAGGCGGCGCGGGTCAGGTCGAACGGGGTGCCGTGTTCGCTGCAGTGGCGAATGACCAGCACCGGTTGCGGTGCAGCGACCACCGCCACGAGGCCCCCGTCCTCCGCCACTAGCACGTCGCCGCCGCGCACCACGCTGCCGCGCGGCAGGAAGACACCGAGCGTGCGGCCGGCAGAGTCGGTGGCGTCGAAGCGGCTTTTCTGACGCACGTCCCAATCGAGCTCGACGGTCGTGGCGCGCTTCAGCAGCACCGGCGCCAGGCCGCGGCCCTGGGGAATGAGCTTGTTGATGGTGATCATCACGCCAGTCTAGCGGGGGCGGCGATTCGGAGCTCCGGCGAACGCGTCGCGCCCGGATGCGCCGGACTTGTTTCGCTATAACGGCAGCATGACCGAGCCAATCGAACTCGACACCGCACGGCTGCGGCTGCGCTGCTGGCGCGAAGCCGATCGGGCGCCGTTCGCGGCACTGAACGCCGACCCGACGGTGATGGCGTTCTTCCCGGCGCCGCTCGGCCGCGCCGCGAGCGATGCGAGCATCGACGCCTGGACCGCGCAGTTTGCCGAACGCGGGTGGAGCAACTGGGCCGTCGAGCGGCTCGACAGCGGCGAATTCATCGGCTTCACCGGGCTCTCGGTCCCGCGCCGGACTTTCGCTTTTTCACCTTGTGTCGAGATCGGTTGGCGCCTGGCGCGTGCGCATTGGGGATTCGGCTTCGCCAGCGAGGCGGCCGGCGCCGCGCTGCGTGTCGGCTTCGAGCGCCTCGGTCTCGACGAGGTGGTGTCTTTCACGACCCTTGCCAATCGTCGTTCGCGCGCCGTGATGGAGCGCATCGGGATGCACGATGCCGCCTGCGAGTTCGAGCATCCCGGCGTGCCCGAAGGCGATCCACTGCGCCCGCACTGCCTCTACCGCATCACACGCGTCGAGTGGCTGGCGCGGGCCGGTCAGAACAGGAAATAACGCTGCGCCATCGGCAGCACCGTCGCCGGTTCGCAGGTGAGCAACTGGCCATCGGCGCGCACGGCGTAGGTCTGGGCGTCGATCTCCATCAGCGGTGCGTAGGCGTTGTGCACCATGTGCGCTTTCTTCACCGTGCGGTTGCCCTTCACCGTCGCGAGCCGCTTGTGCAGTCCCAGGCTTTCGGCGTGGCCGCTGGCCAGCGACGCCTGGCTCACGAAAGTCAATGAGCCCTTGCCCAGCGCGCCGCCGAAACTGCCGAACATCGGCCGGTAGTGCACCGGCTGCGGCGTCGGGATGCTCGCGTTGGGGTCGCCCATCGCGGCGGCGGCGATGAAGCCGCCTTTCAGGATCAGACTCGGCTTGACGCCGAAGAAGGCCGGCTTCCAGAACACCAGGTCGGCCCACTTGCCGACCTCGATGCTGCCGACCTCGTGCGCGATGCCGTTGGCCAGCGCGGGGTTGATCGTGTACTTGGCGATGTAACGCTTGACACGTGTGTTGTCGTGGCGTTCGCTGTCACCGGGCAGTGAGCCACGCTGCAGCTTCATCTTGTGCGCCGTCTGCCAGGTGCGGATGATCACTTCGCCGACACGCCCCATCGCCTGGCTGTCGCTGCTCATCATGCTGATCGCGCCCAGGTCGTGCAGCACGTCCTCGGCAGCAATGGTCTCGCGCCGAATCCGGCTCTCGGCGAATGCCAGGTCCTCGGCGATGCCCGCGTCGAGGTGGTGGCACACCATCAGCATGTCCAGGTGCTCGTCGACCGTGTTGACGGTGAACGGCATCGTCGGATTC
>DATDER010000175.1:0-5897 GCA_036523095.1 Rubrivivax sp.
ATCATCAAGGCGGCGCAGGTCGACGGCGCGAGCCTGCCGCGCATCTACTGGCGCATCGTGATCCCGAGCCTGCGCCCGGTGTTCTTCAGCACGCTGATGGTGGTGAGCCACCTCGCGATCAAGAGCTTCGACCTCGTGATGGCGCTCACCGCGGGCGGCCCCGGTTTCGCCACCGACCTGCCAGCGACCTTCATGTACGCGATGGCGTTCTCGCGCGGGCAGATCGGCCTCGGCGCCGCGTCGGCGACCGTCATGCTGGCGATGGTGGCGGCGATCGTGGTGCCCTACCTCTACAGCGAGCTGAGGGTGAAGAAGTGACGCGGTTCGGCTTCCAGCGCCTGCTGCTCTGGAGCGCGCTGCTGGTCTTCGCGGCCTGGTTCCTGACCCCGCTCTACGTGATGGTCGCCACCTCGCTGAAGGACATGGAACAGGTGCGCAACGGCAACCTGCTGTCGTGGCCCGCGAATCCGACGATCGACTCGTGGGCGAAAGCCTGGTCGCAGGCCTGCACCGGCACCGACTGCGGCGGCCTGCAGCCGTTCTTCATGAACTCGCTGCTGATGGTGGTGCCCGCCGTGCTGCTGTCCACCACCATCGGCGCACTCAACGGCTACGTGCTCAGCAAGTGGCGCTTCCGTGGCAGCGAGACGATGTTCGCGATGCTGCTCTTCGGCGTCTTCATGCCGATGCAGGTGGTGCTGCTGCCGATGAGCCAGATCCTCGGCTGGCTCGGCATCGCGAGTTCGATCTGGGGCCTGATGCTGGTGCACGTCGTGGCCGGCATCCCGAGCACCACCCTGTTCTTCCGCAACTACTACGTCGGCCTGCCCGACGAGCTGATCAAGGCCGCGATGCTGGACGGCGCCAACTTCTGGCAGATCTTCTGGCGCGTCGTGCTGCCGCTGTCGACACCGATTCTGGTCGTGACGCTGATCTGGCAGTTCACCAACATCTGGAACGACTTCCTCTACGGCGTCGTCTTCTCAGGGGCCGACAGCAAGCCGATCACGGTGGGGCTGAACAACCTCTCCAACACGTCCAGCTCGGTCAAGGAATACAACGTCGACATGGCGGCGGCGCTGATCGCCGCGCTGCCAACGCTGTTCATCTACGTGGTGGCAGGCAAGTACTTCGTGCGCGGGCTCACGGCCGGTGCGGTGAAGGGGTAGCGCGATGCCGTGGCGAGCAAAGGCACGGCAGGGCAGCCGGCTCCGCTTAGACCTCGACGCCCTGCCCGTCGGGCAGGGTGCCCTGCGATGCTCGGTCTCATGGCCCCGTTGCGGAACTCACTACGCTCACTTCGTTCGCTCCGTTCAGACATCCGCAACGAGTCAGTTGACGATGCGCGCTGCGCGCGCGGCCATGAGCCCTCCGCTTCTCGGAGTCTCCGATGCACTGCGCCGGCTGCCCTGCCGTGCCTTTGCGCAAACAGTTGCGGCGTGCAATGAGAAGTCAACGATTGGTGCCTCGCGGAAGGCGGTGCCCGGTGGGGGCGATTTCTGTGGCGACGAGAAGCGCAGGCTTGCGGGCGGCGCGCGCAGCGCGCTTCGTAGACTGACTCGGCGCCGCTGTCTGAACGGAGCGAACGCAGTTCGCGCAGTGAGTTCGGCGTCGCGCCCGCAAGCCGAGCATCGCAGTGCAGTCGGCGCGCAGCGCCGGCCGCCACAGCATGAGCCCGCAGCCGGCACCGCCTGCCGCGCCGCGCGGCGGCCAGCATCGCGCCGCGCAAGCCACTGAAAACAACGCAGAACCACGAACACAAATGGGCGCCCTCTCCATCCGCACCGTCCGCAAGACCTTCGGCAAGGTCGAGATCCTCAAGGGCATCGACATCGAGATCGAGGCCGGCGAATTCCTGATCCTCGTCGGCCCCTCGGGCTGCGGCAAGAGCACGCTGCTGAACATGATCGCGGGACTGGACGTGCCCACCAGCGGCAACATCTTCATCGGCGACCGTGACGTGACGCACCTGCCCAGCAAGGACCGCGACATCGCGATGGTGTTCCAGAGCTACGCGCTGTACCCCAACATGAACGTGGCGCAGAACATCGCCTTCGGGCTCGAGATGCGCAAGGTGCCCAAGCCGCAGCGCGAAGAAGCCGTGCAGCGCGTGGCCGTGATGCTGCAGATCGGCCACCTGCTCGACCGCAAGCCGGGCGCGTTGTCGGGCGGCCAGCGCCAGCGGGTCGCGATGGGCCGCGCGCTGGCGCGCGACCCGAAGCTCTTTCTCTTCGACGAACCGCTCTCCAACCTCGACGCCAAGCTGCGTGTGGAGATGCGCGCCGAGATCAAGCTGCTGCACCAGCGCACCAAGACCACCACCGTCTACGTCACCCACGACCAGGTCGAGGCGATGACGCTCGGCGACCGCATCGCGGTCATGAAGGACGGCACGGTGCAGCAGTTCGGCACACCGGACGACATCTATACCCGGCCGGCCACGCGCTTCGTGGCCGAGTTCATCGGCTCACCGGCGATGAACATGGTGACGGCCATCCCGGGGGGAACCGGGTTGGTCGCGGCGGGTGTCGAGTTGCCGCTCACCGATGCGCAATGTGTCGCGCTCGTCGATGCCGGGGCGAAGGAAGTCACCTACGGCCTGCGGCCCGAGAGCCTGTCATTCGGTCCCAGCGGTCTGCCCGGCACGCTGTCGATGATCGAGCCGACCGGCCCCGAAACATACGTGACCGCCGACACCGCCCTGGGCAAGCTCACGGCGCGCCTGCCCGGGCCGGCACCGGGCCACGTCGGCGACGCGGTGCACCTGCGCTGGGCGGCCGAGCAGGCGCACCTGTTCGATACCACGAGCGAGAAGCGGGTGGCGTAATTCGGGGTCTTGGGCCGAAGTCCTCGAGCCGATGTCCAGCCGATTGTGCCGGCGGCCGATCAGCCCCCGATCATCACGGTCGGGCAGCCCAGGGCGATGCTGCCGCCATGCGCAGTGGGGTCGCCCAGGCGAGCGGCAGGCCGCCCGCCGATCAGCACCGTCGCCGAGCCTTTGACGATCATGTCGGGCGGACCGACGCAGACTGCCGTATCGCCCAACACGGCAGCCGGCAGCATGCCGATCAGCACGGTCGCCACGCCCGGGCCGACCACCGGGCCCCCGACATGCGGCACCGGCGGCAGCCCGGGCGTCACCATCGGGCAGACATGCATGTCGGTAAGGCGGGCGGCAGGCGGCATGGTGGGCTCGGTGGCGTGGTCAGTTGATCATGACCATCGCGCCCTTGACCGTGGTCTGGCCGCCAGCGGACAGCTCGGCCGACGCTGAACCGGTTGCGGTGATGCCGACCTGCGCCTCGCAAGTGACGTTCAGGCCCGCGACCCGGACGTCGGCGCCGGCGCTGAGCGTGAGGGCCCCCAGCGCCGACAACACGATCGCGCCGCTGGCGCTGATCTGGATGTCCGTCGTGCTGTCCAACGTGATGCCGGCCGGCCCGAGCCGGACCTTGCTGCCGTTCTGGTCGCTGACCGTGACCGACTTGTCCTTGTCATTCAGAACGACCGTGTTGTGGCCTGGCGTGGCGACCGTGACCGTCTGGTCCTCGTCGTTGAACTCGATCCTGGCCTTGCAGCGCGTGACGATGGACTTGACCGGGTTCCCGGCCGTCAGCGACTGCGCAGGCGGTCGCTGGTTGCTGTACAGGCTGCCCAGCACGACGGGGCTGGCGGGGTCGTTGGACAGAAACCCGAGCAGCACGTCGTCGCCCACCTCGGGCACGAAGAAGGCACCGAAAGCGTTCGAGGCGCTGAACTGCACCAGCCGCGCCCAGACGCTTTCCACGCCGGCAGCCGGCAGTTGAACCTGCACGCGGTGCTCGCCGGCGGGGTCGTCCAGCTTGATCACCGTGCCCACGTGCAGGCCCTCGATGCCGGGCACCCGGCCCGCGGCCGGCGGTGCGACCCCGCGCGGGCGCTCGGTGGGCCGCTCCACCGGCATCCCGAACTCGACCTCGGTGGTCCACCCGCCCTGATCGATCCGGTGCGTGAGCCGGGTGGTCAGCACGGTGCCGCTGAAACGCTCGCCGATCCCCGCGAGCTCGATCGGGCCGCCCACCTCGACCAGCGCCGAACCCTGGAACCGCATGCGACCGCACACGCGCGCGAGCGCCGGCTCGGGCGGCTGCGCCTGGGCCCAGTCGAGATCAGCCTCGAACTCGATCAGGTCCTGGCCGTAACTGAGCTTCAGCGCCGCGGCGCCTGTGATCGCCGGTTCGGCCACCGTGATCTCGCCGTCGAGCACGCTGACGAGGCAGCTGTTGGCTTCAGCCCGGGACAGCAGGAAGTCCCAGTCGGTGCAGTCGTGCTGGACCAACTGGGCGTGCCGAAGCACGGCATCACGGACAACGGCCTCCAGACCGTGGCCGCTGATCAGGTCCGAGACGATGTCGGCGTCGGACTGGTCCAGGTACTGCCTGTTCTTGCGATCGAACGTCATCTTCACCGCCCTGTCGCGGCACTCGATCACCAGACGCGCTTCGTTGTCGCCGCCGATGCGCAGCCCGTGCTTGACCACGATGCCGGAAAAGATCGCGGCCTCGTTGTCCCCGTAGCCGGCTTTCACCGAGACTTCGGCCCCCGGCCTCCACTGCGGCGAATCGCTGAGCGGGAACGCTTGCAGCGCCATGTCGCCGTCGGCGAAGACGAGCGTCGCGCTCGGCACCTCGTTCACCGCACGGCATACGGTGACGCTGACCAGGGCCGCCGAAGCCTGCAGCGACTCACCGTCACGGCTGAGCGCGACACGAACCGGACCTTCGGCGTTTTCGAGCGGCGACACGGGCATGTTCGACTCCGATGGCAATCACCCAGGAGGCGCATTGTCACCACCCTGCGCTTGACGGTGTTCATCCACGGCCCGCTGGGCCGCGATTAATCCTGCCTTAAGCCCGCCAGCGCAGCATCACGCTCATCAAGAGGCCGCCGTCGGTGGCCATGACGGGAGCATGCGTGCTGTCCATGTACATGTCGCTGTCGGCCGCATTGCGGCCGAGCCAGGTTGCAGCCCGGCCCGGTCCGGCCCCGCGGCTGCGTTTCCATGGCACCGGTTCGCCCGGCCGTGACGAAGTCGAAGCCTTCATCGCCGGCGTCTACCGTGAGCGATTCGGCGCCGCGGTGCAGCAGTTTGCGCCGGTGCTGGTCAGCCTGCACGACGAAGACGGCGAGCGCGTCGCGGCGGCCGGCTATCGCGCCGCGAACCTCGGACCCTTGTTTCTCGAGCACTATCTGGAAGGCCCGGTGCAGGCACTGTTGCCCGCGCCGCCGGGGCGCACGCCGCAGCGCGACCGCATCGTCGAAGTCGGGCATCTCGCCGCCGCGCGTGCCGGCGAGGGGCGACGGCTGATCCGTCTGCTCGGCCCGCATCTGGCCGCCCAGGGCTTCGAATGGGTGGTCAGCACGCTGACACAGGAACTTCGCAGGCTGTTTGTGCGCATGGGCGTGACGCCACTGGCGTTGGGCGTCGCCGACCCGTCGGTGCTGGGCGATCAGGCGTCGCAGTGGGGCAGTTATTACGACCATCGGCCGCTGGTGCTGGCCGGCCGGCTCGATGCCGCGTTGCAAATGCTGGCCCGCCGCGGTGCCGTGGCATGAGGCCGGCACTGCACGACGGCCGGCGCGCCTGGAGCACGGGGCAACTGGAAACGGCCGTCGCCGCCGCGGCCGCGACGCTGGCAGCGAACGGCGTACGCGTGCTGGCCTCGGTGCTGGACAACACCCCCGCCTTCGTCGCGCTGGACGAGGCCGCGCTGCGACTCGGTATCGTGCACGTGCCGCTGCCGCCGTTCTTCACTGCGGCGCAGGTGCGACATGCCTTGCAGGCGGCAGGCGTGGACACGCTGCTGGTCGCCGCGCCCCTGGCCGGCATCGGGCCCGACCTGGGCTGGCAGCCCTGC
>DATDER010000176.1:0-3353 GCA_036523095.1 Rubrivivax sp.
GTGTTGGGGTTGGGTGCGATCGGCGCCGTGGTGGCGGCGCGGCTGGCGGCGCAGGGCTACGCCGTCACCGGCTGGCGCGCCACGTCTTCGGGCCGGCCCGCGCCCGACGGCTTGACGGCGATCGCGGGCGACGACGCATTGCGCGAGGCGCTGCCGCAGGCGCAGGTGGTGATCAACCTGCTGCCGCTGACGCCGGCCACGCGAGGACTGCTCGACGCGCGTTTCTTCGCCGCGATGCAGGCCGGCGCCGGTCTCGTCAACCTGGCGCGGGGTGCGCATGTGGTAGACGCCGATCTGCTGGCCGCGCTCGACCACGGGCCGTTGGGACATGCGGTGCTCGATGTTTTCAACACCGAGCCCTTGCCCGCCGCGCATGCGTTCTGGCAGCACCCGCGCATCACGCTGTTGCCGCACACCGCGGCGCTGACCGACCACCGCAGTGCCGCTCAGGTGGTGGCGGCGAACCTGCAGCGGCTGCAGCACGGCGAGGCGCTGCAGCACCTGGTCGACCGCGGGCGCGGATACTGACGGAGCCGGCTCAGGCCCGTGCCGTCAAGGCCAGCGGCGCATGACCGGGGCTCTTCGCTCCCGCTGGCACCTGCGTCAAACTCAGGGTCATCAGGACGAGTCGGCGCAGCGCGTCCCAGGCGTCGAGCGGCCAGTCGGGCTGGCGCAGGCCCTTGGCGATGCCGTCACACACGCTGGCGGCAGCGATCAGGCGGACGAGGGCGCGGTCGGTCAGCAGGGGCGTGGCGCGTTCGATCGCACGCTGGCGCGGGCCCCACACCCGCGCCTCGTTCAGCGCCACCGGCAGCGGCCGGCCCTGCGCCATCGCATCACGCACCCGCTTGAGCGCGCGCAGGTCGTCGGCGAGCTGCCAGTGCACCGCGACCGCCGACTCGCCCTCGGCGCGCAGCCCGTCGAGCATGCGCAGCGCACGCGCGACCTGGCCTGCGAGCACCGCCTCGCAGAGCTGGCGCACGCTGTAACGCGCGACGTTGAGCACTGCGGCCTCGACGTCGTCGGCACCCAATTCGCCCGGCGGGTGAAGCAAGGCGAGTTTCTGGATCTCCTGGTGCGCGGCGAGCAGGTTGCCCTCGACGCGGTCGGCGAAGAAGGCGAGGGTGCGTTGGCCTTCCTCGCCTTCACGCACGCGCTGGCCCTGGCGCGCCAAGCGCTGGGCGATCCAGGCCGGCAGCGCCGGTCGCTCGACCCCGTCGATGCGCAGCTGCACGCCGGCGCCTTCGAGCGCCGCAAACCAGCCGCTCTTCTGCTGCTGGCCATCCAGGCGCGGCAGCGTGACGAGGGTGACGACGCCTTCGGGCAGCCGTTCGCAGTAGCGCTGCAGAGCCTCGGAGCCGTCCTTGCCGGGTTTGCCCGAGGGGATGCGGATCTCGATCAGCTTGGCGCTCGCGAACAGGCTCATCTCCTGCGCCGCGCCGAGAACACCGCTCCAGTCGAAGTGCGCGCCGCCGACGTTGAAGACCTCGCGTTCGCTGCACCCGGCGGCACGTGCCGCGGTGCGGATCGCGTCCGCCGCCTCCTGCACGAGCAACGTCTCGTCGCCGTGCACGGTGTAGAGCGGCTTGCAGCCGCGCGCGAGATGCGCCTCGAGGTGGTCGGTCCGCAGCAGCATCGCCAGCGGCCGATCAGGCGGGTGTCATGCGCAGCGTCGACAGGCGCTGGAGCACCTGCGCGACGAGGTCCGACTGCATCTCGCGGTACAGCTGCGCTTCCTCGAACTCCTTGGCCAGCGCGTCGGCTTCGTTGTAGCTCAGGTCGCGAGTGAGCAGCAGTTCCTCGGGCGGCAGCAGCGCACGCCCGCCGGGCGCGTTGGCGCGGAAGTTGAACTTCATGCGCAATTGCACTTCACGCACCTGAGCCGCGCTCGTCGATGCGACGACGCGCCGCTCGCGTGTGTCGACCACCGCGTGCAGCACCACCTCGGCCTTCGCCGGTGCGTCGACCACCTGCGTGCTCGAGCCGAGCGCGAGCTTCAACTCCTGCGCCAGCGGCGAGCGCGGCGCGAAGCCGGTGAGTGCGATGCGGCTGAAAGGCATCACCGCCGGGCGGCGCAATTCGAAGCCGCAGGCCTGCAAGGTGCTGGCAGCGATCCCAGCAAGGACGGCCCGCCGCCCAGTCACGCTAGACCACCACGTTCACGAGCCGGCCCGGCACGACGATGATCTTCTTGATCAGCCGCCCTTCGCTGAAGCGCTCGACTTCCTCGCTCGCCGCGGCCAGGCCCTCGATCGCGCCACGGCTGGCGTCGGCCGGCACCCTGATCGAGCCGCGCAGCTTGCCGTTGACCTGCAGCATCAGCTCGATCTCGGCTCGCTGCAGGGCGGTATCGTCGACCGTGGGCCAGGGGGCGTCGAGCAGGTCGCCGAACTCGGCTTCGTAACCCAGCTCCCTCCACAGCGCGAAGCTGATGTGCGGGCAGGCCGGGTAGAGCGCGCGCAGCAGCAGGCCGAATCCTTCGCGCAGGGCGCCCGGTGCAGCGCCCTTGAAGCCTTCGAGCGCATTGAGCATCTTCATCGCGCCCGAGGCCACGGTGTTGTATTGCATGCGCTCGTAGTCGTAGCTGACCTGGCGCAGCACGGTGTGCAGTTCGAAGCGCAGTTCGGGCGCGTCGGCGGCCCCGCCGGCACGCAAGGCCGCAGCGTGGCGGGCGCCGAACTGCCAGACCCGGCGCAGGAAGCGGTTGGCGCCCTCGACGCCGGCATCGTTCCACTCGATCGTCTGCTCCGGCGGCGAGGCGAACATCACGAACAGGCGCGCCGTGTCGGCGCCGTACTGGTCGATCACTGCCTGCGGATCGACGCCGTTGTTCTTCGACTTCGACATCGTCGTCCAGCCCTCGCACAGCACCGGCTTGCCATCCTGCTTGTGCCGGGCCGAGACGACCTTGTGGTGCTCGTCGCGTTCGATGTCGAGTTCGTGCGCCCAGTAGAACTCGCGCCCGCCGGCCTCGCCGCTGCGCACGAAGGCCTCGTTCAGCACCATGCCCTGGGTGAGCAGCTTGGTGAAGGGCTCGTCCACCGTCACCAGTTTCAGGTCGCGCATGACCTTGGTCCAGAAACGCGCGTACAGCAGGTGCAGGATCGCGTGTTCGATGCCGCCGATGTACTGGTCCATCGGCATCCAGTACTGCGTGCCCGGGCCGACCATCGCGCTGTCGAGCTGCGCGTCGCAGTAACGCATGAAATACCACGACGAATCGACGAAGGTGTCGAGTGTGTCGGTCTCGCGCCGCGCCGCCTGGCCGCAGACGGGGCACTTCACGCCGGCGTGGAATGCCGCGTGCGTGAGCAGCGGGCTGCCGCTGCCGTCGGGTGTGCAGTCTTCTGGCA
>DATDER010000177.1:0-10860 GCA_036523095.1 Rubrivivax sp.
CCCGGCCTGCGCCAGGTGCAGGTCAACCCGAAGATCGACTGGACCTTCGCCAAGGCGCTGCGGGCCTTCCTGCGCGCCGACCCCGACGTGATCATGGTGGGCGAGATCCGCGACCAGGAAACGGCGCAGATGGCGATCGAGTCGTCGTTGACCGGCCACCTGGTGCTGAGCACGCTGCACACCAACAGCGCGCCCGAGACCGTGACGCGCCTGCTCGACATGGGCATGGACCCCTTCAACTTCTCCGACTCGCTGCTCGGCGTTCTGGCGCAGCGCCTGGTGCGCCGCCTGTGCACCCACTGCCGCGTCACCCGCGTGGCGACGCCGGCCGAAGTCGACGAGTGGCTGGCGGACTGGATGCATGCCTTCGGCAGTGAGCAGGACCGCCCCGAGGCCGATGGCGTGCTGGCCGCCTGGCGCGAACGTTTCGGCCAGAGCGGCCGGTTGATGCACCACCACTGCCCCGGCTGCGACAAGTGCAACACCACGGGCTTTCGCGGCCGGGCCGCGATCCACGAACTGATGGCCGTGACACGCTCATTGCGCCAGCGCATCCAGTCCGGCGTTCGTGTCGACGAGATGCAGCGCGCCGCGATGGCCGAAGGCATGCGCACGCTGCGCCAGGACGGGATCGAGAAAGTCCTCGCCGGCGTGACGACGATCGGCGAAGTGCGGGCGACGAGCAACACCTAGCCGCCGGCGAACGCGAGCGCCGCACGCCATCGATGCGGTACGCTGCAAGGCGTGCCGCTCCTTCACCCTGCCCCTCGCCCTGGCGCCGGCCTCCAGCCCGGCGACGCCACCCTGCAGCCCCTGCCCGATGCGGCGCGCCGCACGGCCATCGTGCAGTCGCATGAACGTTCGGCTGCGCTGGGGCTGCAAGCCAACGACACCCCGGAACTGAGCCCGGGACCGCCCTCGCACCTGGCCGAGGCGCGGGCGCGCCACCGCCGCCTGTACGAACAGGCGGCGCCGGTGATGGAGATGCTGTTCGAGCAGATCGTCTTCACGCGCAGCATCGTCGTGCTGGCCGACAGCGGCGGCACGATCCTGCACGCGGTCGGCGACGATGGCTTTCTGGAACGTGCGCAGCAGGTCGCACTCGCACCGGGCGTGAACTGGTCCGAAGCAACCAAGGGCACCAACGCGATCGGCACCGCCCTCTTCAACGAAGCGCCGACGCTCGTGCACAGCGGCGAGCACTATGTCCGCGCCAATCATTTCCTCACCTGCTCGGCAGCGCCGATCTTCGACCATGCGGGCCAGTTGCTGGGCGTGCTCGACGTGACCGGCGACCGTCGCTCCTACCACCCCCACACGCTGGCGATGGTGGGCATGTCGGCGCGCGTGATCGAGAACCAGTGGTTCGAGGACCGCTTCCGCCACGGCCTGCGGCTGCACTTCCACCCCCGCGCCGAACGCCTGGGCACGGTGCGCGAAGGCATGATCGCGCTCGGGCCCGACGGCAGCATCGTCGGCGCCAACCGCTCGGCGCTCGAATTGCTGGGCCTGAGTTCGGCGCGCCTGCGCGGCCTGGGCCTGCAGGCGGTGCTCGGTTGTGACGTGCCCGCGTTGGCAGACCACAGCCGCCGCCGCGGCGACGAGCCGATCGAACTGCACCTGGGTGAAGGCGACGGCGCCGGTTCGCCGGTGTTCGGGCGTGTCGTCTTCAACACGCCGCTGGTGTGGCCGACGTCGGGCTGGCGCGCGCACCCCGCGCCGGCATCGACTCCGGTCGGCAAGCCGTCGCCGCCACAAGCCACGCTGCAGGGCCTGGAGATGCAAGCCATCCGCGAGGCGGTGGACCACGCCGGCGGCAACCTGTCGCTCGCGGCACGGCAACTGGGCATCGGGCGCACGACGCTGTACCGCAAGCTGCGCGGCCGCGCCAACGACTGAAGCACCGCGCCGTTCCGGGCGCGCTGGCAAACCCGGTATACCCGGATGGCGATCGGCCCAGGGGCTGGCTAGCATGGTTGTTCCGTCATCCACAGGGCGCCCTCCATGAGTCCGATTCCAGTGTCCAAACCTGTCAGCCGCCGCGTCGTTCTGGGAGTCGGTGGCGTCGTGCTGGCCGCACCGGTTTTTATCGGCTCCGCGCGCGCGCAGCAGAAGTTCACCTGCCGCATCGCACACACCGAAGGCGTGGGTACGCCGATCACGCTGGCCTTCGAGAAGTGGACCGGCATCCTGCGCGAGCGTAGCGGCGGGCGCATCGACGCGCAGCACTTCCCGGCGGCGCAACTGGGCGGCTTGGCGCAGGCGCTCGAGGGCAGCCGCATCGGCACGATCCAGGTCACCACCGCCGGCCCCGACAGCGAGGAAGCGGTGGCGCCCGAGATCGCGGCCTTCGGCGGCGCACCGGGCTTCATCTACAAGGACGAGGCGCATGTCGACCGGGTGCTGCAGGGGCCGCTCGGTCAGGAGGTGTCCGACATCGCGCGCAAGAAGACCGGTGTCGAGTTCGTGGCCTACGGTGAAACCGGCTTCCGCCACATCCTGTCCAAGCGGCCCGTCACCTCGCTCGACTCGCTGAAGGGTCTGAAGATCCGCGTGCCCGAGCTGCGCATCTGGGTCGACTTCTGGCGCAAGCTCGGCGCCAACCCGACGCCGCTGCCCTACTCGGAGCAGTATTCGGCGCTGTCCACCGGTGTCATCGATGCACTGGATTCCGACTTCTTCTCGATCATCGGCTTCAAGTGGCATGAACAGGCGAAGGACCTGACCCTGACCTCGCACTGGTTCCTGCCGAAGGCGGTGCGCGTCAACGCGCGCTGGCTCGACAGCCTGCCGGCCGATCTGCAGCAGATGGTTCGGGCATCGGCCAAGGAGGTCTTCGCCGAGCAGCGGGCCACCAACCGCGCCAATGCGGCGAAGGCACTGGCGGATCTGGAAAAGCTCGGTGTCAAGGTCAATCGGATCTCCGACGCCGAGCGCGCCAAGTGGGCCGAACTGACCGCGCCGCTGTTCGCCGAGTTCGGCGCCAAGAGCCCCGAGACGAAGGCGATGATCGACAAGATCCGGCAGCTGGCTTGAGCCCCGGCGCCCAGGCAGAGAGCGGCTCGACACCGCGACCGGCGGTGCGGATCGCAGAGCGCGCCGACCATGTGCTCGAGGCTCTGGTTGTCGGCCTCATGCTCGCTTCGGCCGCGGTCGCCACGCTGCAGGTCTTTTGCCGCTACGTGCTGGGCGCGGCCCAGCCGTGGCCCGAGGAGGTGTCGATCTGGCTCTTCAGCTGGGCCGTCTTCCTGGGCATGTCGATCGCTGTCGGGCGCAAGTCGCACATCTCGATCGACATCCTGAGGCGCCTGCTGCCGGCGCGGTTTCGCCCGGCGCATGCGTTCTTCGTCGAGGCGATGATCGCGGCGGCGAGCTGCATGCTCGTCGTGCTCGGGTGGGACTTCGCCGGGCGCGCGATCCAGGTCTCGCCAGCGATGCAGTGGCCGCTGACCTACCTGTTTCTCGCCGTTCCGGTGGGCGGCCTGCTGAACCTGGCCTACCTGGTGCGACCCCATGCGGGCGTCCCCAGCTGGTACGGCGCGGCAGTGGTCGTTGCCGGCGCGCTGATCTATGCCGCCGTGCGTTACGGCGCCGGCCATGTCTACCAGGAGGCGGGCAGCGCCACCGCGCTGATGGTGATCGCGTTTGCGCTGATCCTGCTCGAGGTACCGGTGGCCTTCGCGCTCGCGCTCGGCGCGTTCGCCGCCTTTGCGCCGCTCGGCGAGCTGATGCTCGTGATCGTGCCGCAGAACATGGCGTCGGCGCTGAACTCGTTCACCCTGCTCGCGATTCCGTTCTTCATCATGGCGGCCGCGGTGATGAACGTCGGCGGCATCACCACGCGCCTGATCGGCCTGGCTACGGCCCTGGTCGGCCACCTGCGGGGCGGGCTCGGGCAGGCCAACGTCGTCACCAACACCCTGCTCGCGGGCGTCTCGGGCTCGTCGACGGCCGACGCCTCGGCGATCGCCAAGCTGGTCGTGCCTGAAATGGAGAAGCGCGGTTACGACCGCGCCTTCGGCTGCGCCCTCACGAGCGCCTCGTCGACCCTGGCCAACCTGATCCCGCCGAGCCTGGGGCTCATCATCTACGCGGCGCTGGCCTCGGTGTCGGTGGGCGCGCTGTTCGTCGCGACGATCGTTCCCGGCCTGCTCGCCGCCGCATCGCTGATGCTGGTGGTCTACCTGGTCTCACGTTCGCGCGGCTTCGGCGGCGACATGCCGCGTGTTTCGGGCGGCGAGCGCCTGCGTGCGCTCGGCAACGCGGTACCGGCGTTGCTGCTGCCGCTGCTGATCGTCGGCGGAGTGCGCCTGGGCATCTTCACGGCGACCGAGGCCGGCGCGATGGCGCTGATCTACGCCATCCTGTGCGGCGTGTTTTTCTACCGCTGCCTGAACGGGAAGAACTTCCTCGAGGCGGTGCGCGAATCGACCTTCGACACCGTCATCATCGTCGTCATCATCGCCGCCGCCGCGCCTTTTGCCTGGGTGCTGGCGGCCGAGCAGGTGCCGCAGAAGATCGCCGCGGCGATGACTGCCTACACGAGCAACGCGATCGTGCTGCTGCTGCTGATCAACGTCTTCCTGCTCGTCGTCGGCCTGTTCATGGAGATGATCGCGGCCATGGTCATCCTGGTCCCGATCCTGGTGCCGATCATCGTCGCCGCCGGCGTCAGTCCGGTCCAGTTCGGCATCGTGCTGGTGATGAACCTGGTGATCGGGGCGCTGACACCGCCGATGGGCGTGCTCGTTTTCACCACGGCGCGGGTCGGACGTGCGAACGTGGTCGATGTCTTCCGCGCGATCGTTCCCTTCGTCTTCGCCCTGGTCTGCGTGCTCTTCCTGGTGACCTACGTGCCGTCGATCACGCTGGCCCCGGTGCGCTGGCTCGGCCCCTGAACGTCGATTGGCGAGGAGGAGAAGTCTTGAACAAACTCCGGCTCGGCATCGTCGGCCTCGGCATGGCGGTCACACCGCACGCCAAGGGCCTGATGGACCTGGCGGACCGCATCGAGGTCGTTCACGCCTTCAGCCCGAGCGCGCAGCGCCGGGCCGCCTTCGGAGCGCGTTTTCCGTTCCCCCTATGCGACCGGCTCGAGACGATCCTCGACGACCGCAGCGTCGACGCGGTGCTCGTGCTCACCCCTGCCAACACGCACCTCGAGATCGCGCGCCGCTGCGCCGAGGCCGGCAAACACATCCTGCTCGAGAAACCGATCGAGATCAGCACCGCGCGCGCCGAGACCCTGGTGGCCGCATGCCGCAACGCCGGCGTGACGCTCGGCATCGTGCTGCAGCACCGCTTTCGTCCGGCCGGCGCACAGCTGGCGGAGCTGGTGGCCTCGGGAACAATCGGCGCGGTCGTGGGCTGCTCGACCGTGATCCGCCTCTGGCGCCCGCAGAGTTATTACGACGAACCGGGCCGCGGCTCCTTTGCGCGCGACGGCGGCGGCGTGCTGATCTCGCAGGGCATCCACACGCTCGACCTGATGCTGAGCCTGGCCGGCCCGATCGTCGAGGTCACCGGTTACGCCGCCACGAGCCCGGTGCACCGGATGGAGACCGAAGACATGGTCTGCGCCGCGGTGCGTTTCGGCAACGGCGCGATCGGCACGATCGACGCCACGACCGCGGCTTACCCGGGGTTTGCCGAGCGCATCGAATTGATCTGCCGCGACGCGACGGCCAGCCTCGCCGGCACCGCGCTCGACGTCTTCCATGCCGACGGGCGCCGCACCCACGTCGCCGCCGACCAGAGCGCGGGCGGCACCGGGGCCGACCCGATGGCCTTCCCGCACGACTACCACCGTTCGGTCATGGCCGATTTCGCGGCCGCCGTCACCAGCGGCAGGAAGCCGCGCGTCGACGGCGACGAGGCGCTCAAGGTGCACCGACTGATCGATGCGCTGATCGCCGCAGGCGGCACGGGTAAGACGGTCACGGTCGCGTGATTCGCCCGAACCCATCGACGAGGAGCCCCATGCTGCGTTTTGCCGCCATCGGCCTCGAACACCGTCACATCTACGACCTCGTGGCCGAACTGGTCGCGGCCGGTGCGCAGTGCGCAGGTTATTGCCCGGAGACGACCGATCCGCATGTGCTCAAGGGTTTCCGCGACCGTTTCCCGCAGTTGCAGGCCGTCGAACGCCGCCGGCTGATCGAAGACCCCTCGATCGACATCGTGTGCTGCGCGGCGATCCCGGAAGACCGCGCCGGCATCGCGATCGACGCGATGCGGCACGGCAAGGACGTGCTCGTCGACAAGCCCGGCGTCACGAGCGCGGCCGATCTCGCGGCGCTGCGGGCCTGCGTCACCGAGACCGGCCGCATCTTCTCGATCTGCTTTTCCGAACGTTTCCTCGTGCCGGCCGTGCAGGTGGCGGCGCGGCTCGTGGCGCAGGGCGAGATCGGACGTGTCGTGCAGACCACCGGCCTCGGGCCGCACCGGCTCAACCGAGCGATCCGGCCGGCCTGGTTCTTCAAGCCACGCCGCTTCGGCGGCATCCTGGTCGACATCGGCTCGCACCAGATCGACCAGTTCCTGTTCTTCACCGGTGCGGCGGACGCGCAGATCGTGGCCAGCAGCGTGGCCAACCACGCGATGCCCGACGTGCCCGACTTCGAGGACTTCGGCGAGATCCTGCTGCGCAGCGGCGCGGCCAGCGGCTTCGTCCGCGTCGACTGGTTCACCCCCGAAAGCCTGCCGACCTGGGGCGACGGCCGCCTGGTGCTGCTAGGCACCGAGGGTTACATCGAACTGCGCAAGTACGTCGACGTGGCCGGTCGGCCCGGCACCGACCATGTTTTCGTGTCGAACCGCGCCGGTACGCGGCACATCGACGCCTCGGCCGAACCGCTGAACTACTTCACGCGATTTCTCGCCGACGTGCACGACCGGACGCAGACGGCGATGGCGCAGAGCCACGTGTTCACGGTATGCCGGCTGGCGCTCGAGGCGCAGGCGCGCGCCGTCTGCCTCAGCGCGCCGAGCCGCTGATCGCCGGGCCCGGCGGCCGGCTCAGGGCAGCGGCCCGATGCGCGCCACGAGGGCGGTCTTGTTGCGGATCGCGCTCAGCACGGCATCGAAGCCGAGCAAGCCCGTGACGGCGGCGACCAGCAGCGGGCCGAGTTCCCAGCGCGCGTCGTCGGACACCAGGATGTAGACCGCGACGCCGAGCAGGACGGTCCCGAACAGCGCCGTCACGACGCGGCTCGTCGTCGAACGCAGCCGAGGGTCAGCGCGAAGCTTCATACCCACTCCGCCGTGAGGTTCAGACGCCGCACACGCCCGTGCCCGCCGCCGGCACCGCCGAACCTTGCTTCTTCTGTGCCAGCGCGACACCGTTCTTGACCGCCACGATCTCGGCCACGATCGAGACCGCGATCTCGGCCGGTGTCTTGCTGCCGAGGTCGAGCCCGACCGGGCCGTGCAGGCGGTCGATCTCGGCGTCGCTCAGGTCGAAGAGCTTCAGCCGCTCCTTGCGCTTGGCGGTGTTGCCGCGCGAGCCCAGCGCGCCGACGTAGAACGCGGGCGACTTCAACGCTTCGAGCAACGCCATGTCGTCGAGCTTGGGGTCGTGGGTGACGGCGATCACGGCGCTGTGGGGATCGAGCTGCAACCCGAGCACGAGGTCGTCAGGCATCGACTTGCTGAAGGTGGTGTTCGGGATGTCCCACGTCAGGTTGTATTCCTCGCGCGGGTCGCAGCAGATGACTTCGAAGTCGAGCGCCAGCGCCATCTGCGCCACCGTGCGCGACAACTGGCCCGCGCCGATGATGAGCAGACGCCAGCGCGGGCCGAAGAGCGCACGCATCGATTGGCCGTCGAACTCGAACTTCTCGCCACGCGCCGCGGGCTCGATCGACACCACGCCGGTCTCGAGGTCTAGCGTGCGCGCGACGAGTTCGTGGCGTGTCGTCCGCGCCAGCACCTCGTCGATCCACCCCGTGCTGGCCAGCGGCTCCTGGACGAGGCGCAGGTTGCCGCCGCACGGCAGGCCGAAACGCGCCGCTTCTTCCTTTGTGACACCGTAAGTCACGAGCGACGGCTTGCCGACCCGCTCGCCGTGGCGCACGCGGTCGATCAGGTCGTCTTCGACACAGCCACCGCTCACCGAGCCGGCCACCACGCCGTCTCCACGCAGCGCCAGCAGCGCCCCGGGCGGTCGCGGTGCCGAGCCCCAGGTTTCGATCACGGTGACGAGCCAGACCGGGTGGCCGGCCCGATGCCAGTCACGGGCCTGGTGCAGGACTTGAAGATCGAGGCTGTCCATCACGAACCTCCTAACGCAACAGGAAATAGACCAGGGCCAGCAGCACGATGCCGCCCACGATCCACCAAAGCTTGCGATCGGGCGCAGCGGGCGTCGGTGCGGCGACCACGGCGCCGGCGCTTTCTTCCTGCAACTTCGCCTCGAAGGCCTTGAAGAAGTCGTCGGTGATCTTGCCGGCCGCGGCGTCGATCAGGCGCGAGCCCACCTGCGCCATCTTGCCGCCGACCTGGGCCTTGGCGTCGTAACGCAGCCGTGTCTGCGCTGCGCCCTCGGCCACCAATGCCACGTCGGCCGTGCCCTTGCCGAAGCCGGCCACACCACCCTGGCCGTCGAAATTGATCTTGTAGGCGTTGGGCGGCCGGATGTCGGTCATCTTCAGGCTGCCCTTGAAGCGCGCGCTGACAGGGCCGACCTTCACCGCGACGAGCGCCTGGAAGGCGTCTTCGCCGGTGCGTTCGAGCGACTCGCAGCCGGCGATGCAGGCTTTGAGGATCTCGGGGTCGTTGAGCGCGGCCCAGGTGCGCTCCAGCGGGGCGTTGATGAGGCGTTCGCCTTGAAGTTCCATGATGTTCAATTCAAGAGTGATGCGGGATTCTGCGCCGGCGCGCGCAGCGCACGCCCCAGGTCGGCCAGGCTGGACAGGTTGTGCACCGGAAGAAAGCGGTCGACATGCGGCAGCAGCGCACGCACGCCCGCGGCCTTGGGCTCGAAGCCGTCGAAGCGCAGCAGCGGGTTGAGCCACACCAGTTCGTGCGCGCTGCGCTGCAGGCGCGCGGCGGCCTCGGCGAGCTGACCCTGGTCGTCGCGGTCGAGGCCGTCGGTGACCAGCAGCACTGCGGCGTTGGCGCCAAGCACGCGGCGCGCCCAGTGGCGGTTGAAATCGTCGAGGCAGCTCGCGATGCGCGTGCCGCCTTTCCAGTCGCTCACCTGGGCGTCCGCCTGCTTCAGCGCCACGTCGACGTCGCGGTGGCGCAGGCAACGTGTGATGTTGGTGAGGCGGGTGCCGAAGGTGAAGGTCTGCACCTGCAGGTAGCGCCGGGTCAGCCCGTGCACGTAGTGCAGGAACAGGCGCGCGTAACGTTCCATCGAGCCCGAGATGTCGAGCAGGACGACGAGCGCAGGCATCTCGCGCCGCGGCTGCGTGAACGCGGCATTCAGCGTATGCGGCTGGCGTGCCATGCCCTGCAGTGTGCGCCGCAGGTCGATGCTGCCGCGCGCGGCACGTTCGTGGCGCCGGCGCAGCACCGGCTTGACCGGCAACGGCACGCGTTCGGCCAGCGTCTTGGCGAGCTCGAATTCGGCCACCGTCATCGACTCGAAGTCGGCGCGCTGCAGGCGTTCACGTTCCGAGTACGTGAACGCGGCTTCGAACTGGAACTCCTCTTTGGCGGTTTCGGGCGACCGGTTCGGTGCCGGTGCCTCGCGCGGCGCGGCCAGCGCTTCGGCCAGCCGGTTGGCACGCGGCGGGCGCGCCTTCTCGCCCCGCCCGGCGACCTTCGGCAGCATGAGGTACATCATCTGCTCGAGCAACTTCGGGTCGCGGAAGAAGGTGTCGAAAGCGGCATCGAAGAGCACCTGCTGTTCGTGCCGGTCGAGCATCACGGCGGCCAGTGCAGCGCGCACGTCTTCACGCCGCTCCAGGCCCACCGCTTCGACCGCCGCGATCGCGGCGAGCACGCGGTCGGGGCCGGCCTGCAGGCCGGCCTTGCGCAAGACACGCGAGAAGTGGACGAGGTTGTCGGCGAGCATTTCAGTGCGCTGTCCTCGCGCTGGCGTGTTTGCGCAGGGCCGATGACTCAGGCGGCATCGAGCAACGCCCTCGCCCGCAACTCGTCCAGCAGCTTGGCGGTGTCGCCGCCCTGCATGCGTACGATGTCGTCCTGGTACTTCAGCAAGACCCCCAGCGTGTCGTTGACACTCGCCGGGTCGAGCTGCATCGAGTTCAGTGCCACGAGTGCATTCGTCCAGTCGATCGTCTCGGCCACGCCCGGCGCCTTGAAGAGGTCGAGCGTGCGCATGCGTTGCACGAACTCGACGACCTGGCGGTAGAGCCGCTCCGAGGCACCGGGTGCCTTCAGACGCACGATCTGCATCTCACGCTCGACGCCGGGGAATTCGACCCAGTGGTAGAGACAACGGCGCTTCAGCGCGTCGTGGATCTCGCGTGTACGGTTGCTCGTGATGAGCGTGAACGGGGGCGCATCGGCGCGGATCGTGCCCAGCTCGGGGATCGTGATCTGGTGCTCGGCCAGCACCTCGAGCAGGAAAGCGTCGAAGGGTTCGTCGGCGCGGTCGAGTTCGTCGATCAGCAGCACTGGCGAGCGGGTCTGCGTCAGCGCCTGCAGCAGCGGGCGCTCGATCAGCATCTCGCGCGAGTACAGGCTGTGCAGGATGCGGTCGTGGTCGACCGTGTGTGCCGCTTCGGCAAGGCGGATCTCGACCATCTGGCGTGCGACGTTCCATTCGTAGGCAGTCTGCGCGATGTCCAGGCCCTCGTAACACTGCACCCGCAGCAGCGTGGTGCCGAGCGTGGCGGCCAGTGCCTTGGCGAGCTCGGTCTTGCCGACACCGGGCTCGCCTTCGAGGAA
>DATDER010000178.1:0-32580 GCA_036523095.1 Rubrivivax sp.
AAGTTCCCGCCCCAAAAGCAGCGTGCCCCGGGACTCGTCACGAGTCCCGGGGCACTTTGCATTGGAAGCGCCGGTGTGTGCCAGCGGAGGGGAGGTGTCGCGCTCAGGGCCCGCCGCCAGGCCGGCCGCCGCCACCCGAGCGCGGCGCCGGGCGACCGCCCGTCGGCGCGCGTCCACTGCCGCCACGTCCGGCGCCGCCACCACCCGGGCGACCACCCCGTCCGCCGCCGCCATCGCGGCGCGTGCCGCCGATGCCGATCGTCATGCGGCCGAGCACGATCGGCTCGGCTTTCTCGTGCGCCGGCGGCTCGAAGCCGGGAACGATCTCGCGCGGGATGCTGCGCTTGATGAGTTTTTCGATGTCGCGCAGGAAGATGTCCTCGTCCACACACGCGAGCGAGATCGCCTCACCCGTGGCGCCCGCACGGCCGGTACGTCCGATGCGGTGCACGTAGTCCTCGGGCACGTTGGGCAACTCGAAGTTGACGACGTGCGGCAGCTGGTCGATGTCGATGCCGCGTGCCGCGATGTCGGTCGCCACCAGCACCTGCAGGTCGTTCTTCTTGAAATCGGCCAAGGCTTTGGTGCGCGCGGTCTGGCTCTTGTTGCCGTGGATCGCCATCGCGCTGATGCCCTGGTCGTTCAGGTAGTCGGTGAGCCGGTTCGCGCCGTGTTTCATGCGCGTGAAGACGAGCACCTGGTGCCAGTCGCCGGTCTTGATCAGGTGCGCGAGCAGTTCCTTCTTGCGCTCGCGGCCGACCGGGTGGACCTTCTGCGCGATCGTGTCGGCGGTCTGGTTGCGCCGGGCGACTTCGATCAGCGCAGGCTGGTTCAGCAGCTTGTCGGCCAGGGCCTTGATCTCGTCGCTGAAGGTGGCGGAAAAGAGCAGGCTCTGCTTCTTGGCCGGCACCACCGCGAGCACCTTCTTGATGTCGTGGATGAAACCCATGTCGAGCATGCGGTCGGCTTCGTCGAGCACGAAGATTTCGACGTGGCTCAGGTCCAGCGTGCGCTGGCCGTGGTGGTCCAGCAGGCGGCCGGGTGTGGCGACGAGGATGTCGACGCCCTTGCGCAGCTTGTCGATCTGCGGCTGCATGCCGACGCCACCGAACATCACCATGCTCGTCAGAGGCACGTGCTTGCCGTAGGTGCGCACGCTTTCTTCGACCTGCGCCGCGAGTTCGCGCGTGGGGGTGAGGATCAAGGCGCGGATTGCGACACGGCCGCGTGCGTCCTTCTTGCTCGGCACCGCCATCAGGCGTTGCAGCATCGGCAGCACGAAGCCGGCGGTCTTGCCGGTGCCGGTCTGGGCGCCGGCGAGCAGGTCGCCGCCCTTGAGCACGGCGGGAATCGCCTGGACCTGGATCGGGGTGGGGGTGTCGTAACCGTGTTCGCGTACGGCGCGCAGGAGCGGCTCGGCCAGGCCGAGGTCAGTGAATAACATGGGGGCAGGGGGGCCAGGGGCCCATTGTTCGCAGCCTGCTGTCACCCGGGGCGGGCGCACCAGTCGGTAGGCGCGAGTGCTTTGGCTGAAGTCGGAATCGACTGCGCCGCGATGACTGGAGGCCGCGGTGCCCCTCGATTGTACCGGTCAGGCCGGCATCGGCATGGCCTCGTGCGCGTTCAGGCGCAGCCAGCCGCGTGCGATGCGGTAGATCGCCCACAGTCCGAGCAAGCCCATGCCGAGGATCCAGGTGCCGATGCCGATCAACACGACCGCGAGCGGGATCGACACCAGCGCCACGATCACGGCCCAGAGCAGCGCAAACCAGAAGGTGCGGATCTGCCAGGTGAAGTGCGATTCGAGCCAGGTGCCCCGCACGTCGTCGCGCTTCACGTAGTTGATGATGACCGCGATGATCGAAGGCCAGCCGAAAAGGAAAGAGCCGAGCACGCTGGCGGCGCCGAAGGCGCCGATCACCAGGCCGAGCGCGTGCAACGCGTAGACGATGTGCGTCGTGCGTACGAGGGAGGGGTTGGCTTCGACGGTCGTTACAGCGTTCATCGTGTTTCCTTGGTTGGGCATGGAGATCGGGGTGGCACGAGCGATTGCAAGGCCGAGTCTGCCAGCCCTCACGCAGACACGGGCTGGCGCCGCAGGGTCGGGGCCATCAACAACAACCAGGCTGCCGCCGCAAAAGGTGCACCGACCCAGGCCAGGCGGGCGAAGCCCAGTGGACCGGCCGCGAGCCCGCCGGCCGCGGCGCCGAGTGCCGTGCCGAGGTACAGCATCGAGGCGTTGAGCGAGAGCGCCAGCGGCGTCTGCGCCCCGGCGATCTGCGCCAGCCGGCCTTGCTGCGGCGCCATCATGCCGAAGCCGGCAGTGCCCCAGACCAGCATCACGCCCATCATCGCCACCGGGTGGCCGGTCGTCAGCGGCAGCAGCATCATCATCGCGAACAGCAGCGCGAGCTGCACCGCCAGCGTGCGCCGGGTGCCAAAGCGGTCGGCGGCGCGACCGCCCATCAGGGTGCCGACGACACCCGAGACGCCGAACAACGCGAGCGCGCCCGACAAGGCCGCAGGGCCCATCGGCACCAATGCCGGCAGCACCGAACCGATGTACGAAAAGACCGAGAAGATCGCGGTGAAGTACAGCAGCGTCATCATCAGCACGGCCCACGTCGCCGGCCTTGCCAGCAGCGTGCCCAGGCCCGCAAAGCTGGCCCCGGGCGCCACCAGACGGCCGGGCACCCCGCGCCACACCGCGGCCAGCGCCAGTGCCGACAGCAGGGTGGCGCCCCACAGCGGTGTGTGCCAGCCATGGGCAAAACCGAGCCAGGCGCCGAGCGGGATCCCGACCACGTAGCTCAGGCTCATGCCCATGAACACAAGCGCCAGCGCCTGCCCGCGCCGCGCCGGTTCGACCAGCGCCACGGCGATACCCGCAGCCACCGGCGTGAACACGGCGCCCAACCCCATCAGCACCCGGCCGACCAGCAGCACGGGCAGGCTCGGCGCCAGTGCGCAGACCGCATTGCCCAACGTGAACAGGATCAGGCCCAGCAACAGCACGCTGCGGCGCGGCCAGCGCCCGGTGGCCAACAGCAGCAGCGGCGCCAGCACGGCGGTGCTCACGGCATAAGCGGTGACGGCCTGTCCGGCAGCCGGGACGCTGATCTTCAAGCCCCCGGCGACCAGCGGCAAGATCCCGCTGATGACGAACGCGCTGCTGCCGATGACGAGGTTGACGAGCGAAAACAGGATCAGAAGACGGGGCATGGCGCTGGTTCTTGGCAACACCGCGGCCGCCCGTCGACATTGTGTGGTGCGGCGCACGCCGCTGCCGCGTCCGGGATAATCAACGGTTTTGCTCCTGCAACCGGACCCACCCCCTGCCATGGCTCAATACGTCTTTACCATGAACCGCGTCGGCAAGATCGTGCCGCCGAAGCGGCAGATCCTGAAGAACGTTTCCCTGTCGTTCTTCCCCGGCGCAAAGATCGGCGTGCTCGGCATCAACGGCTCGGGCAAGAGCACCTTGCTCAAGATCATGGCCGGCATCGACAAGGAGATCGAGGGCGAGGCGACGCCGATGCCGGGCCTGAACATCGGCTACCTGCCGCAAGAGCCCGTGCTGCCGGCTGACAAGACGGTGCGCGAGGTGGTGGAAGAAGGCGTCGGCGGCGTGCTGGCCGCCAAGAAGCGGCTCGACGAGGTCTACGCCGAATACGCCGAGCCCGATGCCGACTTCGACAAGCTCGCGGCCGAACAGGCCGAACTCGAAGCCGTCATCGCCGCCGCCGGCAGCGAAAACACCGACCTGCAGCTCGAACTCGCCGCCGACGCGCTGCGCCTGCCGCCCTGGGAGGCCGAGATCGGCAAGCTGAGCGGCGGCGAGAAGCGCCGTGTCGCGCTGTGCCGGCTCCTGCTGAGCAAGCCGGACATGCTGCTGCTCGACGAACCCACCAACCACCTGGACGCCGAAAGCGTGGACTGGCTCGAACAGTTCCTGCAGCGTTTCCCGGGCACCGTGGTCGCCATCACCCACGACCGCTACTTCCTCGACAACGCGGCCGAGTGGATCCTCGAGCTCGACCGCGGCTCGGGCATCCCCTGGAAGGGCAATTACTCCGACTGGCTCGACCAGAAGGAAAAGCGCCTGGAGGGGGAGCAGAAGACCGAAGACGCGCGCATGAAGGCGATGAAGGAGGAGCTGAAGTGGGTGCGCTCCAACGCCAAGGCACGCCAGACCAAGAGCAAGGCACGCCTGGCGCGCTTCGAGGAACTGAGCGACGTCGAATACCAGAAGCGCAACGAGACGAACGAGATCTTCATCCCGGTGGCCGAGCGCCTGGGCAACGAGGTGATCGAGTTCAAGGACGTGAGCAAGTCCTTCGGTGACCGGCTGCTGATCGACAAGCTCAGCTTCAAGGTGCCGGCGGGCGCCATCGTCGGCATCATCGGCCCCAACGGCGCCGGCAAGTCGACGCTGTTCCGCATGGTGCAGGGTGTCGAGAAGCCCGACAGCGGCGAGGTCCTCATCGGCAAGACGGCGCAACTCGCCTTCGTCGACCAGAGCCGCGAGAGCCTGTCGGGCGACAAGACGGTGTGGGAAGACGTCTCGGGCGGCCTCGACAATATCGTCGTCGGCAAGTTCGTGATGCCCAGCCGCGCTTACCTGGGCCGCTTCAACTTCAAGGGCAACGACCAGCAGAAACGTGTCGGTTCGCTCTCCGGCGGCGAACGTGGCCGGCTGCACCTGGCCAAGACACTGGCCAAGGGCGGCAACGTGCTGATGCTCGACGAGCCCAGCAACGACCTCGACGTCGAAACGCTGCGTGCGCTGGAAGAAGCGCTGCTGGAGTTTGCAGGCTCGGCGATGGTGATCAGCCACGACCGCTGGTTCCTCGACCGCATCTGCACCCACATCCTGGCCTGCGAGGGCGATTCGCAGTGGTTCTTCTACAGCGGCAATTACCAGGAGTACGAAGCCGACAAGAAAAAGCGCCTGGGCGAAGAGGGCGCGCGGCCGAAGCGGGTGCGCTTCAAGCCGATTCGCTGAAACGGGCAGCAGGCGCCGGGGTACCCGACCTGGCCGTACGGGGGTGTCATTGATCCGACAATGGGGATCTGCACCCGATCCGGGTGCCGGTTCGATACCGAAAGAGCCCGCGTCATGCGCCAGCCATTTCTCTTGTTGACCACTGCCGGCGCAGCGCTCCTGCTCGCAGGCTGCGCCACCGTGCCTCCGGCCGGCACGCCGGTGGTCGGCGCGGCCCCGCAGCGTCCGGCCGTGGCCAGCCCTGTCGCGCCGGCCGCCTCGGCGCCCGCACGAACTGGCGGCGCCGCCCCGGCCACGCCGCCCGGCTCGCCGCCTCCGTTTGCGGTGGTCTCCAAGGACGCGCAGCGAAGCGAAGGGCTGATCACGCTGTGGCAAAAGGACGAGAAGGTCTGGCTCGAGTTGCGGCCCGAGGACTTCAACAAGCCCTTCTTCCTGTCACCGAAGGTCTCGCACGGCATCGGCGAGTCCTTTCTTTTCGGTGGCCTGATGATCGGCAGCGGCGGTCGCATCGGGCGCTCGCAGGTCGTGGAGTTCAGGCGTGTCTTCAACCAGGTGCAGCTGATTGCACGCAACCAGCAGTTCATCGCCGGCGCCAACACGCCCGAGGCGCGTGCGGTGGAGCGCAACTTCTCCGACAGCCTGCTCGCCAGCGGCACGGTCGCGAGCCAGCCTCACCCGGAGCGCAAGACCGTGCTCGTCGACGCCAACGCGCTGCTGCTCGGCGACATGCTCAGCATCGGCCCGCGCCTGCAGCAGACCTATCGCCAGGGCTACAACCTCGACTCGCGCAACACCGGTTTCACCAGCGTGCGCACGACGCCGGAGCAGACGGTCTTCAACGTGCGTGCGCATTTCGCGACCGCCGCGCTCGCCGCGGCGCCGGTGGGCGCCTTGCCGGGCACACCGATGCCCTCGGTGCCGACATCGCTGCCCGACGCCCGCAGCATGTTCATCGGCCTGTACTACTCGATCGCGAAGCTGCCCGAGTCGGTGATGCGCACCCGCGCCGCGGACCCGCGGCTGGGCCACTTCACGACCGCGGTCAACGACTTCGCCGGCGACGCGGCACCGTCGACGCGCCAGCGTTACGTCGACCGCTGGCGCCTCGAGAAGAAAGACCCGAACGCGGCGCTGTCAGAACCGGTCAAGCCGATCACGTTCTGGATCGACCGCACGGTGCCGCTGCGATACCGCGAGGCGGTGACGCAGGGTATCGTCGAGTGGAACAAGGCCTTCGCGAAGATCGGCTTCAAGGACGCCATCGTCGCCAAGGTGCAGCCTGATGACGCCGCGTTCGACACCCTCGATGTGGGCGTGGCGTCGGTGCGCTGGATCACGACGTCGAGCCCGGCTTTCGATGGTTTCGGCCCGAGCGTGACCGACCCGCGCAGCGGCGAGATCCTCGATGCCGACATCGTGCTCGACGGCAATGCGGCGCGCTCGGTGCGTGTGCTGCGCTCGCAAGTGCTGGAACGTGGTGACGCGCTCGACTACCCGACCCTGATGCAGTTCGGCAGCGAGGCCCGGCTGGCGGCGCTGCGGGCGCAGAGCCACGCGCACGCCGATGGCATGGCCTGCGAGTACGGGGCCCACGCCGGCGAGCAGTTCGGTTACGCGCTGGATGTGCTGGCGTCCCGCGGCGACATCGTTCCCGACGCCGCCGTGACCGAGAAATTTGCGATCGAGCGCATCAGGGCCGTCACGGTGCACGAGGTGGGCCACGCGCTCGGGTTGCGCCACAACTTCCGCTCCTCGCGTGTCTACACCCTGGCGCAGATAGCGAACCCCGCGTTCACCGCGGCCAACGGGACCACCGGCTCGGTGATGGACTACCCGGACCTGAACCTGCCGCCGCCTGGCGTGGCTATGGAAAAATACGGGCCGGTGTTCCGCAGTGCACTCGGCCCCTACGACTACTGGGCCATCGAATACGCCTACAAGCCGATAGAGACCCAGGACGAAGGCGCCGAGTTGCGCCGCATCGCCGCGCGCAACACCGAGCGCGAACTGGCCTACGGCACCGACGAAGACAACGCGCTCGGCATCGACCCCGAATCGCTCGTCTTCGATCTTGGCGACGATCCGGTGGCGTATGCCAACTCGCGTTTTGCGATCGCACGCGATCTGCTAGAGCGTCAGGAGGCGCGTGTCTTGAGCGGCGAACAGAACTACACACCGCTGCGCCGTTCGGTGCGCTTCGCGGTGCGCGACTACACCGTGGCGGCCGGTGTGCTGGCACGCCAGATCGGTGGCGTTCGCACGCTGCGCGACTTTCCCGGCAGCGGGCGCGACCCTTTGCAGCCGGTGCCGGCGGCGGTGCAGCGCGATGCGCTCGATGCGCTGGCGCGCAACGTCCTGTCCACCGACAGCCTGCGCCTGTCGGCCGGCTTGCAGCGCAAGCTCGCGCCCGACTTTGCGGAACGCATCGAAGGCCCGGGTGTGACGACCGATTATTCGATCGACGAAGCCGTGCTCGGGCTGCAGCGTGCGTTGCTGGGTCAGTTGATGAGTGAAACGGTGGCAGCGCGCATTCTCGACAGCCAGAACAAGTTCGAGCCCGGGTCGGAGTTCCGCCTCTCCGAGCTGTACAGCCGCCTGACCCACGAGGTCTGGAGCGAAATCGACGCTTCGCGGCGCGACGACATCCTCGGGCGCCGGCGCGAGCTGCAACGCGAGTACGTCAACCGTTTGTCGTCGATGCTGCTGCGGCCCAGCCCGTCGAGCCGGGCCGACGCGCGCAGCCTGCTGCGGTCCGAAGCGCAGGCGCTGAGCAAGCGCCTCGACCTCGCGCTGAAGAAACCCGGCCTGAGCGTGGAAGCCCGGGCCCATCTGCAGGACAGCGCCGAGACGCTGAGCCAGGCCCTGGCGGCGAAGTTGACGCGCGTCGGGGTGTGAATCGCCAGGCCGCTCAGGCGGCGCTGCGGCGGCCGAGCATCAGGCGCTGGATCCAGAGCGACGACTGGGCCAGCGGCTCGAGGTAGCGCTGCGGCTGGTGGCGCAGGCCGATCGCGACCCGGCCGGTCCACCACACGGTGCGCCCGGTGCCGGGTATCACGAACGGGCCGACGTGACCGGGCGGGATGGCAACAGGCGGTGCCGATGAACTGTGGTCGATGCCACGTGGTGTGGACGTCGTGCTTTCGGCGGGTTCATTGAACATCAGGTGACTCCCAAGGTGATATGCAGAATGATCGCGAGATCGCGCTGCGCCGGCACCCCTTCAAGTGAGGGAGGACACAACACCGTTGTCGCGGCGGAATTCACGCACCGGGTGGCGTTTGCGGTTACACCTGCATGGGGCGGCAGATGCTGCGATGCAGGTCGTGCACATGTCACGGCCCTGGAAAGCCGCTGCTCAGGCGCCGAGCATGCCCTTCTTCAGATCACCGTCGGCCGGCTTGTCGCCGATCCAGATCCGCAGCACCGCCGTGAAAAAGTCATCACCCGGAATGACGCTGCCGCGCGGCTGGCCGTTGACCGTGACGCGCGTGCCGGCGCCGGGCACGAAGTCGAGATGGATCACGTCGCCCTTTTTTGCTTCGCCAGCGGCCTTGAGATTGGCGTTCAGGGCGTCGATCTGCGACTTGAACCCGGCGAGCTGGGCTTCGCTGTTGTTGTTGCGCAGGCCATCGGTGAGCGCACCGGCGAAGGTGTCCGCATCCACGTTGCGCAGCATCGTGATCGCGATCCGGCGCGGGCCCTTCTGCGCCAGCAAGGCCGCGGTGTCGCTTGTCTTCTGCGGCACGTACAGGCCGGCCACGTAGACCTTGAAGATCGCACGCGTGCGCACGCCCGCGCCGTTGAGTTGCAGCGCTGCACCGCCGACCTGGGCCGTCGGCTCCAGCTTGACTCCTTCGATCTCGGCAGGCTGGGCGCCCACGGCGCCGGCGGCAAGGGCCAGGACGCATGCGGCGACACGCCGCGCGACAACGTAGTTCATGTCTGTCTCCTCGATTTGAATGGCGGCCCTGTTCCGGGTCGCTGCAGTTTGACAGATCAGACCCTGCGCAACCGCGTCAGCGCCAAAGCCAGGCCGCACCGCGCACACCCGACGCGTCACCGTGCAGGCTGGCGCGCAGCACCGTACGCACGGGGTCCTTCAAGCCACCCGAGAACACCCAGCGGCTCCACAGCGCCGGTACCCGTTCGTACAGGTGCGGCATCAGCGAGAGGCCACCGCCGAGCACGATCACATCGGGGTCGAGCAGGTTGATCACCGCGGCCAGCGCACGCGCCAGGCGCGACGTGTGGCGCGCCAGCGTGGCGCTGCAGGCGGCGTCACCGTGCCGGGCCTGCTGCGCGATCTGGGCCGCACTGCGCGATTCGCCGGTGTGCAGCAGATGGTCGCGTGTGATGCCCGGCCCGCTGAGCAAGGTCTCGTTGCAGCCGCGTTGCCCGCAGTAGCAGTCGAGCAACGGATCGAGCGCCGCATCGGCCCACGGCAGCGGGTTGTGGCCCCATTCACCGGCGAGGCCGTTCGGTCCCTGCAGCACGCGGCCATACACCGTGATGCCGGCACCGGTGCCAGTGCCCAGGATCGCCGCAAACACGACCGGCGCGCCGGCACCGGCGCCGTCGGTGGCCTCGGACAAGGCGAGGCAGTTGGCATCGTTGGCAAATCGCGCGGGCTGGCCGGTGGCCGCCTCGATGTCGCGCAGCAGCGGGCGGCCGTTCAAGCACAGGGTGTTGGCGTTCTTGACCAACCCTTCGGGGGTGAGGCTGCCAGGACCGCCGATGCCCAGCGTCGGCGCTTGCCCGAGCGCCCGGGTCGCGGCCTGCACCAGCCCGGCGAGCATGCGCACCACATCTTCGTAGTCGCTCGCCAGCGTGGCCGTGCGGCGCTCCCAGACCACCTGGCCGGCGGCGTCCAGCACGACGGCGCAGGTTTTGGTGCCCCCGAGGTCGATGCCCATCGCGAACAAGTCGGTCATGGCAACAGCTTAGCGTGCGGCCGCGGTCGCGGTCGCCGTCACGGCAACCAGACCTGATCAGGCGCGCACTCAGGACTGCTGGCCGCTCACCGGTGCAAGGCACGCGGTCTGCGAAGCGCCGCCGCCCGCCATCAAGGCGGTCGACTGCTGCGACGTGGCGAGGGCGTCCATGCTCATCATGATGGTCAGCGTGACCATCGCGGCGATGCCGAGCGAGACGGCCTTGGTGGTGATCGATTGCGACATGATGGGCTCCTTGACAGTCCGGCGCAGCGGGTGGGGGCTGCGTTGGATTGAACTGTAGGGAGCGGAACCGACCGGTGCTACACCGTTGCGACCAGCCGCCACGCCGGCGCGACGAAGCGCACCGGTGGGCGACGAAGCGGGACCTCAGACCGGCGCGGTGCGCTCGGTGAGCCAGTCCAGCGCCGCGCCGCTCACCAGCGGCGTGAGGCGCGCGCGAACGGTGGCGTGGTAGGCGTTGAGCCAGGCGACCTCGTCGTCACGCAGCAGCCTCCGGTCGACGCAACGGGTGTCGATCGGGCACAACGTCAAGGTCTCGAACTCGAGCATCTCGGCAAAGGTGCTGCCTTCGGGCGTGGCGGCCGGCACGTTCATGACCAGGTTCTCGATCCGCACGCCCCATTGGCCGGGGCGGTAGACGCCCGGCTCGATCGAGGTGACCATGCCAGGCTCCATTGCCATCGTCGCGTCGGGAATCGCCTTGCTGATCGACTGCGGTCCCTCGTGCACGTTGAGGAAATAACCCACGCCATGGCCGGTGCCATGGCCGAACTCGATGCCTTGTTCCCACAGTGGCGCGCGTGCCAGCGCGTCGAGCATCGGGCTCAGGGTGCCTTGCGGAAACCTGGCGCGGCTCAGGGCCATCGTGCCCTTGAGCACCAGCGTGTAGTCGCGTTTCATTGCCGCGCTCACATGGCCGATCGGCCAGACACGGGTGATGTCGGTCGTGCCCCCCAGGTACTGGCCGCCGGAGTCGATGAGCAGCAGCCCGTCGCCCTGGATCGCCGCGTGCGACTCGGGCGTGGCCCGGTAGTGCGGCATCGCGCCGTTGGTGTTGAAGCCGGCGATGACCGGGAAGCTCAGGCCGACGAAGCCGGGGCGGCGCGCGCGTGCGGCCGAGAGTTTTTCGTCGACCGTGATCTCGGTGATGCGCTCACGGCCGAGCGCGGCTTCGAACCAGGCGTAGAACTCGCACATCGCTGCACCGTCCTGCACCATCGCCTCGCGGATGAACTGCGCTTCGGCGGCCGACTTGCGGCTCTTGAGCAGGGTGCTCGGGTTGATCGCTTCGACAACGGTCGTGGAAGCCGGGACGTTCTGGCGCAGGCCGAGCGTGACCCGCTTGGGGTCGATCAGCAGCACGCTGCCGGCGGGCAGCTGCGCCAGCGCCGCGGGGGCGTCGGCGTAAGGCCGCAGCGCGACACCATCGGCGGCGAGCACGCTGCGCAGCGTGGCGTCGACCTTGGCGTCGGCGACGAACAGCGACGCGCCGCGGCCGTCGAGCAGCAGGTGGGCGAGGAAGACGGGGTTGTAGCTGACGTCGGCACCACGCAGGTTGGTGATCCAGGCGATGTCGTCGACGGTGGAGACGAAGTGATGGGTTGCGCCGTGGCGCGCCATCGCTTCGCGCAGTTGCGCCAGCTTGGCGCCGCGTGCGAGAGGCGCCTGCGGTGCCCGGTGCTCGTAGACCGGCTGAGTCGGCAGGTCGGGCCGGTCGAGCCAGACGGCATCGACGAGGTCGAGTTCGGTGCGCAGCAGCACGTTGGCGCGCGCGAGGCCCGCCTTGAGTGCCTGCGCCGCGGCCAGCCCGAGCACCTGGCCGTCGACCGCGACCGTCCGCCCCGCGGGCACCTGCTGCGCGAGCCAGTCGATGTGGAAGCTCGCGTTGGGGGTGGGTACCTTGACCAGATCGATGCCCGAGCCGGCCAGCTCGGCCTCGGCCTGCGTCCAGTAGCGGCTGTCGGCAAACAGCGCGGCGCGGTCGACTGTGACCACCAGCGTGCCCATCGAGCCGGTGAAGCCGCTGAGCCACTCACGCGCCTGCCATCGCTCGGGCAGGTACTCGCTCAGGTGCGGGTCGGCGCTGGGCACCAGCAGGGCATGCACCTGCTCACGTTCGAGCACCTCGCGCAGACGGTCGATGCGCAGGCGGTAGGGCGAGGTGCGGGTGTCCATGGCGGGGTGCTCCTGGGCGCGATTCTAGAAGCCGGCCCCGCGCCGGCTCGGCAGAGGGTCAACCGAAGGTCAGCTTCTGTTGCGCCACCAGATCGGTCCAGCGACGTGTCTCCTGGGCGATGAAGGTCTCGAACTCGGTGCCGCTGCTGCCGACCCACTCCAGCCCCTGCTGCGCCAGCGTCTGGCGCACGGCGCTGCCCGACATCGCCTGCATCAGCGCGCCGTGCAGTGCCTGGCGCCGCTCGGGCGCGATGCGCGCCGGCGCGACGGCGCCGATCCAAGTCGAGACGTCGAAATCGGGCACGCCCGCTTCTGCCAGCGTGGGCAGGTCGGGCGCCACCGCGTAGCGGCGCGCCGAGGTGACGGCCAGGGCCTTGATGCGCCCGCTCTTCACGTGCGGGCCGATCGCGACCCAGCTGCCGAGGAACAGCTGCGCCTCGTCGTTCATCACCGCCTGCAGCGCGGGCACGCCGCCGCGGTAGGGAATGTGCACGATGTGGGTGCCGGTGCGCGCCTTGAACAGCTCGGCCGAGAGGTGGTTGAGCGTGCCGAGGCCGGCCGAAGAGACATTCAGCGCCCCGGGCTTCTTGCGTGCGAGTGCGATGAACTCCTGCACGTTGTTCACCGGCAGCGTCGCCGGCACCGCGAACACGAGCGGAAAGCTGAGCAGCCGGCTGATCGGCGTGAAGTCGCGCTGGCCGTAGCTGGCCTGCGGGTAGATGAGCGGGTTGGTGACGAAGGAGTCGAAGACCAGCATGAGCTGATTCGGGTCACCGGGGGCACGCGCCACGCTCGCCGCGGCGATGGAGCCTGACGCGCCGGGACGGTTCTCCACCACCACCGGCTGGTTGATCAGGCGCGGCAGATGTTCGGCGAGCAGGCGTGCCGTCAGGTCGACCGAGCCGCCTGGCGGCACCGGCACCACGAGTTGCAGCGCACTCGACGGCACCGCGCTCGCGGCGGGCGCCACGGGCTGGGCGGCCACCCAACCCGGCAATCCCGCCGCCAAGCCCGCTGCACCCATGTTCACCATCCATTGCCTGCGTTTCATCGATCGCCTCAAGTAGTTTTGTCGTGAAAAGTTTGCGCCGGCACCATGACAGCACCAAGGCACCCGGTACCGTCCGCCTCACGGGCCGCGCGGGGCCCTGTGGCCGTTGTCCGGGTCGACCCGACCGGCGGGCTCGGCCACCACCCGCGCGTGGCGCGCAAAACTGAAATAGTTCCAAGCCCAGTCGTACAGCACAAAAAGCCGGTTGCGAAAGCCGATCAGGAAGTACACGTGCGCGAACAACCAGAAGAGCCAGGCGCCGAAGCCCGAAAAGCGCCATTGTCCCAGCGCCGGCACCTCCAGCTGCACCACCGCCGCCATGCGGCCGATCGTGGCCAGCGAGCCGTAGTCGGCGTAACGAAAATCCCGGGTCGGTTGTCCCGCCACGCGCGCCAGCACGTTGGCGGCCGCACGGTGGCCCATCTGCTTGGCCGCGGGGCTCACGCCGGGCACCGGCTTGCCGTCGCTGATGGCGGTCGCGAGGTCGCCGACGACGCTGATCTCGGGATGGCCGGCGAGGCTCAGGTCGGGCCGCACCGGCACACGGCCGGCGCGGTCGAGCGCCAGGCCGGTGCCGGTGGCGAGCGAACGCCCGAGCGGCGACGCCGCCACCCCCGCGGCCCACAGCACCGTGCGCGCCGACAGCCGTTGCACGCCGGTGGCGCTGTCGATGGTCACGCCGGCAGCGTCGATCGCGGTCACCTTGGCGCCGGTCATCACTTCCACGCCCAGGTGTTCCAGCTGGCGCCGCGCGCTGTCGGACAGCGAAGGCTCGAAGGCGCCGAGCACTCGCGCCGCACCCTCGACCAGCAGCACCCGTGCGTTGCGCGTGTCGATGCGGCGGAACTCGTCGGCCAGCGTGTGGTGCGCGATCTCGACCAGCGTGCCGGCCAGCTCCACGCCCGTCGGACCGGCCCCGATGATCACGAAGTTGAGCCAGGCGTCCTGCCCTGCGGCGCTGGCAGCGCGCTCGGCGTTCTCGAAGGCGCCGATCAGGCGGGCCCGGATGTCGAAGGCATCGGCCAGGGTCTTGAGTCCGGGCGCGTGCACGGCCCAGTCGTCGTGCCCGAAGTAGCTGTGCGTGGCACCGGCGGCGACGATCAGGTGGTCGTACACGATGGGCGTGCCGTCGTCGAGCAGCAGCTGGCGCGCTGCCACGTCGATCGTCTCCACATTCGCCTGCAACACGGTGAGTCGCCCGCGGCGCATCTCGGGGCGCAAGACATGGCGGATCGGTGCCGACACTGACGGCGCCGTCAGCCCCGCGGTGGCGACCTGGTACAGCAGCGGCTGGAACAGGTGGTGGTTGGTGCGATCGATGAGCGTGACCTCGACCCCGGCATCCTGGCGCGCCAGCGCCCGCACGGCCTCGAGCCCGCCGAAGCCACAGCCGATGACCACGACATGCGGCAAGACCATGCGCAGATGCTACTGCGCGCCCGGCCCCGCGGCGCGCGCGAGCAGTCGCTTGCGCACGAGCTGGATGTGCGAGCGCAGCTCGTACAGCTCGTGGGTGTAGGCCAGCGGCATCTGGATGCGCTCGGTCTGCGCGTCGATGCGCTCCAGCTCGGCGCGCAGTTGCGTCAGGTCGGGTGCAGGTTGCTCCAGCGCCGACTCCACCGCACGCAGGTGCGAATACCAGCGGAACACCCGTGAACGCACGCGCAGCGTCACCAGGGGCGGCACCACTCGCGACAGCGGGATCGCGGCCGCGAGCAAGGGCAGCAGGACGATCCACATGCGGTCGATGAAGTTGGCGAGCCAGAAAGGCAGGTAGCGCTGCAGCCAGGGCGGGCCGTCGTGGTAATAACGCTCGGCTTCGCGCGCCAGCGGAATGCCGGCGGCGTTGCTCGTGCCGCTGGGGAACTCGCCGCTGCGGTGGAACCAGCCCGGGTCGCGGTGCACTTCACTCGCGGCCTGCAGCAGCAGCTGCACCAGCGCCGGGTGCAGGTCAGCCCGCGCGACGAGCGAGGCCGTGGCCGCGACCAGGCGCACATCCCGGGGCGGCTTGTCGCGTGCCAGGTCGATGACACCACGCGGCAGCACCACGGGGCGCAGGAAGGTGAAGCGCCGCGCGTAGGCCTCGGACTGCGCAAAGTCGAAGAGCTGCACACCGGGTGTTTGCAGCAGGTACTGCAGCAGGGGTGCGTCGGCGGCCGAGACCATGACCAGGGCGTCGACCGTGCCCGACACCAGGTCGACGACGCCGTTGACCGCCACGCCTTCACCACGCTGCAGCGCGGTGGGCGGCAGGCCATTGGCTTCGGCCAACTGCCGGAAGAGCGGGCCCGAGCCGCCACCGACCGGCCCGGTGTCGACGCGCCAGCCCACCATCTGCGCCAGATTCACCGGCGCCGCACCCCGCAACAGGCGGCGTGCGCTGTCCTGGCGGTAGAAGAGCCACAGCGGCTCCGGTGCCACCTGGCCGAGCGAGACCAAGGCGGGCGGGGTGTCCGCTGCCGGACCGGGCTGCGATGTCGGCTCGCCGGGCAGGTCGACACCGCCCTGGACAAACGCCGCATGCACGCCTGAGGTCGGGTCGCGCAGCAATGCCAGGTTCTCGGCCGAGCCGCGTGTCGTGCGCAGTTCGATCTCCAGCCCGTGTGCTTGCAGCAGCGGCCGGTAGAGGCGGCCGAAATTGCTGTAGGCGCCTTGCTCCGGCCCGGTGGCGATAACCAGCCGCTTCGGTGGGGTGGGATCGAGTGCGCGGTAGGCCAGGTACAAGAGGGCGCACACGCCGGCGAGCAGCAACACGGCCGCCGCCGGACCGGCGTTGACGAGCGCCAGGCGCCACCGATGGGACCAGCTCACCCGCAGCGGCGGCGGGCTGGAGGCGGGGACTTGATTCATGCGCGCCACCATAGCGCAAGGCGACGCGCTGCCTCGCGCAACCGGGCACGCCTACAGCGCGGTACGCAAGGTCCAGATCTCGGGGAAGAGCACGACGTCGAGCATCTGGCGCAGGTAGCCCACGCCCATCGTGCCGCCGGTGCCGCGCTTGAAGCCGATCACCCGTTCCACCGTCGTCACGTGGCGAAAGCGCCAGAGCCTGAAGGCGTCTTCGAGATCGGTGAGCTCTTCACCCAGCTGGTACAGATCCCAATGTGCCTTCGGCGCACGGTAGGCCACGAGCCAGGCTTGCTCGACGGCCCCGCTGGCGGTGTAGGGCAGGCGCCAGTCGCGCTCGGTGTGCGTGGCCGGCACGGGCAGGCCGCGGCGTGCGAGCAAGCGCAGCGCTTCGTCGTAGAGCGACGGCGCTTCATAGGCCGCCTGCACATGCGCGAGCAGGTCGGCGCGGTGTGCATGCGGTTTCAGCATCGCCGCGTTCTTGTTGCCGAGCGTGAACTCGATGCAGCGGTACTGCCAGCTCTGGAAGCCGCTCGAGTTGGCGAGGAAAGGCCGCACTGCGCTGTACTCGGGTGGCGTCATCGTCGCCAGCACGTCCCAGGCGTGGACCAGCTGCTCCATGATCTTGCTCACACGGGCCAGCATCTTGAAGGCGCCATGCAGGTCGTCCTGCGCGACGCTGCGAACGGCGGCACGCAGCTCGTGCAGCATCAGCTTCATCCACAGCTCGCTCGTCTGGTGCTGGACGATGAACAGCATCTCGTTGTGGTCGGGCGAGAGCGGGTGCTGCGCGTTCAGCACCGCGTCGAGGTGCAGGTAGTCGCCGTAGCTCATGTCGGCGCTGAAGTCGACCAGCGCGCCTTCGGCGGCGCCCTGCGGAATCCTGGCGCCTTCGCGGTCGACGGGGCAGCCGCTCATGTGACCGCCGCGCGTTGGTTGAAGCGGGCTTGTTGCCATTCACCCGAGGCCATGACCTGACGCAGATGTTCGACGGCATCCCACACCTCGGCAAAGCCGATGTACAGCGGCGTGAAACCGAAGCGCAGCACGTCGGGCGCACGAAAGTCGCCGACGACGCCTCGCGCGATGAGCGCCTGCACGATCGCGTAGGCACCGTCTTCGCGGGCGAGGCAGACCTGGCTGCCGCGCACCGCGTCGTCGCGCGGCGAGACGACTTCGAGCCCGTGCCCGGCACAGCGCCCGTCCACCAGATCGGCGAACAGGCGTGTCAGCGCGAGCGACTTGGTACGCAGCGCGGCCATGCCGCCGTGCGCTTCGGCCGCGAGCACGGTGTCCACGCCGCACTCCAGGGCCGCCAGTTGCAGCACGGGGGGCGTACCGCACAGGTAGCGAGCGATGCCGCTGGCCGGGCGGTAGCCGGGCGTGAACTCGAACGGTGCGGCGTGGCCGATCCAGCCTGCGAGCGGCTGCCAGAAGCGGTCGACGTGTCTGGTGTTCACCCACACGAAGGCCGGCGCACCCGGGCCGCCGTTGAGGTACTTGTAGCCGCAGCCGACGGCGAAGTCCGCCTGCGCCGCCTTCAGGTCCACCGGCACCGCGCCGGCGGAGTGCGCCAGGTCCCAGACCACCAGCGAGCCGGCTTCGTGCGCCGCGCGTGTGATCGACGCCATGTCGTGCATGCGCCCGCTGCGGTAGTTGACGTGCGTGAGCATCAACACGGCGACATCCTTGCCCAGGCGGGCGCCGATCTCGTCGGGCTCCACCAGCACCAGCTCGCAGCCGCGCTCGTGGGCGAGCGCCTCGGCGATGTAGAGGTCGGTCGGGAAGTTGCTGCGCTCGGACACGATTTGCCGGCGTGCCGGTGCGTCGGCCTGGGTGATCGACAGCGCGGCGCTCAACACCTTGAACAGGTTGACCGAGGTCGAATCCGCGGCCACGACCTCACCCGGCCCGGCGCCGACGAGGCGGGCGATCTTGTCGCCGACACGCTGCGGCAAGGCCATCCAGCCGGCACTGTTCCAGCTGCCGATGAGGCCGGCTCCCCACTCCTGTTGCACGGCCTGTGACACCCGCGCCGGGGTGGCTGCGGGCATCACGCCGAGCGAGTTGCCGTCGAGGTAGATCGTGCCGGCCGGCACGCTGAACAGGTCGCGCAACCGCGCCAGCGGGTCGGCACGGTCGAGGGCCACACAATCGTCGCGGGTCGTCATCAAGTGCTCCTGCCTGGTCGACCGCGGCCGGGCCGCGCTAACGCAACCAGCGCCAGGCACCGAGCCAGGGCGAACTCAAGGCCACGAACGCTACTACATTCACCAGCACACCGAGCCAGAAGCTGGCGCGGAACGATGTCTTGACCGACTTGTGGTGCAGGACCTGGCGTGCGAGCACGCCGCCGGGCCAGCCGCCGAACAGGCCGACAGCGAGCAGCGTGCTTTCCTGCACCCGCCGCTTGCCCGATGAGGCTGCCGCCTTGTCCACCGCATAGAGTACGAAACACACGACGCTGGCCACGCCGTAAGCGGCCGCCACGGCATGCGGCACGCCCCAGGCGATCGCGAGCCCCAGGTACAACAGCAGGAAGGCAGGCACCGCGAAGAGGCCCGCACCCTCCCAGCGGGACCGACGCTCCCCGTCACGTGCCCGCGGCGAGCCGCGCCGCTTGATCAGCGCCACCTTGGTGGCGTGTTTCTTCTGTTGCGGGTCGATCTCTATTTCGAAGGAAACACGCTGCTTGGGCGCCGGGCGGCCCGAGCGGTTGGGAAACGCAGAGATGTGAACGTAGATCTCGTCACCGCCCTTCGCAGGCTCGATGAAACCGAAGCCGCGGTCGTCGTTCCAGGACTTGATCAGGCCTTCGAAGCGCATCGGGGGGACCGTGTGGCGCGGCGCCCTCGGCGCGCTTGCGCTGCCGCGGACTATAAAGCGCGGGCCCGCAGACCGAGCGTGAAGAAGACAGGCCCGCGCCCGGCCTGTCTGCTCGCTGGCGGCTGCGCTGGTAACGGCTGGTAAGCGGGCGCTCCCCGCCGGTCTACCGCAGCAGCGTGATCGCCAGCCCGACGGCGGCGCAGGCTGCCAGCATCGGCAGCACGCCGGCCTTGAAGCGGAACAGCGCGATCGCGGCGGCGACCGCGATCAACGCCGACGGCAGGTCGAAGCGCGCGCCGAGACCCTGTGGCCAGAACACGTGGTAAGCGAAGAAGAGCGCCAGGTTCAGGATCACGCCGACGACCGCGGCGGTGATCGCCGACAGCGGCGCCGTGAAGCCGAGCCTGCCATGGGTGGACTCGACCAGCGGCCCGCCGGCGAGGATGAAGATAAACGACGGCAGAAAGGTGAAGAAGGCCACTACCGTCGCGGCCAGCGCGGCGCCGAGGAACAGCGCTTCGGGGCCGAGCACCTGTTTCGCCCAGCCGCCGACAAAGCCGACGAAGGCCACCACCATGATGAGCGGGCCGGGCGTCGTCTCGCCGAGCGCCAGACCGTCGATCATCTGCGCACCGCTGAGCCACTGGTGGGTCTCGACCGCACCCTGGTAGACGTAAGGCAGCACCGCATAGGCGCCACCGAAGGTCAGCAGCGCGGCCTTGGTGAAGAACCAGCCCATCTGCGTCAGCGTGCCCTGCAGACCCTGGCTCGCCACGAGTGCGCCCATCACCAGCGCCCACAGCCCGATCCCGGCGCCGGCGACCTTCGCCAGCCGCGAACGCGAGAAGCGGGCGTGTGCCGGGGTGGGAGTGTCGTCGTCGATCAACGCCGGCCCGTAAGCGGCCTTCGTGCTGCCATGACCGCCGCCGAGTGCAAACACTTGGGGCGCCCACCGGGCGCCGAAGTGGCCGACCAGCGCGGCAGCGGCCACGATCGCCGGGAACGGCGTGTCGAAGGCGAAGATGGCCACGAAGGAGGCGGCGGCAATCGCCCACATCCAGCGGTTCTTGAGCGCGCGGCTGCCGATGCGGTAGGCGGCGTGCAGGACGATCGCGGTCACGGCCGGCTTGATGCCATAGAAGATGCCCGCCACCAGCGGCACATCGCCGAAGCGCAGGTAAGCCCAGCTCAAGCCGATCAGAATGAAGAGCGAGGGCAGCACGAACAGCGCACCGGCGACGATGCCGCCCCAGCTTCGGTGCATCAGCCAGCCGATGTAGGTCGCGAGCTGCTGCGCCTCGGGGCCGGGCAACAGCATGCAGTAGTTCATCGCGTGGAGGAAACGCTTCTCGCTGATCCAGCGCCTGCGCTCGACGAGCTCGCTGTGCATGATCGCGATCTGCCCGGCCGGGCCGCCGAAGCTGATGAAGCCGAGCTTGAGCCAGAAGTGGAAGGCCTCGGCAAAGCTCACGGCCGCAGGCGCGGCCGCAGGCGCGGCCGTCGTGGCCGGGTCGCTGCCCGGCTCAGTCACGGCGCCGCAGGGTGACGAAGTCGATGTTGAAGTCGTTGGGCGGCGCTGCGCGAACCGACTCGCGTGCGGTCTCGGTGAACTCGTGCTCCAGCGGCGGGAAGTGCGTCGTGCCTTCGAAGTCTCGGCCGATGCGGGTCAGCACCAATTCGTCGGCAAGTGGCATGGCCGCGGCATAGAGCTCGGCGCCGCCGATGACGAATACACGTCCGGCGTCGCCGCTCAGCGCCACTGCGGCTTCGACCGAGCGGGCCGACTCGGCGCCTTCGGCGCGCCAGCCGGCCTGCCGCGTGACCACGATGTTGCGCCGGCCCGGCAAGGGCCGAAAGCGCTCGGGCAACGAGTCCCAGGTCTTGCGCCCCATGATCACCGGGTGCCCGGCGGTCGTGCGGCGGAAGAACCGCATGTCCTCGGGGATGTGCCACAGCAGCCGGTTGCCGTCGCCAATGACGCCGTTGCGCGCCACCGCGGCGATCAGCGCCACGATCGGGCGCTTCACACCGCCACCGGTGCCTTGATCGCCGCGTGATGCTGGTACTCGAGCACCTCGAAGTCCTCGTAGGCGTAGTCGAAGATCGACGCCGGGCGGCGCTTGATGTGCAGCAGCGGGTAGGGGTAGGGCGCCCGGGCGAGCTGGGTCTCGACCTGCTCGTGGTGGTTGCTGTATATGTGGCAGTCGCCGCCGGTCCAGATGAAGTCGCCCACGCCCAGGTCGCACTGCTGCGCCAGCATGTGCGTCAGCAGCGCATAGCTCGCGATGTTGAAGGGCACGCCGAGGAAGATGTCGGCGCTGCGCTGGTAGAGCTGGCAGCTGAGCTTGTTGTCGGCGACGTAGAACTGGAAGAAGGCGTGGCAGGGCATCAGCGCCATCTTCGGCAGCTCGGCCACGTTCCAGGCGCTGACGATGATGCGGCGCGAGTCGGGGTTGCTCTTGAGCTGCTGCACCACCTGGGCGATCTGGTCGATGGGTCCCGTGGGTGTGGGCCAGCTGCGCCACTGCACGCCGTAGACCGGCCCGAGGTCGCCGTCTTCCCGCGCCCATTCGTTCCAGATCGAAACGCCGCGTTCCTGCAGCCACCTGGCGTTGCCGTCGCCGCGCAGGAACCAAAGCAGTTCCAGGATGATGCTCTTGAGGTGCACCTTCTTCGTCGTCACGAGCGGAAAGCCTTCGTTCAGGTCGAAGCGCAGCTGGTGGCCGAAGACGCTGCGGGTGCCGGTGCCGGTGCGGTCGGTCTTCGCCACGCCGTGCGTGTAGACGTGGCGCATGAAGTCTTCGTACTGCGAGCGGATCGGTCGGGTCATGGCGGGCGGCGGATGAAGGTCCGGCACATTATCCGAGGCTCAGGCGGGGGACGCCGCGGACTCCGGCAGCATGTCGAACTGCATCGCCGCGAGCCGTGCATACAGACCACCGCGCGCCACCAGTTCGGCGTGGCTGCCGATGTCGACGACACGGCCGTGTTCGAGCACGATGATGCGGTCGGCCCTGAGCACCGTCGCCAGCCGGTGGGCGATGACGAGCGTGGTGCGGTCGGCCATCGCGGCCTCGAGCGCGGCCTGCACCATGCGCTCGCTTTCGGCGTCGAGCGCGCTCGTGGCTTCGTCCAGCAACAGCAGCGGCGGGTTCTTCAGCATCGCACGTGCGATGCTGATGCGTTGGCGCTGCCCGCCGGACAATCGCACGCCGCGCTCGCCCAGGTAGGTGGCATAGCCCTCGGGCAGCGCCGTGATGAAGTCGTGCGCGAAGGCCGCTTTCGCAGCCGCCTGCACCTCGGCGTCGCTGGCGTCGGGCCGGCCGTAGCGGATGTTCTCGAGCGCGCTCGTCGAGAACACGGTGCTGTCCTGCGGCACGATGCCGATGCGCCCGCGCAGCGCCGCCAGGGGCACGTCGCCGACGGCGAAGCCGTCGACGAGCACGCGGCCCTGCTGCGCGTCGTAGAAGCGCAGCAGCAACTGCAGCACCGTGCTCTTGCCGGCACCGCTGGGCCCGACGAGGGCGACCGTTTCACCCGGCCGGACCTCGAAGCTCAGGTCCTGGAGCGCGGGAAGGGCGGGGCGCGACGGGTAGTGAAAGCTCACGCCCTCGAAGCACAGCGACGAGCCGCGCTGCACCGCCGGCAGGGCCCGTGGCTGCGGCGGATCCGAGACCGGCGACTTCGTGGCCAGCAACTCCATGAGGCGCTCGGTCGCACCGGCGGCGCGCAGCAACTCGCCATAGACCTCCGACAGCGCCGCGACAGCACCGACGAAGATGATCACGTAGACGACGGTCTGCCCCAGGTGGCCGGCGGAAACGTCGCCGCGCAGCACGGCCTGCGTGCCCTGGTACAGCCCCCACAGCAGCGCGCCGAAGGTGGCGGTGATGATGAAACCCACCAATGCCGCGCGGATCCGCGCGCGCTTGCGTGCGGTCTCGAACGCGGCTTCGGTGGCCGCGTTGAACCGTTGGGCCTCGCGCCCTTGCTGGACATAACTCTGCACGACCGGGATCGCGTTCAGCACCTCGGCCGCGATGGCGCTGGTGTCGGCCACCCGGTCCTGGCTCGCGCGGCTGAGGCGCCGCACCCGGCGCCCGAAGTACAGGCTCGGCAGCACCACCAACACCAGGATCCCCAGCACCTGGGTCATGACATAGGGGTTGGTGAACACCAGCATGCCCAGGGCGCCAAGACCCATCACGGCGTTGCGCAGCCCCAGGCTGAGCGAGGAACCGACGACCGACTGCACGAGCGTGGTGTCGGTGGTCAACCGGCTCAGCACCTCGCCGGTCTGCGTCGTTTCGAAGAAGGCCGGGCTTTGCTCGACGACATGTGCATAGACCGCGTTGCGCACGTCGGCCGTGATGCGTTCGCCGAGCCAGGTCACGGTGTAGAACCGCAGCGCAGAAAACACCCCGAGCGCGGCGCCGACGCCGAACAGCGCCACGAAGTGCTCTCGCAGTTGCATCACACGTGAGCCCGGGTCGGCCGCCACCAGGCCCTGGTCGATCAGTGTCTTCAACGCGACCGGCAGCACGAGCGTGCTGGTCGCGGCCAGGATCAGGAAGACGATGGCCAGGCCGATCTGCAAGCGGTAGGGCCGCATGAAGGGCAGCAGGCCCGACAAGGATTGCACCTTCTGTGCACGTGCCCGTTCGGTGCTGGATGCCGGCTGGAGCCGGAGCGCGCTGGGCGCAAGGGGTGAACTCATGGCTGCAGTGTAGGGAGGACACCGCTACGATCGGCTCCCCATGAACCTGAAGCAACTCGAAACCTTCGTGCGTGTCGCCGAGCTCGGCAGCTTCAGCAAGGCGGCTGTCGTGCTGGACACGGTGCAGCCCGCGTTGAGCCGCCAGGTGCGGCTGCTCGAGACCGACCTGCGTGTGACGCTGCTCGAGCGCACCGGCCGCGGCGTGGTGCTGACCGAGGCCGGCAAGCGACTGCTCGAACACAGCATCGGCATCCTGCAACTCGTGGCGCGGGCGCGTGACGACATCGAGTCGAGCCGTGACGAACCGGTCGGCCGCCTCGTCGTGGGCATGCCGCCGAGCGTCGGGCGCGAACTCGCGCTGCCGCTGGTCGAGGCTTTCAAGCGTGAGTGCCCGAAGGCGCGCCTGGCCATCGTCGAGGGCCTGTCGGCGCACATCGTGGAGTGGATCGCGACCGGGCGGGTCGACCTCGGTCTCGTCCACAACCCGGAGCCGAACGAGGCGATCGAGACCGAACCGGTGCGCGACGAACTGCTCTGCCTGGTGAGCGCCGCACCGGCCCGTGGCGAGACGCACGGCCAGGCCGTGCCGTTGAAGGACTTGCCGAAATACCCGCTCGTGATCCCCGAGCGCTCGCATGCCGTGCGCAGGTTGCTGGAGACGCAGGCGGCCTTGACCGGGATCAAGCTCGACGTCGCGTGGGAGGTGTCCAGCGTGCCTGCGATGCTGGATCTGGTGGCGGGTGGTTACGGGCACGCGGTCCTGACACGCGCGGCCGCGGGCGCCGAGGTCACGGCGGGCCGGCTGGCGGTGCGACCGATCGGCGCGCCGCCGCTCGTCAACACGCTGTGCATGGCCCGCTCGGCCAGCAAGCAGGTTACACCGCTGGCGCGCCATGTCGCACGCCTGCTGCGGGGTCTGGCCTCGGCAGCCAGGCCGGCCGCGGGCGGGTGATGCCGAACGGCGATAGCTGCTAGCGTCAATCCGCAGTGGCGCGCCGCCGGACGGCGGCCCACAATCACGGGCTGCATCGGCCAGGCTCAATCCCCCCCGAACCGGACGTCACCCATGAGCGCAAACACCCGGACCCAGGTTGTCATCGTCGGCGGCGGTCCTGCCGGCCTGCTGCTGGGCCAACTGCTGCACAAGGCCGGCATCGAGGCCGTGCTGCTGGAGCGCCAGACCGGCGACTACGTGCTCGGCCGCATCCGCGCCGGCGTGTTGGAGCAGGTCAGCATCGACCTGATGGACGAGGCCGGCGTCGGCGAGCGGATGCACCGCGAGGGACTCGTGCACGGCGGCTTCGAGATGCTGTACCAGGGGCGGCGCCACCGCATCGACCTGAACCGGCTCACCGGCGGCAAGAACGTGATGGTCTACGGCCAGACCGAACTCACACGCGACTTGATGGAGGCGCGCCGGGCGGCCGGGCTGCCGACCGTGTACGAGGCGCGCAACGTCACGGTGCACGACTTCGACACGCGCAAGCCGAGGGTCCGCTACGAGAAGGACGGCCAGGCGCACGAGATCGAATGCGACTTCATCGCCGGCTGCGACGGTTTCCACGGCGTCTGCCGCGCAAGTGCCCCGCGCAATGCGATCACCGAGTACGAGAAGGTCTATCCCTTCGGCTGGCTAGGCATGCTGTCCGACACCCCGCCGGTGTCGCAGGAACTGATCTACGTCAACAGCGACCGCGGCTTCGCGCTCTGTTCGCAGCGCAGCTCCACACGCAGCCGCTACTACCTGCAGGTGCCGCTGACCGACAAGGTCGAGGAGTGGACCGACGACGCCTTCTGGCAGGAACTGCGGCTGCGCCTGGACGAAGTAGGGCGCGAGCATCTGGTCACCGGGCCGTCGATCGAGAAGAGCATCGCCCCGCTGCGCAGCTTCGTCACCGAGCCGCTGCGATTCGGGCGCATGTTCCTGGCCGGCGACGCAGGGCACATCGTGCCGCCGACGGGTGCCAAGGGACTGAACCTGGCCGCGAGCGACGTCAAATACCTGTCGACGGCGATCGTCGAGTACTACCGCGACAAGTCCGAGGCGGGTATCGACGGCTACTCCGAGCGCTGCCTGCGCCGGATCTGGAAGGCCGAGCGCTTCTCGTGGTGGTTCACCGCGCTGATGCACCGCTTCCCCGACGACGGCCCGATCGTGGCCAAGTTCCAGCATGCCGAGCTCGACTACCTGCTGAAGTCGGACGCCGGAGCGCGCTCGGTGGCCGAGAACTACGTCGGCCTGCCGCTCGACTTCGGCGATTGAAGCGCCGCCGAACCGCCCCTCCCAACCTCCGAGCCCACGCCATGATCATCGACTGCCACGGCCACTACACCACCGCCCCCAAGGCGCTCGAGAACTGGCGCAACCAGCAGATCGCCGGCATCACCGATCCCGGGGCGAAGCCTCGGGTTGAAAGTTTGGTGATTACCGATGACGAGTTGCGCGAGTCGATCGAGGCGAACCAGCTGCGCCTGATGCGCGAGCGCGGCAGCGACCTGACGATCTTCAGCCCGCGCGCCAGCTTCATGGCGCACCACATCGGCGATTTCAACGTGTCGTCGACCTGGGCTGCGATCTGCAACGAACTCTGCTTCCGCGTCAGCCAGCTCTTCCCCGACAGCTTCATTCCCGCCGCGATGCTGCCGCAGAGCCCGGGTGTCGACCCCAGGACCTGCATCCCCGAACTGGTGAAGTGCGTCGAGCAGTACGGCAACGTCGGCATCAACCTGAACCCGGACCCTTCCGGCGGCCACTGGACCAGCCCGCCGCTGTCCGACCGCCACTGGTACCCGATCTACGAAAAGATGGTCGAGTACGACATTCCGGCCATGATCCACGTCAGCACCAGCTGCAACGCTTGTTTCCACACCACCGGCGCGCATTACCTCAACGCCGACACGACGGCGTTCATGCAGTGCCTCACGAGCGATCTGTTCAAGGACTTCCCGACCCTGAGGTTCCTGATCCCGCACGGCGGCGGCGCGGTGCCTTACCACTGGGGCCGTTTCCGCGGCCTGGCACAAGAGCTGAAGAAGCCGCTGCTGAAGGACCACCTGCTGAAGAACATCTTCTTCGACACCTGCGTCTATCACCAGCCCGGCATCGATCTGCTGACCAAGGTGATCCCGGTCGACAACATCCTGTTCGCGAGCGAGATGATCGGCGCCGTGCGCGGCATCGACCCCGAAACCGGCAACTACTACGACGACACCAAGCGTTACATCGAAGCCAGCACGCAGCTCAGCTCGGAGCAGAAGCAGCAGGTCTACGAAGGCAACGCCCGGCGTGTCTTCCCGCGGCTCGACGCCGCACTCAAATCGAAGGGACAGTGAGATGTTCGAACTCGGTGTCGTCTACCGCAACATCACCCGCGCCGACCGCGTGGCCGCGGATCAGCTGGCAAGGTTCGGCTCGGCCACCGTGCACGAGGCGATGGGCCGGGTCGGCCTGATGAAGCCCTATATGCGGCCGATCTACCCCGGCGCGCGCATCTCGGGCACGGCGGTCACGGTGCTGCTGCACCCGGGCGACAACTGGATGATGCACGTCGCGGCCGAGCAGATCCGCGAAGGCGACATCGTTGTCGCCGCAATCACGGCCGACTGCACCGACGGCTACTTCGGCGACCTGCTCGCCACGTCCTTCATGGCGCGCGGCGCGCGCGGGCTCGTCATCGACGCCGGCTGCCGCGACGTCAAGGACCTCAAGGACATGGGCTTCCCGGTCTGGAGCAAGGCCGTCAGCTCCAAGGGCACGATCAAGGCCACGATCGGCTCGGTCAACATCCCGGTCGTCTGCGCCGGTGCGCTGGTGACCCCGGGCGACGTGATCGTGGCCGATGACGACGGCGTCGTCGTCGTTCCGGCAGCGATGGCCGTCGCCACCGCCGACGCCGCCGCCAAGCGCGAGGCCCTCGAGGCTGACAAACGCGCCCGGCTCGCCGCCGGCGTGCTCGGCCTGGACATGTACAACATGCGCGAGCCGCTGGCCAAGGCAGGGCTGAAGTACATCGACTGACCCTTTCTCCTTTTCTTCAACCCGTTCAGAGATTTGCATGACCCCGTTCAAGTTCGTCGCCGGCGCTGCGTTCGCCGCATTCAGCCTGTTCAGCACCACGTTGCACGCCCAGGAGTTCCCGACCAAGCCGGTGCGCATCGTCACACCGTTCCCGGCCGGTGCCGGCCCCGAGGCGGTGCTGCGGGTATTGGCCGAGAAGCTGCAGAAGAAGTGGGGCAAGCCGGTGATCGTCGAGAACAAACCCGGCGCCAACGGCTTCATCGCGATCGACGCGTTCAAGCGGGGCGCGACCGACGGCCACGACCTGATCCAGCTCGACAACGTGCACCTGGTGGCGTACCCGCACCTGTTCAAGAAGCTGCCCTACGATGCCGCCAAGGACTTCGACGTGCTGGCGCCGCTCTTCCGCACCTACTTCTTCGTCGGCGTGCCGTCCAACAGCAAGTACAAGACCGTGGGTGACCTCATCGCCGACGCCAAGGCGCGGCCGGGTGAACTGAACTACGGCTCGTGGTCGGTCGGCAACCCGGTGCACCTGGGTTCGGCGCTGCTGGAGTCCATGACCAACACCCAGATGCAGCACATCATCTACAAGGAAACGTCGATGCTCTACACCGGCGTGGCCAATGGCGAGTTGAACTGGGCCCTGGGTTCGCTGGCGACGGCCGGGCCGATGCAGCGTGCCGGCAAGGTCAAGTTCATCGCCGTCACCGCGCCTAAGCGCCACAGCGCCTTCCCCGACGTGCCCACGGTGGCCGAGTCCGGCGGCCCCGCCGGTTATGAAGTCACCGGCTGGACCACGATCGCCGCGCCCAAGGGCCTGCCGAAGGCGGTGGCCGACAAGATCCAGAAGGACATCGAGGCGGCGCTGGCCGAGCCCGACATCAAGGAGCGGTACGCGACCTTCGGCTACGAGCAGTTTCCGACCACGCGCGATCAGTTCAACTCCTACATCGCTGCCGAGTCGGTGAAGTACGCCGACGTGATCAAGCGTGCGAAGGCCTCGCTCGATTGACGGAACCATGGACGCCCGGCAATGGCACATCGGCCTCGTCGGTTACGGCGAGGTGGGGCGGATTCTGGCCGAGGATCTGCGCGAGCGGGGTGTTGCCGTCAGCGCCTGCGACCTCAAGCTGGGCGGCGCGCAGGCCGGTGCCTTGCGCGACCATGCGGCGACCCACGGCGTGTCACTCGGCGCGTCGCATGCCGAACTGGCAGCACGCTGCGACTGCATCGTCTCGGCCGTGACCGCGAGCCAGGCCGTGCCAGTGGCGCAAGCCTGCGCACCCGCCGTCCGGCCGGGCGCGTTTTTCCTCGACCTCAATTCGGCTTCGCCCGGCGCCAAGCAACGCGCGGCAGCCTTGGTCGATGGGGCAGGCGGCCGCTATGTCGAAGGTGCGGTGATGACGTCGATCCCGCCGTATCGCATCAAGGTGCCGCTGCTGCTCGGCGGGACGCATGCCGCCGCGTTGGCGCCGCAGCTCAACGCGCTGGGCTTCGCGGCCAGGGTGGCGAGCGACAAGCTCGGTGTCGCCTCCGCCACCAAGATGTGCCGCAGCGTGATGATCAAGGGCCTGGAGGCGATGGTCATCGAAAGTTTCACCGCCGCGCGTGCGTACGGCGTTGAAGATGCCGTGATCGCATCGCTGCAGGAAACCTTCCCCGGCATAGACTGGGAACAGCAGGGCGCCTACTTCTTCCAGCGGGCCATCGAACACGGACGCAGGCGCAGCGAAGAAGTGCGTGAGGTCGCCGAAACGGTGCGCGAAGCGTGTCTCGCGCCGTGGTCGGCGAGCGGCACGGCCGAGCGCCAGGCGTGGGTCGCCGACCTCGCCGACGAAGGCTTGTTCGGCGCCAAGGGCAGCGCCGGCTTTGCCCGCAACCCGGACTGGCGGGTCGAAGCCGACCGCATACTGGCGCACATCCACAACCACAAGGGCTGAAATGGCATTCGAAAAGACCCCTGGCTGGCTCGATTGGTACGCCGGCCCGAGCAAGCCGCGATTCGCGGTGCCGGCCGGCGCCGTCGATGCGCACTGCCACGTCTTCGGCCCGGGCGATCAGTTCCCCTTTGCGCCCGAGCGCAAGTACACACCCTGCGATGCCTCCAAGGCCCAGCTCTACGCCTTGCGCGACCACCTCGGCTTTGCCCGCAACGTGGTCGTGCAGGCCACCTGCCACGGCACCGACAACCGGGCGATGGTCGACGCGCTCAAACACTCGGGCGGGAAGGCGCGCGGCATCGCCACCGTCAAGCGCACCGTCACCGACCATGAGTTGCACGGCATGCACGCGCTCGGCGTGCGCGGCGTGCGCTTCAACTTCGTCAAGCGCCTGGTGGACTTCACGCCCAAGGACGAACTGCTCGAAATCGCCACGCGCATCGCGCCGCTCGGCTGGCACGTCGTCATCTATTTCGAGGCGGTGGACCTGCCGGAGCTCTGGGACTTCTTCACGGCCTTGCCGACGACCGTGGTCGTCGACCACATGGGCCGGCCCGACGTGAGCCTGCCGGTGGACGGCCCGCAGTTCGCGCTCTTCGAGAAGTTCATGCGCGAGCACGGCAACGTCTGGAGCAAGGTCAGCTGCCCCGAGCGCCTGAGCGTCGGCGGCCCGCCGGCCCTGGACGGCGAACAAAACGCGTACCGCGACGTGATCCCGTTCGCGCGCCGCATCGTCGAGACCTTCCCCGACCGCGTGCTGTGGGGGACCGACTGGCCGCACCCGAACCTGAAGGACCACATGCCCGACGACGGGTTGCTGGTCGACTTCATCCCGCACATCGCGGTCACGCCCGAGCTTCAGAAGAAGTTGCTCGTGACGAACCCGATGCGCCTGTACTGGCCCGAGGAGGCCTGACGACATGGACCCCCAAGCTCACTTTCGTTCGCTGCCCCCCGAGGGGGCGCACGCCTCCTTTGAGGCGGCTCTGCAGGAGTCGTGATGCCGCTGAACAAGCCCTATCTGGATGTGCCCGGAACCACGATCTTCGACGCCGAACAATCGCGCAAGGGCTACCACCTGAACCAGTTCTGCATGAGCCTGATGAAGGCCGAGAACCGCGCCCGCTTCAAGGCCGGCGAGCGGGCCTACCTCGACGAGTGGGCGATGACCGAAGAGCAGAAGCAGGCCGTGCTCGCGCGCGACCTCAACTGGTGCATCCGCCTCGGTGGCAACATCTACTTCCTGGCCAAGATCGGCGCCACCGACGGCAAGAGCTTCCAGCAGATGGCGGGCAGCATGACCGGCATGAGCGAAGAGGAATACCGCGACATGATGATGAAGGGCGGCCGCTCGGCCGACGGCAACCGCGTGGTCGGCGAGGACGGTGACGCGCAGGCCCACCGCCAGCCCCAAGGCGCCGCCGGAAGAAGGGCTTGACGATGGCCAGCATCACTGCCTCCGTCTACACCAGCCACGTGCCCGCCATCGGCGCGGCGATCGACCTGGGCAAGACCACCGAACCCTACTGGATGCCGCTGTTCAAGGGTTACGAGTACTCCAAACAGTGGATGAAGGACCACAAGCCGGACGTCATCTTCCTCGTCTACAACGACCACGCCACGGCCTTCAGCCTGGAGATGATCCCGACCTTCGCCATCGGCACCGCGGCCGAGTTCCAGCCGGCCGACGAAGGCTATGGCCCACGTCCGGTGCCCAAGGTCATCGGCCACCCGGAGTTGGCTTCGCACATCGCACAGAGCGTGATCCAGGACGACTTCGACCTCACCATCGTCAACAAGATGGACGTCGACCACGGCCTTACGGTGCCGCTGAACCTGATGTGCGGCTCACCGCAAGCGTGGCCCTGCCCGGTGATCCCCTTTGCCGTCAACGTGGTGCAGTACCCCGTGCCGTCGGGCCGGCGCTGCTTCATGCTCGGCCAGGCGATCCGCCGAGCCATCGAGTCCTACGACGAGCCGCTCAACGTGCACATCTGGGGCACCGGCGGCATGAGCCACCAGTTGCAGGGCCCGCGCGCCGGCCTCATCAACAAGGACTGGGACAACCGCTTCCTGGACCGCCTGATCTCCGACCCGGACGGCCTCTCGCGCGTGCCGCACATAGAGTACGTGCGGGAAGCCGGCAGCGAGGGCATCGAGCTGGTGATGTGGCTGATCGCGCGCGGTGCGATGGCCGACATCGAGGGCGGGCCGAAGCCGAAGGTCGTGCACAGATTTTTCCACGTGCCCGCGAGCAACACGGCCGTCGGCCACCTGATCCTGGAGAACACATGACGATCAAAGTCGCCCTCGCCGGTGCCGGCGCCTTCGGCATCAAGCACCTCGATGCGATCAAGCTGATCGACGGCGTCGAGGTCGTCTCGCTCATCAGCCGCGACCTCGAGAAAACCAAGGAGACGGCAGCCCAGTACGGCATCGGGCATGTCACGATCGACCTCGCCGACAGCCTGGCGCTGAAGGAAGTCGACGCCGTCATTCTGTGCACGCCGACGCAGATGCACGCGGCGCAATCCATCGCCTGCCTCAACGCCGGCAAGCATGTGCAGGTGGAGATCCCGCTCGCCGACAAGCTCGCCGATGCGCAGGCGGTGACGGCATTGCAGAAGAAGACCGGCCTGGTCGCGATGTGCGGCCACACCCGCCGCTTCAACCCCAGCCACCAGTGGGTGCACAAGAAGATCCAGGCGACTGAGTTCAACATCCAGCAGATGGACGTGCAGACCTACTTCTTCCGCCGCACGAACATGAACGCGCTCGGACAGGCGCGATCGTGGACGGACCACCTGCTGTGGCACCACGCCGCGCATACCGTGGATCTCTTCCGTTACCAAGCCGGCGGAGAGATCGTGCAGGCGAACGCGATCCAGGGCCCCATTCATCCCGCGCTCGGCATCGCCATGGACATGTCGATTCAGTTGAAGAGCAGCACCGGCGCCATCTGCACGTTGTCGCTGTCGTTCAACAACGATGGGCCGCTTGGCACGTTCTTCCGCTATATCGGCGACACGGGAACGTACATCGC
>DATDER010000179.1:0-5840 GCA_036523095.1 Rubrivivax sp.
CAAGCCGCCGCACCCGCGCCGACGATCCCGGCAGCGGAACCGGTGGCCGCCGAAGGAACACGCCTGTCCAAGGTCCTGGCCGACCGCCGCATCGCATCGCGGCGCGAGGCCGACGCCTGGATCGAAGCCGGCTGGGTGCGTGTGAACGGGCGCATGGCCGTGCTCGGCCAACGCATCGACGGCCAGGAGCGGATCGACATCGACCCCGCCGCGCGCCAGCAGCAGCTGCGACGGGTGACGATCCTGCTCAACAAGCCGGTCGGCTACGTCAGCGCCCAACCCGAGGACGGCCACGAGGCGGCGGTCGTGCTGGTGACCCCGGCCAACCGCTGGGCCGATGACCGCGGAATCGCCTGGCATCCCGGGCACGACCGGGGCCTGGCACCGGCCGGCCGGCTCGACATCGACTCCACCGGCCTGCTCGTACTGACCCAGGACGGCCGCGTCGCCCGCCACCTGATCGGCGAGGACAGCGACGTCGAGAAGGAGTACCTGGTGCGGGTGCAGCCCCTCGGCGGCATCCCCTTCGCAGAAGCCGGTCTCGAGCGCCTGCGCCACGGGCTCGAGCTCGACGGCCAGCGGCTCAAGCCGGCCAAGGTGAGCTGGGCGAATGAAGACCAGTTGCGCTTCGTGCTGCGCGAGGGGCGCAAGCGCCAGATCCGTCGCATGTGCGAGCTGGTCGGCCTGGACGTTCTGGGCCTGAAGCGGGTGCGCATCGGCAGCGTCGTGCTCGGCAAGCTGCCGCTCGGGCAGTGGCGCTACCTGCGCGACGACGAACGGTTCTGAGCGCCCCTCGCCCCAGGGTCACCGACGAGGCTGGGTTTCAGTCAGCGACTGTCTGACCTCGGTCACATGGTCGCCCACCTTCGCGATGGTGTCCATCAACTGTTTCTCGGTGCACTTCAGTTCCTTGCACCAGTACTGGAACTCCTGCGGATCGAGCGCATGGATCCGTCCTGGATCCAGCGGCTTGAAGGGGGTGTCCTGCATGTTGTGCCTCCTGACAGCTCGTCGCGGCTCAGCGTCCTCATGCTGGTCGCGGAAACCACTTGAACTCCACATCGCCGCCGCTCCCGGCAGCGGGCCGCACCAGGGAAGTATGCCGCGGATGGAGGTCGATGTCTGCTGGCCCATGACGCAGGACAAGGTTGCCTGTGCCGTCGCATGCCAAGCTGCGCCTGCTGCAAGGAGGACTCATGACATCCCTCACAAGCCGGATCATTCGCGAAGAGCACGCCGCGTTGGCGGCGATGCTGAGATCGATCCTTCTGCTGATCAAACGGCACCGGCACGAAGCGACGCTACCGGACTTCGGCGCGTTGCGCGCGATGCTGTTCTATGTCGACGAGTTCCCGGAGAAGCGACACCACCCCAAGGAGTCGGCGCTGCTGTTTCCGAAGCTGCGCGCCCGCACACCGCTGTCTCGCGACCTGCTCGACAAGCTCGACGAGGACCATGCGCGCGGCGAGCACAAGATCCGCGATCTCCAGCACGCGCTGCTGGGTTTCGAGATGCTCGGCGAGCCGCGCCGTGCCGCCTTCGAACAGGCTGCCCAGCGTTACGTCGACTTCTACCTGAACCACATGGCGCTCGAGGAGCGCGAGATCCTGCCGCTGGCCGAACGTGTGTTGACCGAGCACGACTGGGCGGACCTGGACGAGGCTTTCGCCGCGAATCGCGACCCCTTCGCGAGCCACGATCCGGAGCCGGATTACCGTGCGTTGTACACGCGGATCGTCGGCATCGTGCCGGCACCGATCGGACTGGGCCCGGCCCCTCTTGGCGCCACCGAGCAGCCGCCGTGAGCAAGGTCGAGGCAAGGCCACAGGCCTCAGCCGCATCACTCCGAGGTCGAGCGCAACGTTTCCCGTGCCACGACCGCCCACTGCGGCTCCGATGAATCGGCTCGCAGCACGGCGCGCTGCGCAGCCAGCCTTGCACCCGCCCGGTCCCCCAGCGCGAGCAGTGCCTGCGCCAGGTTGTTCCACGCCGCGGCGCTGTCGTGGCGCAGCGCCGCGGCCTCGAAAGCCTGGGCGGCGCCTCGAACGTCGCCGGCAGCATGGCGGGTGTTGCCGAGGCCGATCGTGGCGTTCAGATGGCCCGGCCATCGCTGCAGCAGTGAGGCATAGACCTTCGCCGCCGAGGCCGGTGGCGCCGAACGCTCGAACGCGATCGCCGCGGCCACGAGCGCCGCGTTGTCGGCCGTCACGGGCAGTTGACCCGGAGGCAAGGCGACGAAGGCCCAGTAGCCGCTGCGGGCCCAGGTCAGCTCGAAGGTCGACAGGCCGAGCACCTCACGTTCGGCCTCGCCGCTGCGCAGGATCGTTTCGCTGCGCGCAAGGTCGTAACCCACCAGCACCGCGTAGTGCCACCGCGGTGCGATGCCCAGGCCCAGGTTCTGCAGCACGACCACCGGCCGGCCGGCAGCGACCTCCTGCAACACCGCTTCGACACGCGGCGGCAGCTCGACCGCGAAGGCACCGTGGCGGCGCGCGCCGGCCAGCATCTCGACCTGCAACGTGCCCTCGCGTGCGGGCAGGAAGACGTCGCGCGCTAGTGTGTCGGGGGTCTGCGGCAGGCCGGCGTGGCCGAGCACCGTAGCCAGCGCCGCGGGGCCGCAGTGCCAGCGTGTCTGGGGATGGAACGGCACCGACGTCAGTTCGGCGCGGGGCGGCAGGCCCGCAGGGGTGCTCGCCGCAACGAGGCAGCCTGATCCGCAACCCAACTCGCACAACCACCGAGGGGTGCCAGCAGCGTGCCCCAGGCGGCGACGCGCAGCGCGCGCCGGCGCGTCGGTTTCAACGAACCGATTTTGTGAACGGGAAGACCTTCGTCAGGCCGAGGATGTCGGTCACCAGCAGCAGCACGAAGATGAAGACGAGCACGCCGAGCAGGCTGTCGCCGCCGGCGGGCGCAAGGTCGATCTGCTGTGCGAGGTAAGCGGCCTCCGCGTCGGTGAGTGCCGCGACACGCGCACGCGCCGCGTCCAGATCGACGCCGCGCGCCTGCAAGGCCGCGCTGACGTCGGCACGTTCGAGTGCGGAATGCAGCTGTTCGTGCGCCGCGGAGCGATCGGCGGCCACGCCGGCAGCGCCTGGCACACCCGCCAGCTCCGCGGTGCCGATGAGGGCGGCCTGCGCGGGTTGCGTCAGGGAGGCGAAGCTCAGCGAAGACGCCACGGCAACGGCAAGACAACGGCGAATCGAGGTCATGGATCGGTTCCTGGCACAAGCGCTGGGCGCGGTGGCGCGAATTTAGTCGATCGGCGCATTGGCCGGGTGACAGAGCGTATCGGAGCGCCCTGCTAACCTCGGCCAATGACCGTTCCTGCAACGGCTGCAGGGCGCCCGAGCCCGCGCCCCAGCCCGGTCGCCATCGTGACGGCGTTGGCGCTGCTGCTCGGCCTGCAGCCCGTCACCACCGACCTCTACCTGCCTGCGCTGCCTGCGCTGACGGCCGACTTTGCGGCCCCGATGGCGCGTGCGCAGCTCACCCTGTCGGCGTTGATGTTCGCCTTCGGCATCAGCCAGCTGCTGATGGGGCCGCTTGCCGATCGCTTCGGCCGCCGGCCGGTGATGGTAGGCGGGCTCACGCTCTACGCCGCCGCCAGTGCCGGCAGCGCCGCCGCCGCCAGCATCGAGACCCTCGTGGGCTGGCGCATGCTGCAAGGCATCGGCATGGCGGCTGCGGTCGTCTGCGCGCGCGCGATGGTGCGCGACCTGTTCGAGCCGCACGACGGCGCCCGCATCATGTCGAAGGCACTCTCGGGGCTGGGGGTGATCGCGCTGTCGTGCCCCGTCGTCGGCGGGCTCGTCGCGAGCGCCTTCGGCTGGCGCAGCTCGCTCGCCGTCACCGGGATCTTTGCCGCCGGCACGCTGGCGATCGTGCTCGCGTCGATGCCCGAGACACTGCGCCAGCCCAACCCGAAGGCGCTGCATCTGGCACCGATGTTCATTACCTGGTGGCGCATTGCCCGCAACCCGACATTCCTGGCCTGGTCGCTGCTCACCGCCTGCACCTACGCCGGGCTCTACACCTACCTCGCCGGCAGCGCCTTCGTCTACATCGATGTGCTGGGCGTCTCGCGCGGGGCCTACGGGCTGTTCCTCGGCACGAGCTCGGTCGCGTACCTCACGGGCACCGTGTGGTGCCGGCGCTGGCTCTTGCGCCACGGTCTCGCGGGGGCCGTCAAACGCGGCGCCTTCTTCACGCTCGCCGGGGGCCTGGGCATGGCCGCACTGTCGCTCGCCGGCGCGCACAACCCGTGGGCGATCGCGCTGCCGCAACTGCTCTTTGCCTTCGGCCACGGGCTGCACCAGCCCTGCAGCCAGGCCGCGGTGAGCGGGCCCTTCCCGGCCAACGCGGGCGCGGCGTCGGCGCTGGCGGGTTTCATGCTCGCGCTCGCCGCGGTGGCCATCGGCGCCTGGCTCGGCGTGTCGATGAACGGCACCGTGTACCCGCTCACGTTGACGGTCGGTGCCATGGCGGTGCTTACCGCAGCCGTCGCCTGGACGCTGGTGCAGCGCCACGGCGAGACGGCCCCTGCCAGCGCCGCGGGATGAAGGCGATCGCGATCGCCGGGCCGACCGCCTGCGGCAAGAGCGCGGTGGCCATGCACATCGCGCGTGCACTACGCGGTACCTTGGCGGTGGAGATCGTCAGCGTCGATTCGGCGCTCGTCTACCGCGGCATGGACATCGGCACCGCAAAGCCGAGCGCGGCAGATCTAAGCGAAGTGCCGCACCACCTGATCGATTTGATCGAGCCGACGCAGTCCTATTCGGCGGCACAGTTCGTGGCCGATGCGCAGCAGGCGGTGGCCGACATCAGCGCGCGCGGCGCGATGCCGCTGCTCGTGGGCGGCACGATGCTCTACATGAAGGCGTTGCGCGAAGGCCTCGACACGATGCCGGCGGCCGACCCGGCCGTGCGCGCCGTGCTGGACGCACGCGCCGCGGCCGAAGGCTGGCCCGCATTGCACGCCGAGCTCGCGCGCCTTGACCCGCTGACGGCCGCGCGGCTGCATCCGCTCGACACCCAGCGCATCCAGCGTGCACTCGAGGTCTGGCAGCTCAGCGGGCGGCCGCTGTCGAGCCACCAGGGGCAGACCCGCGAGCCCCAGAACGACGTGGCGTTGATCGCGCTCGAACCCACCTCGCGCGCCTGGCTGCACGAGCGCATCGCGCAGCGTTTCGATGCCATGCTCGCGGCCGGTTTCGTTGACGAAGTGCGCGCGCTGCGTGCACGCGGCGACCTCGACCCGGGTCTGCCGTCGATGCGCTGCGTGGGCTATCGCCAGGCCTGGGAGGCCCTCGACCAGGCCGACCTGGCGCCGCTGCGCGAACGCGGCATCGCGGCAACGCGCCAGCTGGCCAAGCGGCAGCTGACGTGGCTGCGTTCGATGGCCGACCGACAGGTCATCGCCTGCGACACCGCGGATGCGGCGCAACAGGTGGAACGTGCGGTGCGTTTGTTGCGGATTGAAGCGACGCGCAATCGCCCGTAGCATGTCGTCAGGCGCCAGCACCAACCGGGAGGTTCGATGGCCAACGACCCGATGTATCACGACGGCATGCGGCGGCTTCAGGACGTGCGTGAAACACGGCCCCTGGCCGACCGCCTCGAACGCGTCACCGTCCGCACGGCGTTCACCGAGGAGGACCGTGTGTTCATCCAGCGCTGCCCGATGTTCTTCATCGCCACCGCAGATGCAGATGGCCACCCCGACTGCTCCTACAAAGGCGGGCTGCCCGGCTTCGTTCGTGTGCTCGACGATCGCACCCTGGCGATTCCCGACTACGACGGCAACGGCATGTACCGGACATGGGGCAACGTCGTCG
>DATDER010000180.1:0-2749 GCA_036523095.1 Rubrivivax sp.
TACCACGTCGTCACCGCGCTTTCCAGGCGCGAACACGCTCGGCAAGTCGATCTCGGTGCGAAACGGTGCGCCGTTGCGGTTACCGACGACGATCACCGTGTCGGCACCGCCGCCGGCGATGCCGCCCGCAGTCGCGAGCAGGTCGGTCAGCCGGACCTCGCCGGTCTCGAGCGGGAAACGCCCCGGCCGGCCGACCTGGCCCAGCACGCTGACCTGATTGCCGCGCACCTGCGACACCATCACCGACACCTGCGGCTTGTTGACGAACTTGCCGTTGAGCAGCCCGTCGGCGATGCGCCGCTCGGCCTGCGTCACGGTGAGCCCGACGAGCGAAACGGTGCCGAGCAGCGGGAACGACACCGTGCCGGCTTCAGTCAGCCGAAGCTCCATCGACAGGTCGGGGTTCTGGTAGACAAAGACGCGGATCGAGTCGCCCGCAGCCAAGCGGTACTGGGGCGCGGTGGCCGACGTTGTCGCCGCAGCCGGTGCCGGCGCCGCGGGCTGGGACATGGCGGCCATCGGCAGCAACAGCGCGCCAGCGGCAATCAGAACTGCGATTTTCATTTGATTCCCAGGCCCTTGTTGATCGTCGCGGCGTCCACACTGCTTGCAGACGGCACGGCGGGCTCGGCGATGACCGCACTCGGGCGAGCACCGGCGCCGGCGTCGTCCTTGAGACCGAAGCCCGACTTGATCGCCGACTCGTCGAGCGCCTTGGAAGCCGACGCGGCGACCTCGGCGGGGGTCGGTGCTCGCCCGACCGGGGCCGCCACCGGCGCGCCCTCGGCAAACTTGCCCAGGTACTTCAGATCGGCGCTCGCACGCATCGCCTTCAGGTCGTCGGCCACGAGCTTGCGCTTGCGATCGTTGAGCAGGAACTGCTCGATCGCCGGCCGTGCGCGCGCGGCGTCAACCGGCTGCGAGCGCGAGTTGAGCAGCGCGATGACCTGCACGCCATTCGCCGAGGGGTTGAGCATCGTGTCGCCATCCTTCATCTTGGCAAAGGCGCCGACCGTGGCCAGCGGTAGCTGTTCAGCCGCACGAACCGCCTGGTTCGAGGCGAATCGGATGTTGTTGGCCTGCAGATACTGGACGAACTCGGGCACGCTCTTGGCCGCCTTCAGTCGCTCGCGAAGCTCCGCGACTTGCTCGGGCTTGGCCTCGATCGCCAGTTCCTGCAACTGGTAGACACGGCGCTCACTGAACAAAGCGGGGTTGGCGTCGTAGTACGCCTTGATCTCCTCGTCCGAGGGCCTCGGCGCGCCTTCGCCTACCTTGTCGATATAGGCGCGTGCGATGATTTCGCGCCGTGCGGCGTCAATCTGCGTCACAACCCTGGGATCGCGGTCGAGCTTGAGCTGTTCCGCTTTCTGGATCGCCAGTTCCTGGTCGATGAGGCGCTCGAGCACCTGCTTGCTCGCCTCTTCGGTCTGGTCGGCCCTGAGACCCCGCTGCTGCTGGAGCAGGAAGTTGATCTGGTGGACGGTGATCTCTTCCTTGTTGACCCGCGCCGCCGACTGGGTGGCGGCCTTCTTCTCGTCCTTGTCGGCGCCACCGCAACCAGCCAGCACCGCCACGGCGGCCACGGTGGCGAGCAGGGTCAGGGTGTGCTTGGAAGAGGTTCTGGGTCGCTGGAACATGGTTCGGTGTCTCCGGCCCCAACGGGGGCGTCGCTTCAGGCAGTGGTGAGGGCAGCCCGGGGTCTCCGCGTAAACCCGGATTCCCATGGGGATCGGGGTCGGAGTGTAGCGGCTGCCCACACGCCCTGTCGCACCTGGAAACAGGCCTGACGGAATGGTGCAAATACCTTCCGTGAATTGAGCACACAAGCCCGGCAAGGCCGGGTCCGTAGCCTGGCACTCAGCAGCGAACGCCCACGTGCAGCGCGACCACGCCGCCCGTGAGATTGTGCACATCCACGTGCCCGAAGCCCGCGCCCTTCATCATGTCTTTCAGCGCGGCCTGGTCGGGGTGCATACGGATCGACTCTGCCAGGTACTGGTAGCTCCGGGCGTCGCCCGCAACCCACTGCCCCAGGCGCGGCAGGATCTTGAAGGAGTACCAGTCATAGGCCGGACGCAGCGGCGCGGCGACCTTCGAGAACTCGAGCACCAGCAAGCGCCCGCCGGGTCGCAGCACCCGCGCCATCTCGGCCAGCCCCTTGTCCTTGTGCGTCATGTTGCGCAGGCCGAAAGCGACGCTGACGAGATCAAAAGCCCCTTCGCGAAACGGCAGCGCCTCGGCGTCGCAGAGCGTGGTCGGCAGCGACAGCCCCTTGTCGAGCAAGCGGTCGCGGCCCACGCCCAGCATCGCCTCGTTGATGTCGGTGTGCACCACCACGCCCTTGTTGCCGACTTGGCGCGCGAATGCCAGGGCCAGGTCACCGGTGCCGCCGGCCAGGTCGAGCACCCGGTCATCCGGGCGCAGGTTGGCGACGGCCACGGCGTAGGCTTTCCAGGCGCGGTGCAGACCCATCGACATGAGGTCGTTCATCAGGTCGTAGCGTGGCGCCACGGAGTCGAACACGCCCCGCACGCGCTGCGACTTGGCGCTGGCGTCGACCGTATCGAATCCGAAGTGAGTCTGCGTCATGGGGCCGAGGGGCTGGTCAGAGGTGGCCTCCGCCGCAGGCGGCCGGTGCCGCGGAGGCCATGGGTGAATCGCGCGTGGCGCCGGCCGCCGCCAGGCGCGCCTCGTAGTCGGCCCAGAGCTTCTCCTGGTTGGCACCCAGGTGGTGCAGGTAATCCCA
>DATDER010000181.1:0-3144 GCA_036523095.1 Rubrivivax sp.
TGGGCAGCCTGTACCTGCACACCCAGAAGCTGTCGTGGCAGGTGCTGGCCGTGTCGCTGGTTCCCGGCTGCCTGATCATGGGCCTCGCCGTCGTCAACGCGATCCCCGATTTCCACCAGGACCGCCTGGTCGGCAAGCGCAATCTCGTCGTCCGGCTCGGGCGCCGCCGCGCCGTCTCTTTGTACCTGGCGCTCGCGGCGGCGGGACTGCTCGTGGTACCGGTCGGCGTCGCCGCCGGCATCTTCCCGTGGCCGTGCCTGGCCGCCCTCCTGGCGCTGCCGCTGCTGCTGGAGAGCGGCCGCACTGCCCGTTCGACCTACGAGACACCGCGCGCCTTCGTGCCGGCGGTGCGCAACATCGTCGCCTGCTACCTCGTGGCGGTGCTGCTGCTCACCGCGGGCATCCTGGTCCAGGCCGCTTGGGGCGCATGAACCGCATCGATCTTCTCGGCGCGCCGCTGCTGGTCTCCTGGCAGATCACGCGTGATTGCGACCTGTGCTGCCTGCACTGCTGCACCGAATCGGCGCCGGGCAAGCGCCTGTTCGACGAACTCGACGCCGACGAGGCCATGCACGTCGCCGACGAGATCATCCGCCTGGGCGTGCCCTACGTCATGCTGTGCGGCGGCGAGCCGCTGGTCGTCCCGCATTTCCTCACGCTTGCCGAGAAGCTCGGCCATGCCGGGGTCCGGCTCAAGATCGAGACCAACGGCCAGCGCTTCGACGAGGCCGTGGCAGAACGGCTCGCCCGCCTGCCGATCCGCTCGGTGCAGATCAGCCTCGACGGCGACACCGAGGCGACCTATGCCCGCCAGCGGGTTGGCGCCTCGCTGGCGGCCGCGCACGCCGCCTGTCGCGCGGTGCGCGCCGCAGCGATGCCGCTGGAGATCACCTTCGCGCCGACCCGCATCAACCTGCACGAGGCCGGCCAAGTGATCGAGCGCGCGCATTCACTCGGCGCGTTCCGCTTCAACAGCGGCCGCCTCATGCGCATCGGCACCGCCGCGCGACTCTGGGATCGGCTCGAGCCGAGCGAAGCGGAGTACGCCGAGTTCCGTCGACTGCTCGAAAGCGCGTCGCGCCGGTTCGCGGGCGAGATGGAGCTCTGCTTCGAGCCGTTCGAGATCCGCGACGGCCTGCGGGCGAGCCTCGAGAGCCCGCCGGCGACCTTGCTCGTGCTCCCCAACGGCTGGGTCAAGGTGGCGGCGGCACTGCCGCAGATCTGCGCGGATCTGCGCCACGATCGCCTCGACGACGCCTGGAACGCCTATCGCGCCGCCTGGCAGAGTGATAAAGTCGTCTCGGCAGCGCGTCTCGTCATCGACGATCAGGCGATGCTGGCAAACGCGAATGGCTGGCAGCCACGCGCGGCCCACCGGATCGAGATCATCACGGAGGATCCATGAGCGAAGCGAAGCAGACGATCGAGCCCGCCAAGGGCTTGCCCCAACCCAAGACTGTCGCCCCGGCCCCGCTGGACAAGCAGGCCTGGGAAACACCCAAGCTCGAAGACGTTTCCGAGCAGGTGATGGCCCAGCCCTACATCCGCTTCACCTGAACCGTCGCTGAACCGTAGCGATGCAGGGGCGTACCGTCGATGACTACGATGCGCCCCTTTTTCTTGCCTGGCAGCTGACCAACCGCTGCGGCGCGCGCTGTCTGGCGTGCTGCGAGGAATCCGGACCCGGCAAAGCCTGGAACGATGAGTTGAGCCGCGAGGAGGCCCTGCGCCTTGCGGGCGACATCGTGGATGCCGGCATCCCGTTTGCCGCCTTCGGCGGCGGCGAGCCGCTCGGCGTCGAGCACTGCTGGGAAGTCTTCGAACGGCTTGCCGCAGGCGGCGTCGCCCTCAAGCTCGAGACCGATGGCAGCCGCATCGACGCCAGCGCGGCCGACCGGATCGCCGAGCTCGGCGTCGACTGCGTGCAGATTTCCGTCGACGGTGCCACCGCCGCCATGCACCAGCGGGTGCGCCCCGGGTCGAGCTTCACGGCGGCGGTCGGCGCGATCGAGCGCCTGGTGGCGCGCGGCTGCCCCCCGCAGTTCGTCTTCGTCCCCACCCGGCTCAATCTTCCCGAGATCGTCGCCGCATTCGACTTCGCAACTGCCCTCGGCTGCAGCGCCTTCGTCACCGGCCCGCTGATGCGCATCGGCCGCGCCGCCGCGGCCTGGGACACGCTGGCCCCCACCGACGACGAGTGGCGGCGTGCCGTCGCCGCGCTGCGCGCGCGGGCGGCATCGGTCGGAACCGGTCCGGCGCTGTCGATCTACCCCTGGAACATCGTCACCGAAATGGAGACACGCCTCGAGAGCCCGCAGGCGATGCTGCTCGTCGTGCCCAACGGCAAGGTCAAACTCCTCAACGCACTCCCGTTCGCGCCTGCCGACCTGCGCAGCGACTCGCTGCCCGACGCCTGGCGGGCCTATCGCGCAGCGTGTCGCTCGACGGAAGTTCGGGACTTCGTCCTGCGCTGCCGAAACGAGCCCGCGCTGCTGCGCCACGCCAACGAGACCTGGACGCTCCGCCCCGTCGCTTGACGATGTGCGCGGGTACGAGGCGGTCAGGGGGCGGCGGCATCCGACGCCCCTGACACCGCGCGATCATTGCTGCCGATCGGCGTCAAGGTCGCTTCTGCGCGCCTGACGAACGCGTCCACGATGGAGTCGAAGATCCGGTCCAGGGCCGCCTTGGCGACCCGGTCGAAGACGCCTTCGGCAGTCTGATACGAGAGCTGGAAGGTCACCTTGCACCCCTTGTCGGCCAGCGGGACGAGGTGCCAGTCTCCACCAAACTGCTTGAACGGGCCCTCGACCAAGCGGACCTGCAGCCATTCGGGGCGGCGTTTTGGATTTCGGGTGCGCATCACGAAGCGCAACTTCGCGTAAGAGATTTCAAGACGGGCGGCGACCCAGTCCTCGCTGCGTTCGAGGATCTCTGCTGCAGTACACCAGGGAAGAAAGGACGGGTACCCCTCCGCCTGCTCGATCAGGTCGAACATGGCCTCGGCCGAGTAGGGCACAAGCACCGAACGACTGACGTCCACGCCAACCCCCTTACACCGGACGACTCGACACGGTTCAACCCCGCATGTCAGAATAAAACGGCACACTGCGGGTCCGACGCGCGTGCCTCGCACGATATCAA
>DATDER010000182.1:0-21241 GCA_036523095.1 Rubrivivax sp.
GTTCTTGTAGAACTCGTAGTTGACGTGGGTGTTGTAGCCATCCTTGTCCAGGTCGCCGAATCCGACGATGCCGATAACGTTGCGGGTGCGCAGGTCGCGGAAGCCATCGGCCTCGCGGTAGTTGGCGCTGATCTTGGCGCCTTCGAAATTCTTGCGCAGGATGATGTTGACCACACCGGCAATCGCGTCGGAGCCGTAGAGTGCCGAGGCGCCGTCGGTCAGCACCTCGACACGATCTATCGAGCTCAACGGCAGCGTGTTCAAGTCGATCGCAGCGCCGAAGCCGGTCAGAGTCTGGCCGCCGAACTGCGCCAGCCGGCGCCCGTTGAGCAGCACGAGCGTGCGCTCTTCACCGATGTTGTGGATCGAAGCGCCCGAGAAACCGGAGCCGCCACCACCCACGCCAGCGGCTTCGGTCGTGGCGCCGGCCATCGCCGGCAGGCGCTGGATCAGTTCGCTGACCGAAGTGACGCCGGAGCGTTTGATGTCTTCCTGCCGGATGATCTGGACTGGAAGCGCACCTTCGGTGTCGGCGCGCTTGATCGCCGAGCCGGTGATCTCGATGCGCTGGTCCTGCGCGATGACCGGGGTTGCCGCAACGAATAGGCCGCTACCGAAGGCCATAGCCAATCCAGCGCAGACCTTTGTCTTCTTGAACATGAGTTCTCCTGTGACGTTGAAAGGGGTATTCCTTAGAACTCACTTCCGAGCAAGAGGCATACCGGGTTTGTGACCCGTTTGTGTCCACGTTGCGAAAGTTCGTGCGTGGATTGTTACTGATGGGTGCAGCATGAAGTCGCTCAGGAAAACCCATAGGCCGACCGCGAGCCTTGTACGGCGGCTTCGACTGAAGTCGGGCACCGATCCTTCATGCCCCTCGGAAACCCTCGATTTACCTGCGTCGGAGCCGAACCTGGCCGACTCTCGGCCGATCGCTTAGCCGAGGCCATGGGCTGTAAACCTCGGGCATGTACCTAGGCGGACCCACCACCGGTACGTTGGTACGACACAACATGGTGCATGCCGATCTCGGCTGATCAAGCGCTCAATTCGCCTCAGGCGGTCTCGAGACGGGTTGCACCTTGCAGCCGCGGCACCGCGGCGAGCAGCGCCCGGGTGTACTCGCGCGCCGGCCGGTTCATCACTTCGGCGCACGCGCCCTGTTCTTCGATTCGTCCGGCGCGCATCACGGCCACCCGGTCGGCGACGGTTTCGACAACGCCGATGTTGTGGGTGATGAAGAGGTAGCCCAGACCGAGTTCGCGCTGCAGGTCGCGCAAAAGATTCAGGATCTGCGCCTGCACCGAGACGTCGAGTGCCGAGGTCGGCTCATCGCAGACCAGCAGCTTGGGCTGCACCGCGAGCGCACGTGCGATCGCAATGCGCTGGCGCTGGCCGCCCGAAAATTCATGCGGGTACCGGTCGAGCGCATCGCGCCGCAGACCCACCTGGTCGGTCAGGCGCTCGATGCGCTCACGCCGAGCCGTAGCGTCCATCTCGGGCAGCAGCGCGAGCAAGCCCTCTTGCAGCAACTCGGCCACACGCAGGCGCGGGTTGAGCGACGCGAAGGGGTCCTGGAACACGATCTGGATGTCGCGCCGCGCTGCGTGAAGAGCGTCGCCCGACAGCGCGCACAAGTCCTGCCCGCTGAGCAACGCGCTCCCGCTCACGCTGGCCTGGCGCCGCAGCAGCTGGGCGATCGCCTTGCCGGTGGTCGTCTTGCCGCAGCCCGATTCGCCCACGAGTGCCAGGGTTACGCCTTGCGCGATGTCGAAGGACACCCCGTCGACCGCATTGAAGTGGCCCACGACGCCCTGGAACAGCCCGCCGCGAACCGGGAAACGCACCCGAAGATCGCTCACGCTCAATAGCGCGGCGCCCGATCCGGCTGCCGGGCCCGCGCCCGCAGCGGCCTGGGCTGGCGCAGCCGGCGCCGCACCCGAGCCGAGCGCATCGCCGTCCTCGACCCGCAGGCAGCGCACGTCGTGTCCGGGCGCGGTCGGCAGCAGCGCGGGCCGCGAAGACGCACAACGCGGTTGCGCGTGCACACAGCGCGGGGCGAAGCGGCAGCCGGCAAAGTCCAGCCAGAGCGGCGGCACCGTGCCCGCGATCGACGCGAGCACCTGCCCGCGCCGAGACGCATCGGGCAGCGCGCGCAACAGCGCCTGCGCGTAGGGGTGGCGTGGGGCGCTGAAGAACTCGGCGGCCGTGGCGACTTCGATGATCTGCCCCGCGTACATCAACGCCACCCGATGCGCCATGCCCGACACCACCGCGAGGTCGTGCGTGATCAGCAGCAGCCCCATCCGGCGCTCGCGTTGCAGCTCGCGCAGCAGGTCGAGGATCTGGGCCTGGATCGTGACGTCGAGCGCCGTCGTCGGCTCGTCGGCGACCAGGAAGTCGGGCTCCGCGGCGAGTGTCATCGCGATCATCACACGCTGCTTCTGCCCGCCGCTCATGCGGAAGGGATAGTCGTCGATCCGGCGCTCGGGCTCGGGGATGCCGACCCGGCGCAGCCAGTCGAGGGCCTTCGCGCGCGCGGCGGCGCCGCGCAGCGTGGTGTGGGTCTCGATCGACTCGACGATCTGGTCGCCCACGCGCATGACCGGGTTCAGGCTTGTCGACGGCTCCTGGAAGATCATGCCGATGCGCCCGCCGCGGACCGTGCGCATCTGCGATTCAGGCAGCCCGAGCACGTCGGTGGCGGCGTGGCCGGCGCCGGCTTCGAGCGTGATCTGGCCGTGGGTGACGAGGCCGTTGTCGGGCAGCAGGCGCAGCAGGGCCAGCGCCGTCATGCTCTTGCCGCATCCCGATTCACCGACGAGCGCGAAGGTCTCGCCCTGTTCGATCGCCAGGCGCAGGTTGTCGACGGCGCGAACGACGCCGGCATCGGCGTCGAGTTCCACATCGAGGTCGTGGATGCGCAGCATCAGGCTTGCCGCTGCTTCGGCCTGAGCGCCAGCCGCGGCTTGAACACACGAGAGCGCGGATCGAAGGCCGTCTGCACGCCGTCGGCGAACAGGTTCGCCGCGAGCACGAGCCCGACCATGAAGGTGAAGGCCGACGCGAAGCTCCACCACACCAGCGGGTCGCGGCTCATCTCGCTGCGTGCGAGGTTGATCATGCCGCCGAAGCTGTTCATCGACGGATCGACACCGACGCCGACGTAGCTCAGCACCGCCTCGTAGAGCACCAGCCCGCAGAAGTCGAGCACGGTCGTGATCAACATCAGGTGCACCACGTTCGGGAAGATGTGGCGCGCCATGATGCGCCAGTCGCTGACGCCGAAGGCGGTCGCAGCCTGCACGTATTCGAGCTCGCGCAGTTTCATCGTCTCGGCCCGCAGCAGCCGGCACAGCCCGGCCCAGCCGGTCAGGCCCAGGATCGCGCAGAGCAGGAACAGCTTCAGGTCGGCGCGCTCCGCACTGGTCTCGAAGAGTTCGGGGTTCTGGTCGAGGAAGACCTGCACCATCAGCACGCACGCGGCGATGAGCAGCACGTTCGGCACCGACGACAGCAAGGTGTACAGGTACTGCACCACCTCGTCGACCCAGCCACGGAAGTAACCCGCCGCGATGCCGAGGCCGACCGCGAGCGGCAGCGTCGCGATCGTCGACAGGCTGCCGATGACAAAAGCGGTGCGAATGCTCTTGAGGCACTGCACGAGCACGTCGTTGCCGGTGCGGTCGGTGCCGAGCACATGGTAGTGCTGCATCAGCGCCGCCATGATGCCGCCCGACAGGCACAGCAGCGTCAAGGTCAGCAGTGCGGCGCGCCAGGGCAGCGTAGTCTGGCCGCTTGCGATGCGGCGCAACTCGGTGCCGGTCGAAGACGCTGCCGTGCGCGCCAGCAGCGCCGCGACCACGAGCGCACTGAGCGCGGCCGCAGACAAGCCCGCGAGCAGGCCTGTCGCGGCACGTGCTACCACGTCGGCCTGCCACTGTGCCGCCGGATCCGTCAGGTGTGCCCCGGCGAATTCGAGCCGGGGCTGCGTGCGCTTGGCCTCGACGCCCGTCTGCACCGCCTCGGGCGTGAACCCCAGGTAGGCCAGGGGCTCGGAGTACGAAGCCTCGCGCATGCCGATCGGCCGCGCCAGCAGCAGGTCGAGCACCGACTGCGTGCGCGTGTCGTAGGCGGCCGTGGCGCCGGCCGCGGTCGCCGGCAGGAGCAGGCGGAAGTGCAGGCTGTCGAGCACGGTCACCGCCAACCCGGCCGCAAGAACGACGGCGGAGCAGATCGCCGGCGTGTCCTGAAACACCCGCAGCCACTTCGCGTGCAGTTCCGGGCTGCGCCGAATCTGCCAGATGTAGAACAGCAGGGCCGCGAGCAGCAGCCAGACAACGACGTCGGTCCAGAGCGGGACGATGCGGGGCATGTGCGGCGTGTCCTCTATGCCAGCCGCACGCGCGGATCGGCCCAGGTGTAGGCGATGTCGATCGCGATGTAGGTCGCGATGTACAGCACCGAGCCGAGGAAGACCATCGTGCGCACGATTGCGAAGTCCTGCGCCGAGATGGCGTCGATCACGTAGGCGCCGAGGCCGGGAATGCCGAAGAAGCTCTCGAACACCAGGCTGCCGAGGAACACATACGGCAGGTAGGAGCCGGCGCTGGTGATGATCGGGATCAGCGCGTTGCGCAGCACATGCCTCAGAAGCACCCACTGCTCGGACAGCCCCTTGGCGCGCGCGGTGCGCACGTAGTCCTTGTTCGTCTCTTCGAGGAACATGGCACGGTACAGGCGTGCCTCACCGCCCAGGCGCGCCAGCAGCGACAGCCCGATCGGCAGCAGTAGGAACTTCACCGCGTCGAGCCCCGGTGCGTAACCCGAGATCGGCGCCAGGCGCAGCACCTTCGAGAACACGAACTGCCCGACGATGATGTAGAACAGGCTGGAGATCGACAGCATCAACACACACAGCACGACGCCCCAGAAGTCGAGCCGGGTGTTGCGGAACATCACCAGCATCAGGGCAAAGAGCGTGCTCGCGATCACCTGCAGCACGAACAGCGGCAGCGCCAGCTGCAGGCTCGCCACCATGCGCGTGCGCACCTGGTGGCCGATGTCGCCTGCGCTCTCGGAGTCAGCGCGGCCGAAGTCGAGCGTGAAGAGCGAGACCGATCGCTCCCAGAAGATCGTCTCGGTGAGTTGCGCGCTGCCATGCTGCGCGCCGTTCCAGTAGAGCGGCTTGTCGTAACCGCGCTCGACCTTCCACTTCACCACCTGCTCCTGCGTCACGCGCTTGCCGCCGATGTTCAGCCGCGCCATGTCGTCGGGTGTGTTGACGGTGAAGAAGAGGAAGAAGGTCGCCAGGTTGACACCCAGCAGGATCAACACGCCATAGCCGATGCGGCGGACGATGTAGGCAATCATCCAGCCACCACTTCACCACGTGCGTTCAGGCGCTCGCGGCGGCGGAAGGCCTGCCGTCCCCACGCGAGCACGCCCACGATCGCCAGCCCGATCAGCACCATCGGCCACCAGACCGGGTGGTTCCACTCGGCCTGCAGCCGCGCGCGCTCGGCCGCGTCGATGCGGTAGAAGCGCCCGATGTCGCGCACGATGATCGACGGCTTGGCGTTGTGCAGCCAAGGCTGGTAGGCGCCCGACGCATAGGGGAAGTAGCCCCAGGTCCAGGGCGCGTCTTCCTGCGCGATGCGGACCATCTCGTCGATGACCTTGATCTTCTCGGGCCCGTCGTCGAGCAGCTTCAGCTGCGCATAGAGCTTGTCGAAAGCCGGGTTCTCGTAGTTGGCCGTGTTCTCGCCGTCGCTGCGGCTCTTGGCATTGGGGCCGTAGAGCAGGAACAGGAAGTTCTCGGCGTCGGGGTAGTCGGCGAGCCAGCCCGACCAGAAGATCTGGTGCTTGCCCTTGCGCACCTTGTCCTGGAACTGGTTGTTGTCGGTGGCACGGATCTCGAGTTGCACGCCGATCTTGGCGAACTGCTTGATCATCCAGTCGAACTCGGCCTTGCGCTCGGGCGTGGCCTGGCCGTAGAAATCGTAATTGAGCACCAGCGGCTGGCCGCTGCGCGCGTCGCGCCCTTCGGGATAACCGGCCTCCGCGATGAGGCGCCTGGCTTCCGAGATCGGGCGGCGCACGACCTTGCCCTCCTGCAGCAGGTGCGTCACCGGATTGAAACCCTCGGGCGTGCCATGGCGTGAGCCGAACAGCCCCGCCGGCAGCGGGCCCATCGCGGTCTCGCCGCCCTTCTTCGGGAAGATGCGGACGAACTCCTCCCACTCGATCGCGATCGACAGCGCCTGGCGCAGCTTGCGGTTCTTGGCCTGCTGCTCGGGGGTGTCACCACGCCCGAGCACGGGGTCCAGCATGTTGAAGCCGACGTACCAGCTCGACAGGTCGACCGTGCTCGGGAACTTGAAGCCCTTGGCCATGTACTCGCGCTTGACCGACTCGGAATCCTGCATGTCGACCACGAACTCCACGCCGTCATCGGTGCGCTCGATCTGCGGCACATCGAGGTAACCCTGGCGGAACTTGGCCTTCAAGGGCACGGCCTCTTTCTCGATCTGGAACACGAGCGTGTCGATGAAGGGCGTGGGCTTGCCACAGTCGGCCAGGTAACCCGCTTCCTTGTCGCCCGGCATGCCTTCGCAGGGGTACGGCGTGCCGCGGTAGTTGGGGTTGCGCTTGAGCACGTGGCGCCGATCCTGCACGTACTCGGTCATCATGTAAGGGCCGGTGCCGACAGGCCAGGTGTCGAGCGAGAGTGCGTTCGCGGCCATGCCGGGCTGGGCGTAGAAGGCGTCGGCCTCCCACGGCATGGGGGCGACGAAGGTCATCGCCATCCAGTACTTCCACTGCGGGTACTTGCCGGCAATGCGGATGCGCAATGTGTGTTTGTCGGGCGCGCTCACGCCGGCGAGCGGCCAGCGCCTGAAGTCGAGGAATGGCTTGTCGAGCGCCGCCGCGTCCAGGCCCTGACGCAGCTTGGCGTCTTCGGCCTTGATCAGCGCGCCGTAGTCCTTGAGACCGATGACGTACTCGGAGAAGATGCCGGCGATCGGTGTCGTGATGCGCGTGGTGGTGTGACGTTTCAGCGCGTAGACATAGTCCTCGGCGACCAGCTCGCGTGTGCCCTGGTGTTCGAAGTCGAGCGGCGAGCGCCGGTCGCCGATCTCGCCCGGTTTCAGCGCGTGGTAGAGATGGCGCCCTTGCGCATCCTTTGCAAAGGCCGGGTGCGGCGCGAAGAGGATGCCGGGCCGGATGCGCACCTCGTGCACGCTCTCGGCCACGAGTTCGCCCGGCGCATCTTCGGGCAGCGGATTGCCGGCCTTGTCGAAGAAGCGCGGGCGCGCAACCTCGAGCGCCGTCTTCGGCACCAGCGTGTAGGGACGCTTCAGGTAGTCGTAGGCGTAGAGCGGCTCGTAGATGTTGTAGGTGAACGGCGTCTCGTTGTTCCAGTACGAAGCGGTCGGGTCGAGGTGGCGCGGTGAGCGTTCGTTGAAGGCCGTGAACAGGGTGTTGGTGGCCGCCAGTTCGCGCGGGTAAGGGTTGTTGTCACAGGCCGAGAACAGCCCGGCGGTCAGCCACACCAGAAACAGTTGGAGTCCAGTGCGCATCACGGCGTCACCAGCCCACCAGCACGTTGCGGCCGTCCACCAGCAATTGCACGCCGCGCCCGACCGGCAAGGTGACATGCGTGGGCACGTGGCCGAAGGGCAAGCCGGTCAGCACCGGCACCTTCGTGCGCTGGCGCAGCGCCTGCACGGCGATCTTCAGGCTGTAGCCCCGGTCGAGTGGCGAGGGTTTGAACTGCGTGAAGGCGCCCAGCAGCACGGCCTTCTGATCGCCAATGACACCCGCCTGCAGCAACTGGAGCAGGCAGCGCTCGACGCGGTAAGGATGTTCGTTCACGTCTTCGAGGAACAGCACGCCGCCCTTGATGCGCGGAAGGTGCTTCGTGCCCAGCATCGAACACACCATCGCCAGGTTGCCGCCCCAAAGCAAGCCCTTGGCATCGAGCCCGTCGAAGCCGGCCTCGGTGCGAAAGCCCACCGCCTCGAGTTCGCCACCCATCGCTTCGGTGAAGCAGCCAGCGGTGACCTCGTCGACCTCGGCGCGGCCGAAGTCGTCGACCGCCAGCGGGCCGGCCCAGCTCGGCGCCTTGCTGTGTGCGAGCAGGCCGAGTTGCAGCGCGGTCATGTCGCTGTAGCCGACCCAGCGGGTGCCGCGCTCGACGCTGCGCGCGATGAGTTTCCAGTCCAGTCGGTCGAGCAGGCGCGTCAGCCCGTAGCCGCCACGCGTGGCCATCGCGACCGACGGCGCCTGCGTCGCGACGCGGTGCAGCGCGGCCAGGCGGCTGTCGTCGTCCCCGGCGAAACGCTGCAGCCGTGCGAGCGCGGCTTCGTCGACGCTGACGTCGAAGCCGAGCGCCTGCAGGCGGCGCGCTGCCAGGCGCAGCGGCGCCGCGTGTGCCAGCACACCAGCGGGGGTGAAGAGGGTGAGGGAATCCATGGTCAGGAGCGATCGGCCAGGCCACCCATCTCGGTCGCCTCGCCGGTGGGGATCGGTTCAGGCCCGGACGCCGGCGTGGCGCGCCGGGCCGCACGGCGTTCGGCAAAGAAGTCGCGCAGCAACCGGCCGCAGGCCGCTTCGAGCACCCCCCCCGTCACGGCGGTGTGGTGGTTCAGCTGCGCCTGTGCAAAGAGGTCGATCACCGAACCCGCGGCGCCGGTCTTGGGGTCGAAGGCGCCGAACACCACGCGCTTGAAGCGGGCGTGCAGCAGCGCCATCGAACACATCGCACACGGCTCGAGCGTGACGTAGAGCTCGCATTCGGGCAGGCGGTAGTTCTCGAGCAGCTGCGCGGCGTGGCGCAGCGCCACGATCTCGGCGTGCGCCGTCGGGTCGTGGGTCGTGATCGGACGGTTGTACCCGGTGGCGATGAGCTTGCCGTCGCGCAGCACGACGGCGCCGACCGGCACCTCGCCGACGAGCAGCGCGTTGTGCGCCTGGTCGAGCGCCAGCCGCATCGCGGACTCGTCGCGTTCGCGCTGGAGGTCGTCGTCCGGCAACAGGCTCACGTCAGACGGCTCACGACAGGCCGCCCACGTTCTGCCGCGCTTGCCATTCGGCATGGCGCGCCGCACGCCGGGTGGCCACTTCATCGCGCCGTGCTTGCACCCACGCCGCTGCATCCAGCCCACGCAGCAGCAGGGCCCGTTCCTGCATCGGCAGCGGCAGCATGCCTACCGGGACGCGCCTGTATTCGTGACCGAATCCGTCGCGCTGCCACCAGCCGGCGTCGACGAGCCAGCGGCGCAATTCGACATGGTCGGTGCCGAGGAAAGCGAGCTCGTTCTCCAGCGCGTTCTTCAACAGCCGGTTCACAGCGGCCTCGCTGGCAGGCCCGTCCTCCGCCAGACAACCCGCAGCCAGGGCCAGCACCTGGGCGCGTTCGGATTCGGACAGCCCCCCCAAGGCGACGCCCGTCTTGACGACGAGCGCGGACAACAGGGCCAGCGGATCGGCGACGTTCACGGCGCCGCGCCTGCAGCAACCGCTGCGGGCGCCAACTGCGTCTTGCCCAGGTACCCCACGACACCGAGCACGACGAGCAACGACAGGGGGCCGAAGATCATGCGCACCGCATCCGCCCGACGGCGTCAGCTCCTGCATTGATATTGATGGGCCCCGTCATGTCGGTATCTCTTTCCTCGCTTTGATCGACTTTAGCGCCCCTGGGCGCCGCAGCAGGCGCCCTACCGGGCTCCTGTTGAACTCCGGCAGTTTATCGGTGGCCGATCCGCCGGGTATCGACACCACCGCCCCGGGTCCCCCGGCCAAGCACCTCGAACATGACACACTGATGGATCGGGCACTCAAGCCGGCTCGTGCGTGACAAACTCCGGCGCCGGACCGCCGCCATCGCCTGAAACACCTCAAAAAACGAGCCACCACCCATGCCCCTCGACCTCACCCGCACCCTCCCCGACGACGCCCGCCAGGCCATGCTGATCGGCCGCCTCTGGCAACCTGAACTCGGGCCGGTGCTCGTCGCCTGCCACGACGGCGCGCTCTTCGATCTTTCGCGGCTGGCCGCCACCTGCAGCCAGTTGCTCGAACACGAGGACCCGGCCGCAACCGTGCGGGCCACGCTGTCGGCGGCGCCCCGCATCGCCTCGCTCGCCGAGGTGCTGGCGAACGGCGACGAAAACACACGTCAGCGTGGGCGGCCGTGGCTGCTCGCACCCTGCGACCTGCAGGTGGTCAAGGCGAGCGGCGTGACCTTCATCGCCAGCCTGCTCGAGCGCGTGATCGAAGAGCAGGCGCGCGGGGACTCGCTCAAGGCGCAAGACATTCGCGCCGCGCTCGCGGGCATCCTGGGCGACAACCTGGCCGGCATCGTGCCGGGCTCGGCCGAGGCCGATCGGGTCAAGCAGGTGCTGCTCGCCCAAGGTGCCTGGTCGCAGTACCTCGAGGTCGGCATCGGACCCGACGCCGAAGTCTTCACGAAGGCGCCACTGCTGTCGTCGGTGGGCACCGGCGCGCAGATCGGCATCCATGCCAAGTCCGAGTGGAACAACCCGGAGCCCGAGGTCGTGCTGGCGGTGAACAGCCGCGGCCGCACCGTCGGTGCCACGCTCGGCAACGACGTCAACCTGCGCGACTTCGAAGGCCGCAGCGCGCTGCTGCTGGGCAAGGCCAAGGACAACAACGCCTCGTGTGCGATCGGCCCCTTCATCCGCCTCTTCGACGCCGATTTCGGCATCGACGACGTGCGCCGCGCTGAGCTGAGCCTGCTCGTCGAGGGCCCGGAGGGCTTCACGATGGAGGGCAGCAGTTCGCTCGCCAAGATCAGCCGCGATCCGCTCGACATCGTGGCGCAGACGATCAACGCCAACCACCAGTATCCCGACGGCTTCGTCCTCTTCCTCGGCACCATGTTCGCGCCGACGAAGGACCGCCGCGGGCCCGGGCTGGGCTTCACGCACGAGGTCGGCGACGTGGTGCAGGTGGCGACACCGCGCCTGGGCACGCTCGTCAACCGCGTCGACCACTGCGACCGCATTGCGCCGTGGGATTACGGCGTGACGGCGCTGATGCGCAATCTGGCGCAACGCGGCTTGTTGTAGCGCCGGCGCGGCCGCGTCTTCAGGGCGCTGCCCGCCGCGCCTTGCCGTAGCGCCTGAAGCGCTCGATCACCGCTTCCATTTCCGCCGACGACAACAGCGCCGGTGCACCGGCGGCGAGCGCCTTGAGGTAGATCTCGCACAGCGCCTCGATCTCGAGCGCCACTTTCATCGCGTGTGCGAGCGACGCGCCGCCGGCCACCAGGCCGTGGTTGGCCATCAGGCAGGCGTTGCGGTCGGCGAAGGCCTGCGCCACCGCGAGCGACAGCGCCTCGGTGCCGAAGAGGTGGTAAGGCGTGCACGGCACGCTGTCGCCGCCGGCGATCGCAACCATGTAGTGGAAGGCCGGCAGCGGACGGCGCAGGCAGGCGACGGCGGTGGCGCCGACAGAGTGCGCGTGCACCACGGCATGCAGGTCGGGCCGCACCTGATAGATGGCGCGGTGGAAAGGCCATTCGGACGACGGCTCCCACTCGCCGTGGGCGGCGCCGTCTTCGCCCACACGCACGAGGTCGTCGGCCCCGAGTTCGGCCGGATCCATGCCGGTGGGTGTGATCCACATCCCGCCGCCCGCGGCAGCGGTTGCGCGAACGCTCAGGTTGCCGGTGGTGCCGCGGTTGAGCCCGAGCGTGTCCATGCGCCGGACCGCTGCCACGGCCTGCGCGCGCAGCGTGGCATCGGCCGATTCGTCGGGCGCGGACGTCATGCCACCAGCGCCGCGAGCGCCTCGCGTGTCGCGGCGACCACGCCACGTTCGGTGATCAAGGCAGTCACCAGCCGTGCCGGCGTGACGTCGAAGGCCGGGTTGGCGGCAACCGTGCCGTCGGGAACGAGCTGGATCTCGACCACCTGCCCGTCCAGGTCGCGGCCGCTGATGTGGGTGACTTCGCGTGCGCTGCGCTGCTCGATCTTGACCTCGCGCAGCCCGTCGTCGAGCGTGGGGTCGAGCGTCGAGAGCGGCATCGCGACATAAAAGGGCACCGCGTTGTCGTGCGCGGCGAGCGCCTTCAGGTAGGTGCCGATCTTGTTGCAGACATCGCCACGCGACGTGACGCGGTCGCAGCCGACGATCACCAGATCGACGTGCCCGTGTTGCATCAGGTGACCGCCCGCGTTGTCGGCGATCACCGTGTGCGGCACCCCGGCCTCGCGCAGCTCCCATGCCGTCAGGCTCGCACCCTGGTTGCGCGGCCGCGTTTCGTCGACCCACACGTGCAGCGGCAGGCCCGCGGCGTGAGCGAGGTAGACCGGTGCCAGCGCGGTGCCCCAGTCGACCGTGGCGAGCCGGCCTGCGTTGCAATGGGTCATCACCTGCAGTGGGCGGCCGAGGCCGTCGGCGTGATGGCGCAGCAGCGCCAACCCCTGCCGGCCGATGGCCTCGTTGGTGGCGACGTCGGCCTCGGCGAGTTCGTCCGCGAAGGACCAGGCGGCCGGCGCGCGCTGCGCCGGCACGATGGCCAGCAGGTGTTGCAGGCTGCGCTCGACCGCCCAGGCCAGGTTGACCGCCGTCGGCCGCGCCTGCGTCAATTGCTGCGCCGCGGCGTGCAGAGCGGCGTCGCTCGCATCGTCTGCGGCCTGCAGGGCCATCCCGTAGGCGGCGGTCACACCGATCAAGGGCGCCCCACGCACGGTCATGTTGGCGATGGCATCGACCGCCTGCGCCAGCGTCGACAAACGCGCCAGCACCCGCGCGTGCGGCAGGTGTCGCTGGTCGACTGCGCAGACCGTGGCACTCTCGCGCCAGATGCTGCGCCGGTTCGGTGTGCGCGCGATCGGGTTCACTGCGGCACGGTCTGCGCGAAGGCCGCCGCCGTGGCGGCAGGAAAGCTGAAGGCAATCTCTTGCATCGGTGGCTCGATTGCAGTCGGTCGGGCCGCGCGGGGCTACAGCACGCGACCGGCGATGACCCGCAGCCGTTCGACCATCGCCGGATCGCGCGCCGCAGGTGGCGTGATGATGGCGTGGTCGAGTGCGTGCTGGCAAGCACAGGATGACACCGACCCGGCGCTCTCGCGCCGGCGCGCCCACGCGGCGACGAGCGCACGTGCGCGGTCGGCATTGCCGAGCAGCACGCCGACCACCGCGTCCACTGTCACGGCGTCGTGATCCGGATGCCAGCAATCGAAGTCGGTCACCATCGCGACCGCGGCATAACAAAGCTCGGCCTCGCGTGCCAGCTGGGCCTCGGGCAGGTTGGTCATGCCGATGACGCTGGCGTTCCAGCTGCGGTAGAGCGCACTCTCGGCCCGGGTCGAGAACTGCGGGCCGTCGATCGCGACGTAGGTCCCGCCGGCGGCCCACGGCGTGCCGCCGCCGCGCAACAGCTCTGCCAGCACGGGGCCGATCCGGCTGCAGACGGGATCGGCCATCGACACGTGCGCCACGAGCCCGCTGCCGAAGAAGGACCTGGCGCGCCCGCTCGTCCGGTCGATGAACTGGTCGACGACGACGAAGGTGCCGGGCGGCAGCTCGGCACGCAAGCTGCCCACCGCACTCAGGCTCAGCACTTCTTGCACGCCGAGCTGCTTGAACGCCGCGATGTTGGCGCGATGGTTCAGCTCGGCCGGCGGGATGCGGTGGCCACGCCCGTGGCGCGGCAGGAAGGCCATGTCGACATCACCGAGACGGCCGAGCAGGATCTCGTCGGAGGGCGCACCCCAAGGCGTCTCGACACCGACCCAGCGTTTGTCCACCAACCCCGGCAGCTCGTACAGACCGCTGCCGCCGATGACACCCAGCCGCGCCGCATCAGCCATGCGGCGTGTCCCGGCCTTCGTACATCGACAAGTAGCGTTGGGCCGGACCGTCCCAGGAATAGTTCTGCGCCATCCCGCGCTCGCGCAATTGCCGCCACGCCTGCGGCCGGGCACGCAGGGCAACGGCGCGGCGGACGGCCTCGGCCAGCGCGTGCGGCGTGGCCTCGTCGAAACTGAAGCCCGTGGCACCGCCCGACTGCAGCGTTGCCTCGTTGGTGTCGACCACGGTGTCGGCCAGGCCGCCGACGCGCCGCACCAGCGGCACGGTGCCGTAGCGCAGGCCGTAAAGCTGCGTCAGGCCGCAGGGCTCGAAACGCGAGGGCACGACGATGAGGTCGGCGCCTGCCACCAGCCGGTGGGCGCGGTTCTCGTCGTAGCCGATGTGGACACCGACGCGCCCCAGGTGCACCGAGGCCGCCATGCGGAACGCCGCTTCGAGCGCGGACTCGCCCGAGCCCTGGACGACCAGTTGCACGCCCATCTCCATCAACGCGGGCAGCGCCGCGAGCAAGAGGTCGAGCCCCTTCTGCGAAGAAAGCCGGCCGATCGACACCAGCAGCGGCACCGCGGCGTCCACGCCGAGCCCGAACTCGGCCTGCAGCGCCGCCTTGCAGGCGGTCTTGCCCGTGGGCTGCTCGGCGCTGTAGCGGGCGGGGATCGCGGCGTCGGTGACGGGGTTCCAGACGTCGTTGTCGATCCCGTTCAGGATTCCCGACACATGGCCCGCCCGGGCCCGCATCACGCCGTCGAGCCCGGCGCCGAACTCGGGCGTCAGGATCTCGCGCGCGTAGCTCGGGCTCACGGTGGTGATGCGGTCTGCGAAGGTCAGCCCGGCCTTCATGAACGACAACTGGCCGTGGTATTCGAGCCCGGCCGGCGACATGAAGCTGGACGACAGGCCGAGCAAGGCGCTGTCCTCCTGCGGGAACAGGCCCTGGTAGGCCAGGTTGTGGACGGTGAAGACCGACAAGGCGGCGTCGCCCGCGTGGGCGTGCAGGTAGGCGCAGCTCATTGCGGCGTGCCAGTCGTGTGCATGCACCACGTCCGGGACCCAGCCTTCGTCGAGCTCGCCGGCACCGAGCTGTGCCGCGATCCATCCCAGCAGGCCGAAACGCTGCAGGTTGTCGGGCCACTCGCGGCCGTCCGCGCCGTGGTAGGGGCTGCCACCACGCCGGTACAGCAGCGGCGCATCGACCAGGTAGACCGGCAGGTGCGAACCGGGCATGCGCCCGCGCAGCAACCGCACGCGCGCCGCGCCGAAGCAGGCGCCGAGGTCGATCACGGGCTTGGCGTGCAGCACCGCCTCGAGGATCGGCGGCATCCCCGGCAGCAGCAACCTCACGTCGGCGCCGGCATGTGCGAGCGCCACCGGCAGCGCCGCGACCACATCAGCAAGCCCCCCCGTCTTGACCAGCGGAAACACTTCCGCCGCGACATGGAGCACTCTCATTCGCTGGGGGCGTCCTGGGCCAACCCCGTCAAGGCCTCGATCATGTCACGCGTCACGAGCGTGATGCCGCTGTCGGTCCGGTAGAAACGCTTCGCGTCATGCTCGGCGTCCTCGCCGATCACGATGCCGTCCGGAAGGTTGCAGGAGCGGTCGACGACCACGCGGGTCAGGCGCGCGCCGCGCCCGACCGTCACGCTCGGCAGCAGCACACTCCAGTTCACCGACGAGTACGAGTGCACCCGCACGCTCGAGAACAGCACGCTGCGGAAGACCGCGCCCGAGACGATGCAGCCGCCCGACACCAGCGACTCGATCGCGAGGCCGCGCCGGTCGTCCTGGTTGTGCACGAACTTGGCTGGCGGCAACTGCGGCTGGTAGGTGGAGATCGGCCAGCGTGTGTCGTAGAGATTGAGCAAGGGATCGGTCGCCGTGAGGTCGATGTTGGCGTCCCAGTACGCGTCGATCGTGCCGGCGTCGCGCCAGTACGGCTCGGCACCGATGCGCTGGCCCACGCAGCTCAGGTCGAAGGGGTGCGCCACCGCCTTGCCCATGCGCACCGCGCGCGGAATGATGTCCTTGCCGAAATCGTGGCTCGAAGACGGGTCGGCGAGGTCGCGCTCGAGCTCCTTGTAGAGAAAGCGCGCGTTGAAGATGTAGATCCCCATGCTCGCGAGCGCGCGGTCGGGCTTGCCCGGCATCGGCGGCGGATCGGCCGGCTTCTCGACGAAATCGATGACGTTGCGTTTGTCGTCGATGGCCATGACGCCGAAGGCCGTGGCTTCCATGCGGTCGACCTCGACGCAGCCGACGGTGCACTCGCGGCCCAGCGCGACGTGGTCGGCCAGCATCACGGCGTAGTTCATCTTGTAGACGTGGTCACCCGCCAGCACCACGACGTAGTCGGCGCCGTACGCGGCCAGGATGTCCTGGTTCTGGTAGACGGCGTCGGCGGTGCCGCGGTACCAGGATTCCTCGTCGACGCGCTGCTGCGCCGGCAGCAGGTCGATGAACTCGTTCATCTCCGGCCGCAGGAAGGCCCAGCCGCGCTGCAGGTGGCGCAGCAGGCTGTGGCTCTTGTACTGGGTGATCACACCGATGCGCCGGATGCCCGAGTTGAGGCAGTTCGAGAGCGCGAAGTCGATGATGCGGAACTTGCCGCCGAAGTAAACCGCCGGCTTCGCCCGGCTGTCGGTCAGGTTTTTCAGGCGGCTTCCCCGCCCGCCCGCCAGCACCAGGGCGACGGCCCGTTTAGGGAGGTCCAGACTCTGGACGAGGTCTAGCGGCGACATTTCATCTCCCTTGACGTTGCAGGTGCACCAGTTAGCAGCATGCACGAAATTTGCTCATGGTGGCACGCGGCCCGCAGATGGTGCACTGCTGCCAACCCGGCACAATGCCCTGGGCGGGGAGCCAGGCCGACCCCGAAACTCCCGATTGGACACGATGGACCACACCAAATCCGACACGCCCCCCGGACCCCCTGCCGCGTTCCCCGCCGCGCTCGACCGGCAGTTGCTCGAGACCGTCGGCGTCGCCCCGCCCCATGCCTCGCGCGCCGACCTGATGCACGCGGTGGCGCAGGTGGCACGCACCCAGTTGTCGCGGCGCTGGGTCGCCGGTGACGCCGCCGATCGCGGCGCCAAGGCGCGGCGCGTGAACTACCTGTCGATGGAATTCCTGATGGGGCGCACGCTCGGCAACGCGCTCTCGGCGCTCGACCTCGAGTCCGAGGCCGCGGCGGCGTTGAAACAGCATGCGGCGGCGCTCGAAGACGTCGCCACCGACGAACCCGACGCCGCCCTCGGCAATGGCGGCCTCGGCCGCCTCGCCGCGTGTTTTCTCGACTCGATGGCCACGCTCGGGTTGCCGTCCTTCGGCTACGGCATCCGCTACGAATACGGCATGTTCGCGCAGACGATCGCCGCCGGGCGCCAGATCGAGCACCCCGATCCCTGGCTCGAGGACGGCACGCCCTGGGAGTTTCCGCGCGCCGGGCTCGCCTACCCGGTGCGTTTCGGCGGCTGGGTCGAGCCGCCGCCGGCCGCCGGCCAGCCGAGCGTCTGGCGCCACGCCGAGGAGGTCAACGCCAAGGCCTTCGACATGGTGATCCCGGGCCACGCCACGGCGCGGGTGAGCACCCTGCGTCTGTGGCGCGCCACGGCGCCGGCGCACATCGACCTGCACGCCTTCAACAGCGGCGACTACGCTCGTGCGGCCGAGTTCAAGAACGCCTTCGAGAACATCTCCTGGGTGCTGTACCCGAACGACAGCACGCCCGCCGGGCGCGAACTGCGGCTGAAGCAGGAGTACTTCTTCACCTCGGCGTCGATCCAGGACATCCTGGCGCGCCACCTGGCCGAGAACGGCACGCTCACGAACCTGTCGGACAAGGTCGCGATCCATCTCAACGACACCCACCCTGCGATCGGCGTGGCCGAGTTGATGCGCCTGCTGGTGGACGAACACGGCTTTGCCTGGGCCAGCGCCTGGGCGCAGACGCAGCAGGTGTTCAGCTACACCAACCACACGCTGATGCCCGAGGCGCTCGAGACCTGGCCGCTCGGGTTAATGCAGCACGTGCTGCCGCGCCACATGGAGATCATCTTCCGCATCAACCAGGAGTTCCTGGATTTCGCCGCCAGGCATCGTCCGGGCGACGGCGGTTTCCTGCGCCGGCTGTCGCTGATCGAGGAACACGGCGAGCGCCGCGTTCGCATGGCGCACCTGTCGATCGTCGGCAGTCACAAGGTCAACGGCGTCTCGGCGCTGCACTCCGAGTTGCTGGTGCAGACCATCTTCGCCGACTTCGCGAGCCTGTGGCCCGAGCGCTTCACCAACATGACGAACGGCGTGACGCCGCGGCGCTGGCTCGCCAACGCCAACCCGGGGCTCGCCGCGCTGCTCGACCGCAGCATCGGCGTGGCCTGGCGGCGCGACCTCGGCGGCTTGCGCGCCCTGCTGCCCCACGCCGACAGCCGCGCCTTCCGCGACGAGTTCATGCAGATCAAACGCGCCAACAAGGATCGACTGGCAGCGCACATCCTCAAGTCCACGGGGATCGTGGTCGACCCGGCGAGCCTGTTCGACGTCCAGGTCAAGCGCATCCACGAGTACAAGCGCCAGTTGCTCAACGTGCTGCAGATCGTGGCGCGATACCAGGCGATCCTGGCCGAGCCCGAAGCCGACTGGGTGCCACGCACGGCGATCTTCGCCGGCAAGGCCGCGTCCAGCTACCACATGGCCAAGCAGATCATCCACCTGATCCACGACGTGGGCAGCGTGATCAACCACGACCCGGTGGTGGCGGGGCGGCTGAAGGTGGTGTTCATCCCGAACTACGGTGTCTCGGTGGCCGAAGTGATCATGCCCGGCGCCGACCTGTCGGAGCAGATCTCGACCGCCGGCACCGAAGCCTCGGGCACCGGCAACATGAAGCTCGCGCTCAACGGTGCGCTCACGATCGGCACCGACGACGGGGCCAACATCGAGATCCGCCAGCAGGTGGGCGACGACAACATCTTCATCTTCGGCCTGTCCACCGCCGAGGTCGCCGCCACGCGAAGCGGTGGCTACCGCCCCGACGCCATCGTGCACACCCACCCGGCCCTGCGTGCGGTGTTGAGCACGATCGGCAACGGCCTGTTCTCGCCCGACGATCCCGATCGTTACCGCCTGCTCGTCGACTCGCTGACCGGCAGCGATCACTACCGGCTCTTCGCCGACTTCGATACCTACCTCGCCGCGCAGGCGCGCGTCGATGCGCTCTACCGCGACCCGGAAGCCTGGGCCGTGAAGGCGATCGCCAACGTGGCCGGCATGGGCATGTTCTCGTCCGACCGCACGATCGGCGAGTACGCGCGCCAGGTCTGGCATGTCGACGGCCAGGCCTGACAGACTCAAGCCCGGTCGCGCCTGGCCACTGGGCGCATCGGTTGAACCGGGCGGCGTGAACTTCGCCGTGCCGTCGGCCCACGCCGAAGGCATCGATCTCTGCCTGTTCGACCCGAGCGGCCGGCAGGAAACGGCCCGCCACGCGCTGCCGGCACGCAGTGCCGATGTCTGGCACGGCTTCCTGCCGGGTGCCGGCGCCGGGCTGGTCTACGGCCTGCGAGCGCGCGGCCGCTGGGCACCGCACGAAGGCGACCGTTTCAATCCGCACAAGCTGCTGCTCGACCCGTGGGCGCGCGAGATCGTCGGCAGCTTCGAGTGGGGCCCGCAGCACTTCGGCTTCGACCTTGGCGATCCGGGTCGCATCGACACCCGCGACAACGCCGACACGGCGCTGAAAGCCCGCGTCGCGCAAGACCGCTTCGACTGGCAGGGAGACAGGCCCCTGCACACGCCGCTGGCCGACACGGTGCTGTACGAGCTGCACGTTCGCGGATTCACGATGCAGCACCCGAGCGTACCTGCCGCACAGCGCGGCACGTATGCGGGGCTGGCGAGCGACGCCGCGATCGCGCATCTGCGGCGCCTGGACGTGACGGCCGTCAGCCTGCTGCCGGTGCAGCAGCACCTCGACGAGCAGCGGCTGGTCAGGATGGGCCTGTCCAACTACTGGGGCTACAACACGATCGGCTTCTTCTGCGTCGAGCCTCGTTACGCCGCGAACCCGAGCGCGGCGCGCGACGAGTTCCGCCACATGGTGCGGCGACTGCACGGCGCGGGTATCGAGGTCCTTCTCGACGTGGTCTACAACCACACCGCAGAGACCGACCAATACGGGCCCACGCTGAGCTGGCGAGGACTGGACAACCGGGGCTGGTACCGCTTGCCGCCGGGTCGACCGGCGGATTACGAGAACGACACCGGCTGCGGCAACACGCTCGACCTGCGCCAGCCGCGGGTGCTGCAGATGGTGCTCGACAGCCTGCGCTACTGGGTGCAGGAGATGCACGTCGACGGCTTCCGCTTCGACCTCGCCCCGGTGCTCGGGCGCACCGACCACGGCTTCGACCGCCACGCGCCGTTCTTCAACGCACTGGCGCAGGACCCGGTACTCGCCGGCGTCAAGCTCATCGCCGAGCCCTGGGACATCGGTCCCGGCGGCTACCGCCTGGGCGACTTTCCCGGCGGCTGGCTCGAATGGAACGACCGCTTCCGCGACACCTTGCGTGCCTTCTGGCTCAGCCACCCGAGCACACGCGGTGAACTCGCACAACGCCTGTGCGGGTCGTCGGACCTTTTTCGTGCACGCGGCCGTACACCCGGTGAGAGCGTGAATTTCGTCGCCGCACACGACGGCTTCACGCTGCGCGACTTGGTGAGCCATGAGCGCCGCCACAACCTCGCCAACGGCGAGGACAACCGCGACGGGCATGGCCACAACCTATCCACCAACTGCGGCCACGAAGGGCCCAGCGACGACCCGGCGGTCCGCGAGCGGCGCGCGCGCCTGCAGCGGGCATTGCTGGCCACGCTGCTGCTGTCGCAGGGCACGCCGATGCTCGCCGCGGGTGACGAGCTCGGCCACAGCCAGGGCGGCAACAACAACCCCTATTGCCAGGACAACCCGACGAGCTGGATCGACTGGAGCAGCGCAGACGAGGCCTTGATCGCCTTCACCACGCAACTGCTGGCGCTGCGGCGCCGGCTGCGCCCGCTCGACGATCGCTGGTACGACGGCGCCGCCGCGGGCAGCGCCCTGCCCGAGCTGAGTTGGCTGCAGGCGCAGGGACACCCGTTGTCGGCGGCGGACTGGCAGGACGGACAGCAACGCGCACTCGGCGTGCTGATCGGCGCGCCTGGGCGCTCGACGCAGCCGCTGCTGCTGCTCTTGAACGCGCAGTCGCACGACTTGCACTTCATGCTGCCGCCGGGCGCGTGGACGGTGTTGCTCGACAGCGTCGACCCCGCGCGCGCCGGCAGCAGCGCCGCCCCGTCGGGCTGGTTGCTCAAGGCTCACGGGGTGACCCTGATGCAACAAGGCGCGGCCTGAA
>DATDER010000183.1:0-3386 GCA_036523095.1 Rubrivivax sp.
CAAACGCCGCCAGCAGTAGCACGGTAACGACGATCACCAACCCGGCGACTGCTCCGGCGTTGGCGCTGAAGTGGATCCAGAAGCTGCGCCACGGGCCTGGCGGCGGACGCGTTTCGGTCATCGGGGCCGCGTTCACGGCGAAGTGGGCAGGGGTGGCCGACATCGTTCGTCGCTCTCTCAATGCCGCGAGATGCGCGGGTTGATCACGCCGTAGGTCAGGTCGACCGCCAGGTTCACCAGCATCACCATGCCACCGAGCAGCAGCAGGCCGCCCTGCAGCACCGGGTAGTCGCGCCGGGCGATGGCTTCGATCATCCACTTGCCCACGCCCGGCCAGGAAAAGATCGTCTCGGTCAGGATCGCGCCGGTGAAGAGCACGCTGACCTGCAGACCGATCACCGTCACAACCGGGATCAGCGCATTGCGAAACGCGTGCAGCGCAACCACGCGCAGGCTCGACAAGCCCTTGGCGCGCGCGGTGCGAATGTAGTCTTCCCCCAGCACCTCGAGCATCGCGGAGCGCGTCATGCGCGCGATGACCGCCAGCGGATTGGTGCCGAGCACGATGGTCGGCAGGATCAGGTGCGAGGTGGCCGAGCGCAGCGCGCCCTCTTCGCCCGAAAGCCAGGCGTCGACCAGGTGGAAGCCCGTGACTGGCTCGAAGTAGTAGGCCACCGCGATCCGACCGGAAACCGGTGTCCAGCCCAGCTGCACCGAAAACAGCAGGATCAGCAGCAGGCCCCACCAGAAGATCGGCATCGAATAGCCGGTCAGCGAGCCGACCATCACGCCATGGTCCAGGAAGGAATTGCGCTTCACCGCGGCCAGCATCCCGGCCGGGATGCCGACGATCAGCGCGAACAGAATCGCGCAGACCGCGAGTTCGATCGTTGCCGGAAACAGCGCGATGAACTCCGAGACCACGGGGGTCTGCGTGATCATCGACTTGCCCAGGTCACCGTGCAGCAGCCGACCCAGGTACAAGCCGTACTGGACCATCAGCGGCCGGTCCAGGCCGTAATCCTTCATCAGCGCGGCATGGCGCGCCGGATCGATGCCGCGTTCACCGGCGAGGGTCTCGATCGGGTCACCCGGCACCAGCCGGATCAGGAAGAAGGCCAGCAGCGTCATGCCGAGAAAGGTCGGAACCACCAGGGCCAGGCGGGTGAGGACGAAACGCCACATGCGCCGATGCTAAGGCACTCGACGCCGTTTGATGCGCGGACAACGGCATTGGCTTAGCATCAGAAGGTCGCCGCCTTGGCACGATATCGGAGCTGCAGATGGGTACTCAAAAGACATGGATGCTGCTGGTGTTCACGGCCTGGCTTGCCGGCTGCACGGCGCCGCTATACAAGAGTGCGCCGACGGCGGTGGCCAAGCTCGAAGCCACGCGTGGCAATTCGACCAGCGGCACGGTGACCTTCGAGCAGCATGGCGACCAGGTGATGGCGAAGGCCAAGATCGAGGGTCTCAAGCCGGGACAGGAACACGGTTTCCACATCCACGAGAAGGGCGACTGCAGTAGCGGCGACGGCATGAGCACCGGCGGCCACTTCAACCCCGCTGGCAAGGCGCACGGTGCGCCCGACGCCGAGCATCACGCTGGCGACATGCCGTCGCTGAAAGCCGATGCGCAGGGCCGCGCCGATGTCACGTTCCACTTGTCGGGCGTGACCATCGGCACCGGCGTCATCGACATCGTCGGCAAGGGACTGATCGTCCATGCGATGCCCGACGACTACCGTACCCAGCCGACCGGCAACGCGGGCGCGCGCATCGCCTGCGCGGTGATCGTTCGCCAGTAGCAAGTGAGGCGGAGGGCAGCGTCGCACGGACATGATGACGGCGGCGCTGCAGGTGTACGCCGGCCCGCGCGCGCGGGCACAGTTGCGAGAGCGGGGCCTGGCGGTCGGCGATGTCCGCGTGGTGCCGGCCGCAGCCGGCGGGCCCAAGGGGCTGGTGCTGAACCCGCTCGACCGATTCGTCTTCGGCCATTGGCTGGCGCGCTGCACGCACACCATCCACCTCCTCGGTGCCTCGATCGGCGCCTGGCGCATGGCCAGCGCCTGTCTGCCCGACCCCGATGCCGCGCTGGCCCAACTGGCCGTCGACTACATCGCTCAGGACTATGCGCATGCGCCGGGCAAGGCGCCGACATCGCGCGACGTCTCGGCGATGTTCGGCGCCAAGCTCGAGCAGCGCTTCGGCGGCCGCAGCGGCGAGGTCCTGGCCCAGGCGCGCTACCGCCTGCATGTGCTCACCAGCCGCGGCCGCCATCTGCTGCGCCGCGAGGGCCGGGTGCGGACGCCGCTTGGCTACCTCGGTGCCTTTGCGACCAATCTGGTGAGCCGGCGCGCGATGGGCGGATGGCTGGAGCGCGTGATGTTCTCCGACCCGCGCGAACCGTTGCCCTTCGCGCTGCACGACTTCCGCACGAAACAGGTACCGCTGAGCGCGGACAATCTGTGCCCGGGTCTGCTCGCCAGCTGTTCGATCCCGTTCTGGCTCGACGCCGTGCACGACATCCCCGGCGCCCCGCGCGGCGCCTACTGGGACGGCGGCATCACCGACTACCACCTGCATCTGGACTACGCCCAGATGAACGAGGGCCTGGTGCTCTACCCGCACTTCCAACCGACCGTCGTGCCGGGCTGGCTCGACAAAGGGCTCAAGCGCCGGCATGGCGCCACCGAGCGGCTGGCCAATGTGGTGCTGCTGTCGCCGAACCCGGAATGGATCCGGGCCTCGTTGCCGAACGCGAAGTTGCCAGATCGCGGGGACTTCAAGGCCTACGGCGACGACCTTGCAGGGCGGCAAGCCGCATGGTCGCGCGCGGTCGCCGAAAGCCAGCGCCTCGCCGATGAATTTGCAGCCCTGGTCCGGCAGTCCTCGATCGACGCGTTGCCGCTTATCTAGGTTCCAGCGAATACGGGCCGCCGCGTTCCAACGCGCGCCGGTAAGCCGGGCGGGCATGGATGCGCAGCAGGAAGTCGTCGAGCGCGGGGTACTGCGTCTGGAATCCGCGCTGGGTCGAAGCGGCCTCCAGCGGAAAGCTCATCATGATGTCCGCGGCGCTGAAGGCCGTGCCGGCGAACCAGGGGCGCGAACTCAGTTCCGAAGCCATGAAGGCCATCTGGCGCTCGAGGTTGGGTTTGATGAAGCTCTTGGTCACCTTGTCGGCGATCGCGCGCGCGATCGGCTTGGCAAAGAAAGGCATCGACGCCGTGCGAATCTTGTTGAAGACCAGCGCCATCACCAGCGGCGGCATCGCCGAGCCTTCGGCAAAATGCAGCCAGTAGGTAAAGCGAAGACGCTCGGGCGTGCCGGCAGCGGGGCGCAGGCGTTCGTCGCTGGCGCGTTCGAGCAGGTACTCGACGATGGCG
>DATDER010000184.1:0-7507 GCA_036523095.1 Rubrivivax sp.
CCAGCGGCGGGCCGCAGCTCGGCAGCGGTTCGGCAGCCGCGAAAGTCGGACGACCGCCTGGCGCGGCCGCCGACCCGGCGGCTGCAGACTAGTTGGCGGCGACCGTCTTGATGCGCGCGATCATCTCGTCGGTGGCCTTGTCCACCGGCACCTTCTCGTTGAGGATGCGGTTCGCCGCCTTGGCCCAGACGTTCTCGTTGTTGAGCACGGTGAACTTGTAGTTCTTGGTGAACTCGAAGGGCACGGTCCCGCTCATGAACTGGTTGTAGACGGCCAGGCGGTGCGGGTCGGCCTTCCAGAAGGCGCTCTGCTGCGCGGTCTTGGTCACCGGGAACCAGCGACCGAGCGAGCCTTCGACGTACGGCGTCAGGTTGGCTTCATCGAGCAGGAAGGCCACGAACTTCTTCGCCGCCACCTTGTTCTTGCCGTCCTTGAAGATGACACCCGTCTTAACCGCGGCACGGTAGACCATCTTGCTGCCGTCGGGCTTGCTCGGGAAACCGGCGGTGGCGATCAGCTCGGTGTAGTTCTTCTTCGCGGTCGCACGCTGCGCTTCGGTCAGCGTGGCGTTGTTGCTGTCGTCGAGCCACTTCGCGGCGATCGAGATCGTCGCGTTGTGGGTCATCACCGTCGTCTTGTTGAAGAAGGCGACGTTGTTGTCCGGGTCCTTCCAGCTCGTCGACGACGGCGGCGAGCAGCCCTTGGAGTAGATCGAGGTGTAGTCGGTCAGCGCGTTGATCAGGCCCTGGCGCACCGCCGGATCGTCGACCAGCAGCTTGCCGCTGTCGTTGACGAGCTTGACGTTGTAGGCGTCCATGAAAGTCAGGAACGAGTAGAACGAGTCGCTCGAATCCACACCCAGCGGCTGGCCGATGCCGAAGCCGCGGTTGCCGGTCTTCTGGCGGTAGGCCGGCTGCACCTTGTCGCACCAGAAGCTCCAGTACTCCTTCCAGGTGGTCGGGATGTCGCTCGGCTGGAAGCCTGCTTCCGCAAGCATGTCCTTCCAGTACTCGATGTGCATCGTCTGCTGCTTGATAGGGTACGCGTAATAGGCCCGCGACTGCGTGACGTTGTTGTAGAGGAAAGTCGTCGACAGCGCGGCCGGCTCGAACTTGGAGCGGATGGGATCGATCACGCTCGAGATGTCCTCGAGCTTGCCTTCGTAGGCCCACTTCGCGGTGACCTGGAAGTCGTAGACGTCGGCGTAGGCCACGTCGGGCGGCGCGTTCGAGTCGAGCGCGGCCACGGTCTTCGGGATCATGTCCTGGATCGGGTACTGCGACAGGTCGATCTTGATGCCCTTGTTCTTCTCCTCGAACTTCTTGATCGCGGCGAAGAGCGCGTCGTCCTCGGCCTTGTAGAAGCCCTTGACCCACCAGACGGTGAGTTTTTCCTGGGCGAAGGCAGGGCTTGCGACCACCAGCCCGGCGCCGGCGAGCGCGCAGGCGATCCATGTCTTCTTCAGCTGCATCTGCTTGTCTCCTGTGGGGGGGTACGGGCGCTGATCGCCTGTAGTCTTATCGTATGATGATTGAAAGATGCGGCGGTGCGGGGTTTCCCGCATCAGTCGCACTTCACTGGCACTCGGGCACCGGCGTCAGCAGGGGCTTGCCGCCGAAGAGGGCCTTCAGGTTGTCCACGGCCAGGTCGGCCATTGCCTGCCGTGTCTGGCCGGTGGCGCTGCCGACGTGCGGGGTCAGCACCACCTGCGGCAGCGCGAGCAGCCTTTCGGGCACGCGGGGCTCGTCCTCGAACACGTCGAGCCCGGCGCCACCGATGACCCCGCGCTCGAGCGCATCGATCAACGCCGCTTCGTCGACCACCGACCCCCGCGCCACGTTGATCAGGATGCCCTTGGCACCGAGTGCAGCCAGCACTTCGGCGTTGATCATCTTGCGCGTGCCGGCGCCACCGGGCGCGATGATGACGAGGAAGTCGCTTTCCGCCGCCAGCGATACCGCATCGGGGAAGAAGCGGTAGGTCAGACCGGGTTTGGCGCTGCGCGCGGTGTACGAGACCGTCATGCCGAAGGCCAGCGCACGGTGGGCGATGGCCTGGCCGATGCGCCCCATGCCGACGATGCCGATGCGCGCGCCCGACATCTTGCGCGCCAGCGGCATCGGGCCCTTGAGCCAGGCGCCGCTGCGCACGAAGCGGTCGGCCGCAGGCAACTGGCGTGCGGCATTCAACATCAGGCCGATGGCAAGGTCGGCGACGTCGTCGTTCAGGACGTTCGGCGTGTGCGTGACCTTGACCCCGCGCGCCTTGGCCGCGGCCACGTCGACGCCGTCGTAGCCGACGCCCATGATCGAGATCAGTTCCAGCGCCGGCAGCTGCGCAATCAGGTCGGCGCTCACGCGTGTTTCACCCTGCCCGGCCACGGCGCGGATCTGCGGCGCCAGCCTGGCGAACGCCGCGGGGTCAGTCTCGTTCAAGCGGTCATGCAGCGTGAACGCCGTCGTCAGCTGCTGCAGGTACATCGGGGCCAGTTTGGCTGCGGCCAGAACATGCATTTCGGACACCGTTCTCTCCTAGGGGTTCTACGACTTCGGGTTTCAATCGTCATACCATAATATGCGTGGCTCACCCCCTGCCGCCTCCGGGAAAGCCAGCACACCATGAGTTCGAAGCCGAAGAAGAAGCCCGAGGAACTGCGCAGCCAGCAGTGGTTCGGGCGCCAGGATCGCGACGGTTTTGCCTACCGCAGCTGGGTCAAGGGCAAGGGCGTGCCGCACGACCAGTTTGACGGCCGCCCGGTGATCGGCATCTGCAACACGTTCAGCGAACTCACGCCCTGCAACAGCCACTTCCGCACGCTGGCCGAGCAGGTCAAGATCGGCGTCTACGAAGCGGGCGGTTTCCCGCTCGAGTTCCCGGTCATGAGCCTGGGCGAAACGCTGCTGCGTCCGACCGCGATGCTGTACCGCAACCTGGCCAGCATGGACGTCGAAGAGTCGATCCGCGGCAACCCGATCGACGGTGTGGTGCTGCTGATGGGCTGCGACAAGACCACGCCGGCGCTGCTGATGGGAGCCTCCAGTGCCGACCTCCCCACCATCGGCGTGAGCGGCGGCCCGATGCTCAACGGCAAGTGGCGCGGGCAGGAACTGGGCTCGGGCACTGGCGTCTGGAGCATGAGCGAGCAGGTGCGCGCCGGCACCTTGAAGCTGGCCGACTTCTTCGAAGCCGAGAGCTGCATGCACCGCAGCCACGGCCACTGCATGACGATGGGCACCGCGAGCACGATGGCGAGCATGGTCGAGGCGCTCGGTGTCGGACTGCCCGGCAACGCCGCCTACCCGGCGGTCGACGGGCGACGCAACGTGATCGCCCGCAACGCCGGCCGGCGCATCGTCGACATGGTGCATGAGGACCAGAAGCTCTCCAGCATCCTCACCCGCGAGGCTTTCGAGAACGCGATCCGCACCCTCGCCGCGATCGGCGGCAGCACCAACGCGGTCATCCACCTGATCGCGATCGCCGGGCGCATCGGCATCAAGCTGTCCGTCGACGACTTCGACCGCCTCGCGAGCGAACTGCCCTGCCTGGTGAACCTGCAGCCCAGCGGCGAGCACCTGATGGAAGACTTCTGCTACGCGGGCGGGCTGCCGGTGGTGATGAAGGAGATCGCTTCGGTGCTGCACCTGGGCGCCGTCACGGCCAACGGCCAGACCGTCGGCCAGAACATCGCCGATGCGCAGAACTTCGACCCGCGTGTCATCAAGACCATGGCAGCGCCCTTCAAGGACAAGGCCGGCATCGCCGTGCTGCGCGGCAACCTGGCGCCGCGCGGTGCCGTCATCAAGCCCAGCGCCGCGACGCCGGCACTGATGCAGCACACCGGCCGCGCCGTGGTGTTCGAAGACAGCCACGACTTCCACGCCCGCATCGACGACGAATCGCTCGACGTCGACGAGAGCTGCATCCTGGTGCTGAAGAACTGCGGCCCGAAGGGCTATCCCGGCATGGCCGAGGTCGGCAACATGCCGCTGCCGCCCAAGGTCCTGCGCAAGGGCATCACCGACATGGTCCGCATCAGCGACGCGCGCATGAGCGGTACCGCCTACGGCACCGTGGTGCTGCACACCGCGCCCGAGGCCGCTGCCGGCGGCACGCTGGCGCTGGTCGAGAACGGTGACCTCATCACGCTCGACGTTGCCGGCCGCCGCCTGCACCTGCACGTGGACGACGCCGAACTCGAACGCCGCCGCGCCGCCTGGACCGCTCCGGCGCCCGCGATGGAGAGTGGCTACTGGAAGCTCTACATCGATCACGTGCTCCAGGCCGACGAAGGCGCCGACCTGGACTTCCTGCGCGGCAAGCGCGGGGCCGCCGTACCCAAGGACAACCATTGAACGCCAGGGGCGTTCAATGGCTGCGGTGAAGGGTCATATCGCGCAGCGATGTGAGCCGTAGCCACCATCACCGAGAGAACTGCTCATGACCACACCCAAGATTGCTCTCGTCACAGGCGCCGGCAGCGGCATCGGCCAGGCCTGCGCCACGGCGCTGCTGAACGACGGCTGGCACGTGGTCTTCGTCGGCCGGCGCGCCGACGCACTCGACAGCGCCATCGCCGCCGCCGGCGCGCACGCCGCCAACGCCGTCGCGATGCCCTGCGACGTCGGCGACGAAGACGCCGTCAATGCGATGTTCGCCGCCGTCAAGGCGCGCTTCGGGCGCCTGGACCTGCTGTTCAACAATGCCGGCATGGGCCTGCCCGCGAAGACACCCGACCTGGTCGGCGGCGAAGCCTGGCGCCAGGTCGTCAACGTCAACCTGAACGGCGCCTTCTACTGCCTGGCCGCGGCGTTCAGGCTGATGAAGGAGCAGACCCCGATGGGGGGCCGCATCATCAACAACGGCTCGATCTCGGCCTACGCGCCACGGCCGGGGTCGATTGCCTACACCGCGACCAAACACGCCGTCAGCGGCCTGACGAAGACGGCGGCGCTCGACGGCCGTCCGTTCGACATCGCGGTCGGGCAGATCGACATCGGCAACGCCGCCAGCGAGATGACGGCGCGCATGGTGCAAGGCACGCTGCAGGCAGACGGCAGCATGAAACCCGAGCCGCGCATGGACCTGTCCGCCGTCGCCGACACGCTGCTGGCGATGGCGCGCCTGCCGCTCAGCGCCAACGTGCTCACCGTGACCGTGATGGCGACCAAGATGCCCTTCGTGGGCCGCGGCTGATCGAGGCTGCCCTGAGCGAGACCGCCGCGATGGACGTCGTCACGCTGGGCGAGGCGATGATGTTGCTCGTCGCCTGCGAGCCGGGCCCGCTGGAACACGTGCAGCGCTTCGAGAAGCGCACCGCCGGAGCCGAGACCAATGTCGCGATCGGCCTCGCGCGCCTGGGCCTGAAGGTCGGCTGGCAGAGCCGCCTCGGCGCGGATTCGATGGCGCGTTACCTGCTGGCCGAGCTGTCGCGCGAAGGCATCGACTGTTCGCGGGTGCGCTGCGACGAAACCCAGCGCACCGGCTTCATGTTCAAGGGCCGGGTCGACGACGGCAGCGACCCGCCGATCGAATACCACCGGCGCGGCTCGGCCGCCAGCCTGCTGCAGGCGTCCGAACTCGACGCCGCGTGGCTGTCGAGCGCGCGGCATCTGCACGTGACGGGCGTGTTCCCGGCGCTGACGCCGAACACCCTGGAAGCCACGCAAGCCTGCATCGGCCTGATGAAGGCCGCCGGCTGCAGCGTCAGCTTCGACCCCAACCTGCGCCCCGCGCTGTGGTCATCGCCTCAAGTGATGCGCGACACGCTCAACGGCCTGGCGCAGCGCTGCGACTGGGTGCTGCCGGGCCTGGAAGAAGGCCGCCAGCTCACCGGCCGCGCCGATGCCCAGGGCGTCGCCGCGTTCTACCGCGAACAGGGCGCCAAGCTCGTGGTCGTCAAGCTGGGCGCCGATGGCGCCTGGTTCGACAGCGCAACGGGCAGCGGCCGTGTGCCTGCGTACGGTGTCGAGCGCGTCGTCGACACCGTCGGCGCGGGTGACGCCTTTGCGGTCGGCGTCATCAGCGCGCTGCTCGAAGGCCTGCCCCTCCCGGCGGCGGTGCAACGTGGTGCCTGGATCGGCGCTCGCGCCGTGCAGGTGCGCGGCGACACCGAAGGCCTGCCCACCCGTGCCGAGCTTGCTGCGGCCTCACTCTGAAACCCAAGGAACAACAGACATGAGCACCATCGGATTCATCGGCGCCAGCGGCATGATGGGCCACGGCATCGCCAAGAACCTCATCGCCAAGGGCCACACGCTGTCGCTCACGGTGCACCGCAACCGCGAACGTGTGGCCGACCTCCTGGCGGCCGGCGCGACCGAGGCAGCCTCGCCCGCCGCACTGGCCACCGGCAACGAGATCGTCTTCCTGTGTGTCACCGGTTCGCCCCAGGTCGAGGCCGCGGTCACCGGCGCCAGCGGCCTGCTCGCGGGTGCCAAGCCCGGCCTGGTGATCGTCGACTGCTCGACCAGCGAGCCCGACTCGTCGGCTCGGCTGCGCGAGCGCTGCACCGCCGCCGGCCTGAACTTCATCGACGCGCCGCTGTCGCGCACGCCGGTCGAGGCCGAGGCCGGCAAGTTGAACGTGATGATCGGCGCCGACGACGCCGCGTTCGCGCGCCTCGAACCGGTGATCCGCTGCTTCGCCGAGAACGTGTTCCACGTCGGCGGGCCGGGCGCCGGCCACACCATCAAGCTGCTCAACAACTTCATCGCGCAGGCCATCTGCACCGCCACGGCCGAAGCCTTCGCGGTGGGCCAGCGCGCCGGCGTCGATCTGAAGAAGCTGGTCGATCTGGTCTCGCTCGGGCCGGTCAACTGCGGCCTGTTCCAGGCCATGGCCAAGACCTTGAACGGCGACATGGCGGGGCTGAAGTTCGAGCTCGACAACGCACGCAAGGACGTGCGTTATTACACCCACCTCGCCGAAGGCATGAGCATCCCCACCGTGATGGGCGAGGCGGTCCACCAGTCGCTGGTGCTGGCGAGTGTGCTCGGCCACGGCAAGAAGTTCGTGCCTTCGCTGGTCGAAGCGCAGGAGCAGCTCACCGGCGCCAAGCTCGTGCCGCGCTGAAGGCCGGCGCGGCCGCCCACCAGCAAAGCCATGAAGATCACCGCCGCGCGTGTCATCGTCTGCAGCCCGGGCCGCAACTTCGTCACGCTGAAGATCGAGACCGACGAGGGCCTCACCGGCCTGGGCGACGGCACGCTGAACGGGCGCGAACTCGCGGTCGTGAGTTACCTCAGCGACCACGTCGTCCCGTGCCTGATCGGGCGCGACCCGCACCAGATCGAAGACATCTGGCAGTACCTCTACCGCGGCGCGTACTGGCGGCGCGGTCCGGTGACGATGAGCGCGATCGCCGCGGTCGACACCGCGCTCTGGGACATCAAGGCCAAGGCCGCCGGCATGCCGCTGTACCAGCTGCTCGGCGGTGCCAGCCGCACCGGCGTGATGGTCTACGGCCACGCCAACGGGCGCGACATCGAGCAGACCGTCGACGAGG
>DATDER010000185.1:0-8098 GCA_036523095.1 Rubrivivax sp.
GCATCGCGGCGAAGAAACGCGCGTCGAGCAGTCCTCGCGTGGCCGGCGTCAGCGGCAACAGGTTAATCACCACCTGCGCCTGCGGCAGCGCCTCGCCCAATGCGTCGTCGCCCGCGATCGCCGTCACGCCGTCGGGCGCGGGCCGGCCCGAAGGCGTGGCGCGCCAGCCGGTGACGGCGTAGCCCTGCGCCGCCAGCCGCGCCGCCACCACGGCGCCGATCGCACCCAACCCCAACACCAGCACGGCGATTTCTTCGGCGCGCTTCTGCCGCTGCTGGTGCCAGACGCTGCGCCGCTGCTGCGCCACGTAGTCGAAAAAACCGCGGTGCAGCGACAGCGTGGCCCAGAGCGCGGTCTGTGCCATCGCCGCGCTCATCTGGGGGTCCACCATGCGGGCCAGCGGCACCCCCGGCGGCAGGGTCGGGTCACCGAGCAAGCGTTCGACGCCGGCCCAGAGCGACTGGATCAGACGCAGCCCGCGCAGGTCCGCGAGCGCGCCCGGCGCCGGGTTGGCGACCACCGCCGCGTCGGCGACCGTTCCGGGCCCGAAGTCGGTGATCCAGTCCGCGCCCGGGCAAGCCTGCGACAGGGCTTCGCGCCAGCGCAGCGCGTCGTTTTCGGCCATCGTCCCGGCGAACACGATCTTCATCGTCACGAGCCTACAGCAGGGCCGCGGAATGCCGATAGGGGTCCGGATGGGTTTTGATCCTGAGCACCAACCGCTCCTTCCGTTCGGCTGCGCCTTGGCGCGGTCGACCCCCCCCTGAGCGCCGATGCGACTGCCCACCCTGTCCATCCGCAGCACGGTGCTGCTCGCCATCGCCGCTGCCGTGCTGGTGCCGACGCTGCTGCTGTGGCACGTCGAGCAGCGCCTCACGCGCGACGCCCAGCTTCCGCTGATCGAGCAGAACCGCAAGGCCGTGCTGGTGATGGCGGCGGCGAGCCTGGTCGAGCCGATGTGGACGCTCGACGACGGCGCACTCGGCGTGGCCGCACGCAAGGTGCTGGAACAACCTTCGGTGCTGAGCGTGCAACTGCGCGAGCAACGCCCTGGCGCGCTGCCGGTGTCGATCCTCAAGCCGGGCGCGGTGGCGGGCCAGGGCGTGGCGCTCAAGACAGCGATCGCACGCGAGGGCGAGGCGCTGGGCGAGCTCGAGCTGTGGTTCGACGCCGGGCAGCTCGACCGCCTGCTCGCCGAGCGGCGCCGGGCCACGCTGCAGCTCGCCGCGCTGCAGGTGCTGCTGGGGGTGGTGGTGCTGGCGGCAGTGCTGAACGGGCGCCTGCTGGCGCCGATCCGGCGCCTCAAGCAGCAGGCGAGCGAGATCGCGTCGCGCGCCGACGTGGCCCCTGTCGACTGGAGCCGGCGCGACGAACTGGGCCAACTCGGCCAGCACCTGAACGAAGTGCACAGCCAGATCGACGGCCTCTTCGACCAGCTCGAGGCGCGCAAGGCCGAACTCGAGAAGATCGCCCTGCACGACCCGCTCACGAGCCTGCCGAACCGGCGCCTCTTCTCCGAGCTGACGCAGGCCGCGGTGGCGACGGCGCAGCGCGACCACGGCAAGCTCGCGCTGCTGTTCATCGACCTCGACCGCTTCAAGGCCGTCAACGACTCGTTCGGCCACGCCGCCGGTGATCAGCTGCTGGTGGCATTGGCCACACGCCTGCGCAGCGCGCTGCGGGCGTCGGACGTCGTCTGCCGCCACAGCGGCGACGAGTTCACCGTGCTGCTGCACGACGCCGCGCAGTGGGACGAAGTGGCCGCCACCGCCGATCGGCTGCTCAGGGCGGTCGAGGCCCCGGTGGCGCTGAACGGGCGCGACGTGACGGTGTCGGCGAGCATCGGCATCGCGCTCTACCCCGACGACGCGGCCGACCACGAAGAGCTGGTGCGCCACGCCGACACCGCGATGTACGCAGCGAAGAACCTGGGGCGCGCCCGTTACAGCTTCTTCCGCGCCGAGTTCAATGCGCAGCTGCAGGCGAGCATCCGGCTCGAGCAGGAGCTGGTGCGCGCACTCGCCCAAGACGAGTTCGTTCTCCACTACCAGCCCCAGGTCGCGGCCTCGAACGGCGCGCTGCTCGGCTGCGAGGCGCTGATCCGCTGGAACCACCCGGAACGCGGACTGCTGGCGCCAGGGGAATTCATCGCCGCTGCCGAACAGTGCGGCCTGATCGGCGAGATCGGCGCCTGGACGCTGCGCGCGGCCTGCGCCCAGATCGCACGCTGGAAGCACACCGGCGTCGCCTTCCACGCGATCGCGGTCAACGTGTCGGCGCTCGAGTTCCGCAACCACCGCCTCGTCGACACGCTGATGCAGGCGATGGCCGCCTACGACGTGGTCGCGGACGAGCTCGAGATCGAGATCACCGAGAGTGTGTTGATGACCGACACCGACACCACCCACCGCATCGTCGAGCGCCTGCACTCGCTCGGCGTGCGGCTGGCGGTCGATGACTTCGGCACCGGTTACTCGTCGCTCGCGTACCTGAAACACCTGCGACCGTCGAAGCTGAAGATCGACCGCAGCTTCGTGCGCGACCTGAGCGACGACGAGAGCGACCGCGTGCTCGTGAAGGCGATCGTGCACCTGGCGCACGCGCTCGACATCCAGGTCGTGGCCGAGGGCGTCGAGACCGCCGAGCAGCGGGACTACCTGCGTCTCGTCGGCTGCGATGTGCTGCAGGGTTTTCTCATCAGCCGCGCGCAACCGGCCGAGAAGTTCGAGCGCATCGTGAATGACCTGCGCCGCGCGGCGCCGAACGCGCCGCGCTCGCTCACGCGGGTGGCGTGAGCCGCCCGCAGCAAGCTCATGGCGGTGGCTTGAGGGCCAGGATCTGCAGCAGGCGCGCCAGCGCCTCACGCACCGAGGTGTCGCGCACCGCCGCGCGGTCCCCTGGCAGTTGCAGGCGAATGGCGAACGGCGTCGCACCGCGCTCGGCAAAAGCGAGCCAGACCGTGCCGACGGGTTTGCCCGGGACCGCGCCACCGGGCCCGGCGATGCCGGTCACCGCCACGCTCAAGTCGGCGAACGAATGGCTCAGCGCCCCGGCGGCCATCGCACAGGCCACGGGCTCGCTCACAGCGCCGTGCGCTGCGATCAGCGCCGCATCGACGCCCAGCATCCCGGTCTTCGCTTCGTTGCTGTAGGTGACGAAGCCGCGCTCGAACCAGTCGCTCGACCCGGCGACCGAGGTGCAGGTGGCGGCGATCAGCCCGCCGGTGCAGCTCTCGGCCGCCGCCAGGCGCCAGCCGCGCTGGCGCAGGCCGGCACCGAGCGCCAGCACCATGTCCTGCAGCGCACCGTCGATCACAGCGCGCGCCACAGGGCCACGCCGAGTGCGTACACCAGCAAGGTGCAGGCAGCGGCGACGAGGTCGTCGAAGAGGATGCCGAAGCCCTGGGCATAGGCCACCGGCGCACCGGGCCGGCCCTTGAACAGGCGGTCGGCCCAACCGACCGGGCCGGGCTTGGCAGCGTCGAAGTAGCGGAAGAGCGCAAAAGCGACCGTCTGGCCGAGCAGCCCGGCCGGCGTCACGAGCCACAGCACGAGCCAGAACGCGATCACCTCGTCCCAGACGATGGTGCCGGGGTCGGCGGTGCGCAGTTCGCGTGCGGTGCGGGTGCAGGCCCACCAGCCGACGACGAAGCCGACGGGCATCACGAGGGCCCAGTCGGCGCTGTCGAGCCAACGGTCCAGCACGATGAAAGCGACCCAGGCCCACAGCGTGCCCACCGTGCCCGGCGCCACCGGCGACAGCCCGCTGCCGAAGCCGAGCGCGAGCCAGCGTGCCGGGTGGCGGATCATGAAGGCCGCCGTCGCACGCCTCGGCGCCGCGCTGGCGAGTGGGGGGCCGGCCACCGAACTCATGTGCGGAAGTGATCGAACGCCGGGTACGGTGCCAGGTCGACGGCACTGCCGTCGGCGGCAAACACCTGCACCCCTGAACCCGCGCTGAGGTGGCCGATGGGCGTGACGGGCGTGCCGGCGGCACGTGCGGCTTGCAGCACCGCATCGTGCAATGACGCGGGCGCGCTGAACAGCAGCTCGTAGTCGTCACCGCCCGCGAGCAGGCACTCCTGCTGCTGCCGCAGCGGCTGCGCCGCCAGCACCGCACTTCGCGGCAGGCGCTCGAGCGCCACACGCGCCCCGACGCCCGAGCGCGCGAGCACGTGGCCGAGGTCGCCGAGAAGGCCGTCGCTGAGGTCGATCGCGCTCGTCGCCAGGCCGCGCAGCGCGAGGCCTAGCGCGACGCGCGGCTGCGGCAGTTCCATGGCCCGGCGCGCCGACTCGAAGGCGGCAGCGTCAAGCGCCGCGTTGCCGCGAAGGACCTCGAGCGCGAGCCGTGCGTCACCGAGCGTGCCGCTGACCCACAGCTCGTCACCTGGCCGCGCGCCGCTGCGCAGCAGGGCCCGGCCGGGCGGCACCTCGCCGAAGACGGTGATGCAGATGTTGAGCGCCCCGGCCGTCGTGTCGCCGCCGACGAGTTCGATCGAGTGTGCGTCGGCGAGCGCGAACAGGCCCGCCGCAAAACCGGCCACGAAGGCCTCGTCGACACGCGGCAGCGCGAGTGCGAGCGTGAAGCCGAGCGGCCGCGCGCCGCAGGCCGCGAGGTCGCTCAGGTTCACCGCCAGCGCCTTGTGGCCCAGGCGCTGCGGCGCCACCGTGGACACGAAGTGCCGGCCTTCGACCAGCATGTCGGACGAGACCGCGAGCTGCATGCCCGGCGCGGGCTGGATCAGCGCGCAGTCGTCGCCGACACCGAGCGCGGCGCGCTGTACCGGGCGCGTGAACCACTTCGCGATGAGGTCGAACTCGCCGATCACGCCGCGCCACCCGCGTCACGCAGCAGATTCGCCAGCTCGACTGCAGACTTCACGTCCATCTTCTCGAACACCCGCGCGCGGTGGACTTCGACCGTGCGCACGCTGATGTCCAGTGCGTCGGCGATGAGTTTGTTCGGTTTGCCCTCGACGACGAGCCGCATGACCTGGGCTTCGCGTTCGGTGAGTTCTTGCAGCAGGCGCGCACGGCGCGCCGCGGCGCGCCGCGCCTGCACCGCATCCGCACTCTGGGCCAGGGCCTGCTCGACACGGTCGACGAGCACGTTGTTGGCAAAGGGCTTTTCGATGAAGTCGAAAGCGCCGCGCTTGACCGCCGCCACCGCGGTCGGCACATCGCCGTGGCCGGTGAGGAAGATCACCGGCAACTCGCGCAGCAATCCCCGCACGACGAGGCGGTCGAACAGCGCCAGGCCGCTCATGCCCGGCATGCGCACGTCGAGCAACAGGCACGACGGTGCGCTGGGCCAGGGCGCGCGCCCGGGCGTGGTCTGGGCCCCGAGCCAAGCCTCGAAGGCCTCGGCGCTGGCAAAGGCCTCGGACAGCATGCGGCGCGAACGCAGCAGCCACGCGAGCGCATCACGCATCACCTCCTCGTCGTCGACGAGGTAGACGACCGGGATGCCAAGGGCGGGCTCAGGGTGCGGGCTCATGGGCAGGCAAAGGCGCCGCCCTGTCGGCGACAGCCGGGAGGGTAAACCGGAACTGGGTGCCCCCGGCACCGGCGGCAGGGAACGGCGACTCGAAGTCGAGCGCGCCGCCGTGCTGCTCGATCACGGTGCGGCACAGGCTCAGGCCCAGGCCCATGCCTTCGCTGCGGGTCGAATAGAAGGGCGTGAACAGGCGTGCGGCGACCTCACGCGAGATGCCTGCGCCGGCATCGGTGACGCTCACGGTGACCCAGCGCGGATGCGTCTGGCGTGCCCGCAAGGTGAGCACCCGCTGCTCGAGCGGCGTCGCCTCTTCCATCGCCTGGATCCCGTTGCGTGCCAGGTTCAGCAGCACCTGCTCGACCATCGTGCGGTCGCAGCGCACCAGCGGCGCGCGCTCGGGCAGGTCCAGGTCGACCCGGGTGCCGCTCTTGCGCGCCTGCAAGCGCACCAGCGGCAGCACCGCTTCGAAGAGCCTGTCGGCGCCGATCGATTCGTGGTGTTGCTCGCGCCGGCGCACGAAGTCGTGCACGCTCTTGATCACCCGGCCGGCACGTTCGGCCTGCTCGGCAATGCGCGCCAGCGCCTGCTTCAGCAGTGGCAGCGTCTGCTCGTCCGGGCGTTCGATCAGATTCTGCGATCCCGCGGCGTAGCTGGCGATGGCCGCCAGCGGCTGATTCAGTTCGTGGCTCAGCAACGACGCCATCTCGCCCACGGTGGCCAGCCGGGCCGAGGCTTGCAGGCGCTCCTGCTGCTGTCGCGCCAGGTCTTCGGCGCGCCGCTGGCCGCTCACGTCGACGACGGCGCTCATCCAGCCGGTCTGCTGTCCGCTGCCATCGACGAGCGGCGCGTCGTAGACCATGACCGGGAAACGTTCACCGCCCTTGCGCATGAAGACGGTCTCGAAACCCTCGCGCGTGGGCCCGCGTTCGGCCGTCCCGGACAGCCGCAGCGACTGCCGGCGGGTGTATTCCTCCACCCGGTCGGGCGGCCAGTACGGCGGCACCGAGGCGCCGTCGAGTTCCTGGGCGCTGAAGCCCACCATGCCGCAGAAGGCCGGGTTGACATAGGTGATGCGGCCGTCGCGGTCGCGTGCGCGCAGGCCGGTCGAGAGCGAATCCTCCATCGCCTGGCGGAAGGCGAGCGACTCGGCCAGCGCACGCTCGGCCAGGGCACGGCGGCGCACGTCGCGCGCCAGCAGCAGCACGACCGCAAAGAGCCCGATCGACAACCCCAGCACGAGCGCCAGGGTCAGGTTCGGGATCAGGCTGGGCCGGCCGGCGACGCTGTCGGCGCGCAGGCGAATCGACAGGCCGGGCAGGTCGACCACCCGCTCGGCCGCGTAGACACCCGCCCCCCGCACCGCGCCGGCGCGCGCCAAACGCGCGCGGTCGCCTTCCACGAACGACAACTCGTAGCCGCGTGCCACTGCCGGCCCGAGTGCGGCGTCCATCATGTGGGACAGCCCCAGCGTCGCGACCGAGTAGCCGACGGTGCGACCGGATTCCTGCACCGGCAGGCACAGGTCCATCACTTCGAGCCCGAGTCCCCCCTCGAGCGGCACGAAGTAGCTGCGCGAAAAGGACGGCGCCGCCGAGCGTCGCGCCGCCGCGCAGGCCAGTTCGGCCTCGACATCAAGCTCGGCGCGGGTCAGGTGGGCGAAAAGCGGCGGCCCCAGGGGCGAGTCGACGCCCTCGATCACCACGCGCGACGCGTCGCGGCGCTCGAGGCGCAGGATCTCGCGCCGCGACTGCATCAGCACACGCGAGCGGTCCTCCCAGGCGGGCTGGGTGTCGCGGCTCCAGGCCAGCGCCTGCAGGGCCTGTATGGCCCGCGTGGCCTCGCGCTTGACATCCGCCGCGACCTCGGTCGCCACCGCCTCGGTCTGCTCCTGCGCTTGCGAAGACTCGAATTCGACCGTGAGCACGACGAGCAGCGTCTGCGCCACCAGCAGCAGCAGCACCAGCGCGCCCCACAACAGCATGCGGCGCCAGCGCCGGCGGCGGGGTTCGGTCGCAGCCCGGATGGCGCGGGGGAAGTCCATTGGCGGCGAGTATTGGTGGGTGCCGGGCCGCGGCGGCTAAGCAGTTTCGCGCATGCCACGCAGCCCGCGTCTGCAGGACACTGCGAGGCGGAGCCCCCCCTACAATCCGCGCCCGCCTCCCGCCCGCCTCGCGCTTACCCACGGAAGCTGCTCAAGATGACGAACTCAGACGAAATGCGGGCCGAATTGCGCCGCGCCGCGCTCGAATACCACGAGTTCCCGACTCCCGGCAAGATCGCCATCGCGGCGACCAAGCAGCTCGTGAACCAGCGCGACCTGGCGCTGGCGTACTCGCCCGGCGTCGCTGCCGCGTGCGAAGAGATCGTCGCCGACCCGGCCAACGCGTTCCGCTACACCGCGCGCGGCAACCTGGTGGCCGTGATCACCAACGGCACCGCGGTGCTGGGGCTGGGCGACATCGGGCCGCTCGCCTCCAAGCCGGTGATGGAAGGCAAGGCGGTCCTTTTCAAGAAATTTGCCGGCATCGATTCCATCGACATCGAGATCGAGGAGCGCAACCCGCAGAAGCTCATCGAGGTCATCGCCGCCCTCGAGCCCTCC
>DATDER010000186.1:0-6134 GCA_036523095.1 Rubrivivax sp.
CGCAAACCTCAAGGGTGACATCAGCGGCGACACCTTCTCCAGCCCCGACGGCATCCGCGTCGACCCGAAAGGCCGCCTTTGGGTGCAGACCGACGCCGGCACCGGCACGGGCGTGACCAACACCTTCGGCAACAACGCGATGTACCACGTCGACCAGGTCAGCAAGGCATCGACGCGTTTCCTGGTCGGGCCCACCGGCTGCGAGATCACCGGCCTGGCCTACACCCCCGACCTGAAGACCTTCTTCGTCAACATCCAGCACCCGAAAGGGCAATGGCCGTCCAACGTGCAAGGCAATGCGCTGCCGCCGCGCTCGGCCACCGTGGTCGTGCGCCGCAGCGACGGCAAGCCGGTCGGGGCCTGAGCCGGACATGAGGCCGTGCCTGCGCACGGCCGAGTGCCGGTGAAGGGGCTGGCGCCTGCCTGTGCCAGCGCGGGCTGCAAGCCTGAAGCCTGCGCGGCGCGGTCGCTTCAGGGTGCCGTGGCGACGGGCTCGTTCGCGTCGAAGCTGTCCCTGAAGGTGAACAGCAGCGAGACGTAGAACACGGTCGAGAAGATCAGGCCGGCCGGCAGCGCGACCAGGCCGGCCATCTGGCCCGCGCCGAAGAGGCGGAACAGCAGCGCCGCCACGACGCCGAAGAGCAGGATGATGGCGAGCCAGGCGAGCGAATAGACGAGGAAGGCGCCCTTGCTGCGCCAGACCGCCAGTGCGCTCGAGAACAGCGCCTGCGCCGGCCCCTGCGCGCCCCAGTGCACCAGCGCCGGGGCGTGCCAGAACGGCACCGCGAGCAGCGCCGCGAGCCCGAAGCGGATGAACAGGCCCCAGGTGAAGCTGGGCTCGGCGATGAGGGCGTCGATTTCGGCCGACTTGCCGCTTTCGGCCATCAGCCGTTGCAGGCGCTCGAAAGCGCCGCCGTCGACCCAGTCGCTCAGCAGCAGGACTGCGAGCGAGGTGATGCCGTAGGCGGCGCACAGGATCAGCAGCGATCGCCGGCGCACCTTGTCGCCCCGCAGCGGCGCCAGGAACTGCCCTGGGTGCACCGGGCCGGCCGCGAGCGCGGATTCCGACGCGATCATGAAGCCGAGCGACAACAGCGGCAGCGCCGCCAGCATCAGCAGGGGCCCGACGACCGGGATCGCCGAGCTGAACACGGCAGTGACCAGAAACGCGACGAACATCAGGCTGAAGCCGAGCGGCGCGCGCGCGAACAGGCGGAAGGCCTCGCGCAGCCAGTGCACCCCCTGCGCAGGGGCAACGGTTTTCAACTGTAAGGACATGGGGGCTCTACAACGGCGGGTGCCAGGGATTGTCCACGCGATCGCGCAGCACACGTTCGAAGTGCGCCGGGTCCTTGGGCGCCAGCAGCGCGGCGTCACGCGGCAGGTGCCAGTCCCACAGGCGCGACAACCAGAAGCGCAATGCGGCGGCGCGCAGCAGCGCGGGCAGCAGGCGGAGTTCGCCCGGCGTCAGCAGGCGCACCGACTGGTAGGCGGCCAGGAAGGGCAGCGCGAGTTCCTCGACGAGGCGGCCGCTGTCATGGTCGATGGTCCAGTCGTTGAGGCAGACCGCGACGTCGAACAACAAGGCATCGGTGCCGGCGAAGTAGAAGTCGAAGAAGCCGCACAGGCGGTCTTCGCCCGCGGTGGCGTCGAACATCACGTTGTCGCGGAACAGGTCAGCGTGGATCGGGCCGCGCGGGAGCGACTGGCCCGCCGCCGACGCCGCGACCGCTTGCTGGAATGCGAGTTCGTCGCACAGCAGGGCGGCACGCGCAGCGTCGAGATGCGGCAGCACGGTGGGTGCGGTCTCGGCCCACCAGGCGAGACCGCGCAAATGCGGTTGCTGCCCGGCGAACCGGCTGCCGGCGTGGTGCATTCGCGCGAGCATCTCGCCCACCTGCTCGCAGTGCGACGCGCCGGGGGCGAGGCGGTGGCTGCCGGGCAGGCGTGTCACCACCGCGGCGGGCTTGCCGGCCAGGGTGTGCAGCAGCGCGCCATCGGGTGCGGCCTGCGGCGCCGGCACCGGGATGCCCTGTAGCGCCAGGTGCTGCATCAGCTCCAGGTAATAGGGCAGCTGCGTGCGCGACAGGCGCTCGAAGATCGTCAGCACCCACTGCCCACGCGCGGTGTTGGCGTAGTAGTTGGTGTTCTCGATGCCCGCGCGGATGCCGCGCAGGTCGGTCAACGCGCCCAGGCCCAGGGCTTGTACGAGCAGGTCGGCCTCGGCGAGGCCGACTTCGGTGTAGACCGCCATGCGGTCAGGCCGCGCCGGGCCGCCCCAGGCGGCGTGCTCCCCAAGGGCCACGAAGGGGCCCCTTCGGTGCCAAAGGGGGCCACGCCGCAGGCGTGTTGGGGGTCGACATCAGAAATTGAAGATGCGCCAGACGCGCTCGCCCGCGGCGCGACGGTTGCGCTGCGAAGGATCGTTTGCGCCCGTGCTCGGCTCGATCTCGTATTCCTTCGCGCCGGCCGTCTTCGGCTTGACGACGATGCGCTGGCTCTCGCCGCGCACTCGCGTCTCTTCGATGCGCACGTTGTCGTCTTCGGCCACACGACGCTGCACCGTGGGCTCGCCGGGCACGGTTTGCGTGGGCTGCGCCGTGGGCGCGCGGGCTGGGGGCGGCGATGAGGCCGCCGCCGCTGCGGCCGAAATCACCAGTGCGGCCAGGGATTGCATCGCTGCGATTTTACGCGCCGCCCCGCCCCCGGCCCGCGAAGCACAATGCGCGCATGCGTGAAGAAACCCTGCTGCTGGTGGACGGCTCCAGCTACCTCTACCGCGCCTACCACGCGCTGCCCGATCTGCGCGGCCCGGACGGCGTGCCCACCGGCGCGATCCACGGCGTGGTGGCGATGATGAAACGGCTGCGCGAGCAGATACCGGCGGCGCACGCGGTCTGTGTCTTCGACGCCAAGGGCAAGACCTTCCGCGACGACTGGTACGCCGAGTACAAGGCCAACCGCAGCGCGATGCCCGAAGACCTGGCGCGCCAGATCGAGCCGATCCACGAAGTCGTGCGCCTGCTCGGCTGGCCGGTGCTCGAAGTGCCCGGGATCGAGGCCGACGACGCGATCGGCACCCTGGCACGTGTGGCCGCCGCGACCGGCCACAAGGTCGTGGTGTCGACCGGCGACAAGGACCTGGCGCAGCTCGTCACGCCGAGCGTGACGCTCATCAACACGATGAGCAACGAGCGGCTGGACGAGGCCGGTGTGCGGGCCAAGTTCGGCGTCGCGCCGGAGCGCATCGTCGACTACCTCACGCTCGTCGGCGACAGCGTGGACAACGTGCCCGGTGTCGACAAGGTCGGCCCGAAGACGGCCGCGAAGTGGATCGCCGACTACGGCTCGCTCGATGGTGTCATCGCCGCGGCCGACAGCATCAAGGGCAGCATCGGCGACAACCTGCGCAAGGCGCTCGACTGGCTGCCGAAGGGCCGCCGTCTTGTCACCGTGGCCACGGACTGCGACCTCTCGGGCCATGTGCCGGGCTGGCCCGCGCTGGACGCGCTGGCGCTGCGCGAAGTCGACCGGCCGGGGCTGCTCGACTTCTACACCCGCTTCGGTTTCAAGGCTTGGCGAAAGGAGCTCGAAGCACCTGGTGCGGGCCCGAGCACCGCCACCGAGGCTGCGGCGCCGGCAGTCGCAAAGCCGCATGCCGAGCTCGCGCGCGAATACGAAGCCGTGCTGAGCTGGGAGCGCTTCGACCATTGGTTGCGCGTGATCGAAGAGGCCCCGCTGGTGGCGCTCGACACCGAGACCGATTCGCTCGACGGCATGCGCGCGCGCATCGTCGGCATCAGCTTCGCGGTCGAACCCGGCCGCGCGGCCTACGTGCCGCTGATGCACAACGGACCCGGCGCGCCCGACCAGCTGCCGCTGCAGGACGTGCTGGCGCGGCTGAAGCCCTGGCTCGAGAACGAGGCCGCGGCCAAGGTCGGCCAGAACATCAAGTACGACACCCACGTGCTCGCCAACCACGGCATCGCCGTGCGTGGATACCGCCACGACACGCTGCTGCAGAGTTATGTGCTCGAGGCGCACAAGCCGCACAGCCTGGAGAACCTGGCCGAGCGCCACCTCGGCCGCAAAGGGCTGGCTTACGAAGACCTCTGCGGCAAGGGCGCGAACCAGATCGCCTTTGCGCAGGTTGATGTCGAGCGTGCCACCGAGTACTCGGGCGAAGACAGCGAGATGACGCTGCACGTGCACCAGGTGCTCTGGCCGCAGATCGAAACAGAAGCCGGCCTGCGATTCGTCTACGAAGCCATCGAACTGCCGGCGAGCCGGGTGCTCGGGCGTATCGAGCGCCACGGCGTGTTGATCGACAGCGCGGTGCTGGCACAGCAGAGCCGCGAACTCGGCGAACGCATGGTGGCGCTCGAACAGGAGGCCTATGCGCTGGCCGGCCAGCCCTTCAACCTGGGGTCGCCGAAGCAGATCGGCGAAGTCCTGTTCGGCAAACTGGGCCTGCCGGTGAAGAAGAAGACCGCCAGCGGTGCACCCAGCACCGACGAAGACGTATTGCTGGAACTGGCGGCCGACTTCCCGCTGCCGGCCAAGCTGCTCGAACACCGCAGCCTGTCCAAGCTCAAGGGCACCTACACCGACAAGCTGCCCTTGATGGTCAACCCGCAGACCGGGCGCGTGCACACCAACTACGCGCAGGCGGTGGCGGTGACGGGGCGGCTCGCGAGCAACGACCCGAACCTGCAGAACATCCCCATCCGCACCGCCGAGGGCCGGCGTGTGCGCGAGGCCTTCGTCGCGCCGCCGGGGCACCACATCGTGAGCGCCGACTACTCGCAGATCGAGCTGCGCATCATGGCCCACATCAGCGGCGACCCCGGCATGACCCGTGCGTTCGCCGACGGCGTGGACATCCACCGCGCGACCGCGAGCGAAGTCTTCAACGTGCCGGCGGGCGAGGTCGGCAGCGAACAGCGCCGGTATGCCAAGACCATCAACTTCGGCCTCATCTACGGTATGGGAGCGTTCGGGCTGGCGCAGTCGCTCGGCATCGAGCAGAAGGCGGCACGCGACTACATCGAGCGGTACTTCGCACGTTTTGCCGGGGTCAAGCGCTACATGGAAGAGACGAAGGCGCGCGCCGCCGAACGGGGTTACGTCGAGACGCTGTTCGGTCGCCGCATCACCTTGCCCGAGATCCGCGGCGGCAACGGCCCGCGACGCAGCGCCGCCGAACGCCAGGCCATCAACGCTCCGATGCAGGGCACGGCGGCGGACCTGATCAAGCTCGCGATGATTGCAGTCCAGGGCGCTCTCGATCGCGAACAGCGCGCGACGACGATGATCATGCAGGTGCACGATGAACTCGTGTTCGAAGTGCCTTCGGACGAACTCGAGTGGGCACGTACCGAAGTGCCCCGGCTGATGGCGGGTGTGGCGACCCTGAGCGTGCCGCTGCTGGCCGAGGTGGGTGTGGGTGCGAACTGGGACGAGGCGCACTGACCGGTAGTCCGGCGGGCGGGGTTTCCACGCTCTCGAGCGCCGCAGGGCCGCCGCTATAGTGTTTGGCGACAAAAAGCGCACGAGCGTTCGTTTTCTGTCGGCGACCCAGAACCACATTAGGAGACCTCATGATCCATCGCCGTCAATGGCATCTGTCTGCGCTGTCGGTCGTCGCCGGCGCCGTCCTGCTCGTCGCCTGCGGCGGCAGCGAAGACGAACTGAAGATCGGCAAGATCGTCTCCTTCGGCGACAGCCTGTCGGACCTGGGGACTTACGCCCTGGCTGCGTCGCTGTCTGGCACGGGCCAGCCACCGTTCTTTGGCGGCCGCTTCACCACCAATACGCATACCGGCTATACCGCCGCGAGCAATACCAATACCGCCAACCTTTGGGTCGATTGGGTCGCGGCCAGGGTCGGCGTGCCGATCACGCAGGCGGTCCTTGGATTCACCACGCCAGCCGGCACGACGGTGATTCCGTGCCCGGCATCGCTCTCCAATCCTGCACTCGCAGGCAGTTGTACCGGCTACGGCCAGGGCGGCTCGCGTGTGACCGACCCGAACGGGATCAACAAGGACAAGGGCGCACTGACCTTCCCGGTCGTGACGCAGGTCGCCCGCCACCTTTCAAGTTTTACCAGCTTCGGCTCCGACGACATCGTC
>DATDER010000187.1:0-12781 GCA_036523095.1 Rubrivivax sp.
GCCGGATAGACGTGCTCGGGCCCCGACATGTGCGACTGCCGCCAGGCCCACGCCCGCGTGGTGTACGGCGAGGCCCAGACCTCGGTGATGCCCTTGACGATGTTGTCGAAGCCGACGACGTTGAACAGCGTCAGGTTCAGGCCGGCTCCGGTGAAGCCGGGCAGGTCCTCGACGTTGGTGTCGCTGCGGATGAACACGCCGCCCTTGAAATCGGCGCCGAACTCGCGTGTCATCGCCGCGCGCAGGCGCTCGCGAAACTGCGGCCCGGGGTCGGTGTTGCGCACGATGGCGTAGATCTCGGCGCGCAGCGCCTCGCTCGCCTTTGCGGCCTCGGCCGAGCCGGCCGGCAGCGCCTCGAGCTTGCGGAAGCTCTCGACCATCCACTGGTAGACGGTCTTGCCGCTGCCCTTGTACGGCTTGTCCAGCACCGCGCTGCGGTACAGGCCGAACGGGAGGCCGACGCCCCCCACCACGCGGTCCGGGAAACGCGACTTCAACTCGCCGAGCTTGGCCGCCTTGGGGCCGACCGTGCGGCCCGAATCGTCAGCCCGCAGCTTGTCCAGGCTGACCAGGTCACGCTGCTTGAGGTCGAGCTTGCTCAGGTCGGGCGCGAACATCACCGGTTGTTCGGGCTTCTTACCGGCCTCGGTGCCGAAGGCCGCGTCCCACTTCGGGCCATCGTCGTGGATCTCGACCAGCCCGGCCGGACTGACCGCCAGCACGACGCGTTTGCCATCGAGGCGGCGCAGGTCGGGCAGCAAGGCGGGATCGACCGCGACGTTGGGGATGCCGAGGTTGCGCGCCAGCAGTTGCACGTGCGACAGCGGGTTGCCGGCACCCGCGGTCAGGATACCGACCACCGGCGGCAGCTCGGACACCGTCTCCGGCAGCAGGTAGATGCCGTCGGCGCGCAAGCCACCCACCGCCTTCATGTCGGGGTTCGCATGCAGCACGCCACGCGCCAGCCCGGGGTTCAGCGCCGTGAAGCCGGCCCCGATCTCGCGCCCCAGCAGGCGGTGCTGCACGCCGGCCGCACGGTTGGCGTCGCGCGACAGCGTGTCCAGCCCCTGCGAATAGGCCAGCAGCGGGCTGCCGCGCAACTGGTCCTGGATGAACAGCTCGGCCATCGGCTCGATCGCCGTCAGCTTGTCCATCGCCTCGCCGAAGTGCTGGCGCAGCGTCTGCGAACTCCAGCCCGGCAACAGGCCCAGCGAGCGCAGCGCCGCGAGGTGCTCGCCGAGTGCAATCTCGTCGGCCGAGAAGCGGGCCCAGGCCTTGTCCAGTTCGGCGCGTTCGCGTGCGCCGATCAGGCCGGCGCCATACGCGGCGTCGGCCCCGGCCTTCAGCCGCGCGATCATGCCGGCGCGGCTGGTCTTGGCGCCCTTGTCGTCGGCACTGCGCAACTCGACCGCGGCGCGGAAGTGTTCGCCTTCGGCGGCCAGCGACAGGTCCAGTAATCCCAGGCGGCGCGGGCCGGCCGCGACCTGCGGCAGGACGTCACGCAGCTGCCGCAGCAGCGCCGCCGACGCCGCCAGGCGCTGTTCGGCAGCGCCGGCCGCGGCGAAGGCCGTGCGCGCCTCCTGCAGCACCGGCTTCAGCGCCGCGTCGGCGGCGAGTTCCTTGGCCGCCGCGTCCAGCGCCTGCGTGAACGGGCGCGGTGCGTAGACGCGGTCGATCTCGGCGGCCAGCGTGCGCGCCTGCTCGGCCAGCCTGGGGTCCGTGGCGCTGGTGGCCCAGGCCCGCACCGCGTCGGCATCGGACGCCTCGGGGCTGTTGTGGATCTTGATGCGCAGCTTCTCGAAACCCGCGTCGCGGTCGTTCAGCGCCGCGGCCAGGTTGCGCACCTTTTGCGCCGACGCACCGTCGACGCCATGGGGCAGCAGACGCGCGCCCGTGCGCAGCGCGACGAAGCGATGGCCGACCCAGGCCGGCTGGCCGGCCATGCCGATCAGCAGGCGCCGCGCGGTATCGCGCTCGTCCTCTTCCTGCACCGCGCCGCGGTAGTACTGGGCCTTGCGCAGGATCCAGCCGTCGTCGGCCGAAACCAGGAACTTCTCGACCAGCCACTGGGCGTAGGCATCGGCGAATGCCGGGTCGGCCAGTGCCTTCTCGACATCCAGCCCGGCGAGCAGGTTGGCGACCAGGTAGCCCTGGGCACGGATCTGGCGTGTCCGGTCGCTCCACTCGCCGTGCTGCCAGCCCTGGCCCTTGCCGGCGCAGGCGTAGTCCTTCGGCGCCAGCACGCGGCCGTCGCGGCAGAACCACTTGATGCCGCTGAAGGGGCCGCGCGGCTGCTCCTTCATCTCGACGACCCAGCGCTTGTACTGCGCGGCCGTGTCGTCGGCGCTCGGCGCCGGTCCGGCCGCCAGAACGGCGCCCGAGCCCACCGTGGCGGCGAGCAGCAGAGACCGCAGCGCTTGCCGGGTCAGGACTTGAATTCGTTGCATCACTCGGGCACCTCTGTACACGGAAATCATCGGGCCGGCTTGTCGGCGCGGCGGTCCCAGCCCAGCACATCATGGCGGATCGACCAGCGCGGCACGGTCTTCCTGGCACCGTGCCCGAGCACCCAGTAGTCTCGCACCTGCCTCAGCGTACCCGCACTGCGCTGGATCACGAGCCAGTCGTTGATGACGCCGGCCAGTTCGGCGTCACCCCTGCGCATGCCGACGCCGACCGGTGCCGCGATCGCCCCCGGCTGCGGCACCACCACCGAGTAGGCCGGGTACAGGATCGACCACGCCGCACCGGCCTCGGCCAGCATGGCGAAGGCGTCGACCTGCGGCACCCTGCCTTCAAGGAAGTCCTTCGGCGACGACAGCGCGACGAAACGCAGTTCCACGCCGGTCAGTTGCTCGCGCAGGCGATCCTGCATCGCGGGCAGGTCGCCCGGCAGCGCGATGGTCACCGGCGAGCGCCCGGCCAGGCGGACGGCCGAGGCAAAGTCGTCGCGCAGTTCGTCGCGCACCACCAGGCCCAGCACGCTGTCCAGGTAAGGCAGCGAATAGGCCACCTGCGTCAGCAGTTCGGGCAGGTAGGGCAGACCCATCGCGACGTCGATGCGGCCCTCGGCCAGCAGGCGGGGTATCTGGCCGAGCTCCGCCGGGACGAAGGCGACCTGCGTCGCGCCGAGGTCCTGCGCCAGCCGCTGGGCCAGCTCGACCTCCATGCCCACCAGATCGCCGCGTGCGTTGACGAAGACGAATGGCACCCGGTCGCCGACGAAGGCCACCCGCAGCACCCCCCGCGCGCGGATGCGCTGCAGCGCCGGGATCGGCACGGCTTGGGCCGGTGGCGCCTCGGTCAGCAGCACGACCGGCAGCGTGGCGCGCGGCAGATGCATGTTCTTCAGCGCTTCGTCCTTGCGGTAGACGGTGTCGATGGCATGCGCCAGGCCCAGCTTCAGGCTCCCCACCGTGACCAGCGTGGCGGCCAGCATGATCAGCAATGCCGGTGCGATGCGACGCAGTTCGACCCGCAGGCGGCCCGACACGGCGCTGGCCGTCAGCAGCGCCAGCGCCAGCAGGCTCATCACGGTGACCATCGAATCGAACTTGCCGGTGATGATGCTCGACGGGATGTAGAGGTGGAACAGGTCGTGCGGCACGCCCAGCAGGTCCATCAGGAAAGGCAGCGCCACCTGGGCCTTGGCGAAGTAGCTGGGAATGCCGACGCCGAACAACGCGAGGTAGGCGTCGACGCCCAGCGGATCGCCCGCCAGCCAGGCGGCGAAGGGCACGAACAGCAGGGTCAACAGCTTGCCGGCGTTGGGCACGACAAACGAGATCGGCACCACCACGTCGACGGCGGAGCGGGTGTCCGTCGAGTCCATCGCTTCCGCAGCCAGTGCGGCCTTGACCTTCTCCACCAGCATCGGCAGCACGATGAAGGCGCTGTTGGCGATGAACGCAGTCAGCAGCGCCTCCTGGCACATGCCCACCACCCGGCGCCAGCCGAAGGGCGTGAGCGCAGCCACCGCCAGCGGAATGACCACGAAGGCCAGCAGCAGCGCGGCGGCACCGAAGAGCACGAAGTAGACCTCCAGTCGACCCAGCGATTCGGGTGACATCGTGCCGGCCACCGACGCCGAGATCGCGAACACGCCGTAGGGCGTGAGGCTCAGCACGAGCTGCGTGACCCGCACCACCGCGCGCTCCAGCGCCCGCAGGCTCGCCAGCAGCGGCGCCTTGTCGGGCACGCCGATGAGCGCCACGCCCAGCGCCGAACTGAACAGCACCAACCCAGGCACGATCGCGTTGGCCATCGCGTAGAAGGGGTTGGACGGGACGTACAGCTCACCCAGCGCGAAGGGCTGCGCCGGTTCGATCAGCGCGTCGCTGTAGAAGGACGCACTGACCAGCGCCGGATAAGCCAGCGGCATCACCGCGATGACCGCACAGGCCAGCACGATCAGCAGCCCGAGCAGCGCGGCCGCACGCAGGCCGAGCCGCCGCGCGGTGGCCGGGTCCAACTGTCCGAGGCCGCCGACGAGCGTGAGCACCAGGTACGGCAGGACCGTCATCTGCATGCCGCGGATGTACAGGTCGGCCAGCGGTTGCAGTGCCGCCGCGTCCTCGCCGAAGAACAGCCCCACCGCCACGCCGGCAAGCAGGCCGGCCAGAATGCGCAGCGACGGGCGCTTCTGCGGTGCGGCCTGCGGCGGTGCGGATGGGGGCGCCATCGAGGTCACTGGACTGCCCTGCGCGCACATGCGGCCACCCCGGCCGGCATGGCGCTGCGGCGGCGGAACTCCAACCCGGTCGCCACCGACGCGGCAAGCCAGGCCAGCACCAGCACCACGTTGATCGCAGCAAACTGCGACACACCCAGCGCGAAGACCGTGGTGCCCAGGTAGACGGTGCCGGCGGCCAGCACGTCACCCGAGCGCACGACCAGGCTGTCGATCACCTGCTTGGCCTTGTACTTCTCTTCGCGCGTGGTGGGCAGGAACAGCATCTGCCGCACCGAGTTCATCAACGAGTAGTCCACCGCGTTCTCGGCGGTCTTGGCCCAGCGCACGATGGCCAGTGAGGGCAGCAGCATCGCCGCTGCGTAGCTGCCCAGCGCGACCAGCGGCAGCACGCACAACGCGACCGGCACGCCCAGCCACTTGACCAGCCGCGAGACGAAGAACAGCTGCAGCACCAGGCCGATGACGTTGACGAGCTGGAAATAGTCGGCGAAGAACGCGCCGATGTAGCGCCCCTGGTCGGCCGGCGTCAGCCGCCCGGCGGCGATCTCGGCTTCAGCCGCCTGCTTGACGATCGCCGAGAGGACGTACTCGCCGGCCGAGTTGACCCAGTTCAGCAGCAGGATCACCAGCGCCATGCCCAGCAGGTAGCGGTTGCGGGCCACCAGCGCGAATGCGCCGCGGCCGCCGATCGGCTGCTCTGGCGGGTCATCGGTCGCGCGGCCGATGCGACGCCGCCGGCTGTCGTGTCGGTCGATGGCATTGAACACCGCCAGGCTGACCCCCAGTACGACGGCCGCAGCCAGCAGCAGCGCGTGCACGCCGATGATGTCGATCAGCCGGCCCGACAGCCACGCGCCCGCCACCGCGCCGGCCGACGCGCCGAAGGCGATCACCGCGAACAGCCGCTTGCCGGCGGCCGGCGTGTACACGTCGTTGGCATAGGCCCAGAACTGCGCGACGACCATCAGGCTGAAGACGCCGATCCACAGGAAGAACACCAGCCCGACGAACACGCCGCGCTCGGCCAGCAGGTAGAACACCGGCAGGCAGGCGATGAACAGCGCCGTCACGCCGTTGATCAGTGCCCGCCGCGGCAGCCGGGCGGCGACGGCGCCGTACAACGGCACCAGTACGACGAACAGCACGGCCTGGGCGGCGTAGGCGTAACTCTTGAGTTCGGCACCGCCGGGCTGGGCCAGGATCAGCACCTCGCGCACCGGCTTCATCACGTAGTACGCGACCAGGATCAGGAAGACGTTGAACGTCAGTGCCAGCAGCCGCGGCCCTTCGCCTTCGCGCACGTCGGCGAACAGGCGCAGCGTCCGCTCCAGTGGCCGGCTGGGCAGCGACGGCTCGGGCGGCAGGACGGTTGCGGTGGCAGCGGCGGAATCGGTGGCAGACATCGCTTCGGGCGGGCTTGCGGCCAACGAGCGCCGGCGGGATCGATTATCGCCGCGTCAAAACCGACATCGGCCTGCCGCACCTGAGACTTGCAGGTCGATCGACGCCGCGTTGCCTTGAGCGCCGTTACCGCAAGACACCCCCGACGAGCATCTTGCGTTCCCCTTCAGGATCAGCGGCTTGGCTGCTGACGATCGAGCAGGAACCGGCCGAAGAACGCCGCGAGTTCGTCATGCGCATCCAGCGGCAGCACGTTGGCGACGTACTGGTCGGGACGGACGACGACTAGCGCGCCCTGCTGACGATCGATGCCGCGCAGGTCGAAGATGTCGGGGCCTGCCCTGAGGTCGGGGGCGTAGGCCTTCTCGTAGTCGACGAGCCCGAAGCGGCCCTTGCGCGGGAGCAGCATCGACGGCAGTTCGTCAACCTTGAGTTCGCGATGCGGCTGCTGGAACACGGCACGAAAGTCGATGACGCTGTCGATGTCCGCGCCCGCAGGCGTGAACCTGCAAATCGGCGAGTTCGGCGACTCCGCCAGAATGCCAGCGAGCGCACCCAGCCGTTGTCCACCCGCATCGGCAAAGGCGTAAATGCGCCAGGCGCCGTCGGCACGCGCGGCGTGGCCGAGCTGTACCGGCTTGGCATCGGCGACACGTACGACGGGTGCCGAGTGGAACCGCATGCCGATCGTGAAGCCCTTGGCGAGCGCCTGGTGGGTGGCGGCAGCGGTCAGCACCGTCGTCGGCGCGTACTGCGTCGCGACACCCGCGGTGTATCGACCCGACTTCACGAAGTACGCCTGCAGTTCGGCCGGGTCGACCCCGCCGAGTTCGGGCCGGCTCGGATCCTTCGGCGGCGAGCCCATGATCTTCGACCACTCCTTGTCGAAGTCGATCAGCCTCTGGGCAATCGCCTGGCGCTCGGTGGAATAGGTGCGCAGCAGTTCCGGGCTCGATCGTCCCTCGAGGACCGCGACGAGCTTCCAGCCGAGGTTGAAGGTGTCCTGCATCGACACGTTCATGCCCTGGCCGGCCTTCGCGCTGTGGGTATGGCAGGCATCGCCGGCGATGAAGACCCGCGGCAGGCGCGATCCCGCCTGCGCCGCGGGCACATCGTCGAAACGGTCGGTGACCCGCTGGCCGACCTGGTAGACCGCGAACCACGCCACGTCCTTGACGTCGAGCGTGTACGGTTGCAGCACACGTTGCGCGATCGCGATGACCTCCTCCTGCGTGTGCTTGTCGCGGAAGGCTTCGCGCTGGTTCGGGTCGATCTCGCCGAGGTCGACGTAGAGCCGCACCAGGTAGCCGCCCTCACGCGGGATGAGCAGGATGTTGCCCTGGTCGGCCGACTGGATCGCAGCCTTGAGCCGGATGTCCGGAAAGTCGGTGACCGCCAGCATGTCCACCACGCCCCAGGCGTGGTTGGCGAAGTCGCCGCGCAACTCCACGCCGATCGACGCGCGCACTTGGCTGCGGGCGCCGTCGCAGCCGACGACGTAGCGGGCGCGGACCGTCTTCTCGGCACCGCTGGCCACGTCGCGCAGCGTGACGACGACCGGATGCTCGCCTTCGGCTTCGACCTTCAGGGTGACGAACTCGAGGCCGTAGTCGGGCTCGAGCCGCGTCGGCGACATGCGCATGTGGTCGAGCAGGTACTGCTGCAGTCGGGCCTGGTTGACGATGACGTGGGGCATCTCCGACAGGCCGTCCTCGACGTCCTGGATGCGGCCGGTGCGCACGATGCGCCCGCGGTCGTCGGGCGACGGGCGCCAGAAGACGGTCTCGTTGACCCCGTAGGCCTCGCGCACAAGCTTCTGACTCAGCCCGAAGGCCTCGAACATCTCGACCGTGCGGCAGGCGATGCCGTCGGCCTGGCCCACCTGCAGCGGGCCGTCGCGGCGCTCGATCAACCGGGTGCTGATGCCGGGGAACGACGAGAGCTGCGCGGCGAGCACCGCGCCTGCTGGGCCGCTGCCGACGATGAGCACGTCGACCGTCTCGGGCAGGCCTGCTGCCCGCTGTTCGATGCCCGGCGCGGCCGCTCGGATGTCGGGGTCGCCGGGTGCGTAGCCATTGAGATAGAACTGCATGGGGTCTCCTGGGTAGGGTATGGCGCTCGCCGGCCTCAGGTCGTTGCCGGCAGTTCCAGGTTCAGCAGCCGCATCGCATTGCTTTTCAGGATCAGGGGTTTGACGGCGTCCTTGAAGCCCGCTTCCTCGAAGTCGGCGAGCCAGCGGTCGGGCGTGATGAGCGGGAAGTCGCTGCCGAACAGGATGCGGTCCTTCAGCAGCGTGTTCGCGTACTGCACCAGTTGCGGCGGGAAGTACTTCGGGCTCCAGCCCGACAGGTCGATCCAGATGTTGGGCTTGTGCATCGCGAGCGAGATCGCTTCGTCCTGCCACGGCCAGCTCGGGTGCGCGATGACGATCTGCATGTCGGGGAAGGCGATCGCCACGTCTTCGAGCAGCATCGGGTTGGAGTTCTGCAGCCGCAAGCCGCCGCCGCAACGCATGCCCGATCCGATGCCCGAGTGGCCGCTGTGGAAGATGGCGGGCAGCTTGTGCTCGTTGATGACCTCGTAGATCGGCCAGGCCATCTTGTCGGCCGGCAGGAAGCCCTGCACGGTGGGGTGGAACTTGAAACCCTTCACGCCATGGCTCTCGACCAGCCGGCGGGCCTCGCGGCCGCCCATCTTGCCCTTGTGCGGGTCGATGCTGCCGAAGGCGATCATGATGTCGGGGTTGGCCGCCGCCGCGTCGGCGATCTCCTCGTTCGTGATGCGCGCGCGGCCCATCTGCGATTCGGCGTCTACGGTGAAGTTGACGAAGCCGATCTTCTTCTCGCGATAGAAGTCGATCGTCTCCTGCATCGTCGGCCGGCGGCTGGAACGGAAGTACTTGTCCGCTGCGCGGTCGTATTCCTCGCCGTAGTTGTCGAAGGGGTTGCGGCAGGACACCTCGAGGTGGGTGTGGGTGTCGATGGCGATCAGCTGGGTGGTGTCCACTTCCGGTTCCTTGTTGGTTACGAAGCGCTTTGCGAATCGCCGTCGATCGGCACGATCTGGCCCGAGATCGAACGCGCGGCATCGGAGGCGAGAAACACCGCCAGGACGCCGATCTCTCCGGGTGCGACAAAACGTTTGACGGACTGGTTGGTCAACGCTGCAGCGCGCTCCTCGGCGATGCTGCGGCCGCTGGCTCGAGCGCGGCCCTCGAGCACCTGCTCGATGCGCGGCCCTTCCACGGCGCCGGGCAGGATAGCGTTGACGCGGATGCCGAACTCGCCCAGTTCGCGTGCGAGCGTCTTCGTGAAGCCGATCAGGCCCCACTTGCTCGCCGAATAGGGGCTGCGGTTCGGATAGCCGAAACGGCCGGCGAGCGAGGACATGACCAGGATCGTGCCCGCCCCCGCGCGCTTCAGGTGCGGGATCGTGCGGCGCGTGACGTTGAAGGTACCGCTCAGGTTGACTCGCAGCACCGCGTCCCAGGCGTCCGGGTCCATGTCCTCGACGCTCGCCGTAGGGCCCGAGATGCCGGCGTTGTTGACCAGCACGTCGAGACCGCCGAGCGCTGCCGCAGCCTCGGCAACCATGGCTTCGACGGCGCTACGGTCGCCGATGTCGCACAACGACGTGCTCACGGCCGGAAGCTCTGCGCGCAGCGCGGCCAGCGCGGCGGCATCCAGGTCGCACACATGGATCCTGGCGCCGGCGGCGGCGAAGGCCTGCACGATGGCACGGCCGATGCCCGAGGCGCCGGCGGTGACCAGGACACGCTGTGGATGGACCATCTCAGGCCCCCTGGTTGAGCTGCGCCGCCAGGCCGACGAAGAACTCCAGGCTTGCCGGGTTGGCCATCGAATCGGCGCTCGCCACCTTGTCGCGTGGCATGCCCAGCAACAGCTTGCGCACCGGCACCTCCATCTTCTTGCCGGTGAGTGTGCGCGGAATTTCGTCGACCGCGTAGACCTCGTCGGGCACGTGGCGCGCCGAGGCCTTGCTGCGGATCTCGCCTGCGATGCTGGCCTTCAACGCGGCGTCGAGCACGCAGCCGGGCTTGAGGACCACGAACAGCGGCATGAACGAAGGCCGACCGAGGAACTCCAGGTCGACGACCAAGCTGTCGCGCACCTCGGCGAGTTCCTCGACGACGCGGTAGATCTCGGCCGTGCCCATGCGGATGCCGAAGCGGTTGATCGTGCTGTCGGAGCGGCCGTAGATGACCGAGCTGCCGCGGGGCGTGAATCGGATCCAGTCGCCGTGGCGCCAAACCCCTTCGAAGGTCTCGAAATAGCTCTCGCGGTAGCGCCGGCCCGCCGGGTCACCCCAGAAGTACAGCGGCATCGACGGCATCGGCTTCGTGATCACGAGTTCGCCGACCTCGTCGACCACCGGCCGGCCGGCCTCGTTGAACGCACAGGCCGCGACGCCGAGCTCGGCGCACTGGATCTCGCCGGCAATCACCGGCAGCGTCGGTGCGCAGGCGACGAAACCCGACGCGATGTCGGTGCCGCCGCTGATCGATGCCAGCCACAGATCGGGCTTCACAGCGTCGTAGACCCAGCGGTAGGCGTCGATCGGCAACGGCGAGCCGGTCGAGAAGATCGCGCGCAGGTGGTCCAGCGGCGCGAAGTCGCGCGGCCGCACGCCGTCTTTCATCGTATTGATCAGGAACGCTGCACCGCAGCCGAACGCGGTGACGCAGTGCTCGTCCATGAAGCGCCACAGCGCCTGCGGGTCCGGCCACGCCGGGTTGCCGTCGTACAGCACGATCGACGCGCCGGTGAGCAAGGCGCCGAGCTGCAGGTTCCAGACGATCCAGCCGGTGCCGCCGAGGAAGAGCATGCGGTCGCCGGGCCGTTGGTCCTGCTGCAAGCCCAAGGTCTTCAGGTGCGTGAGCACGATGCCGCCATGGCCGTGCACCATCGCCTTGGGCATGCCGGTGGTGCCGGAGGAATAGACGATCCATAGCGGGTGGCTGAACGGCAAGCGTGTGAATGTCAGCCCGGCCTCGGCCTCGATGGCCGCCGCCCACGCGGTGCGAACGCGCCAGGTCACCGGGCGCTGCGCGGCGAGCGGCCCGGCTACATGCACGACCGCCCGCACGCTCGGCAGCTCGCGCAGCAGTTCGTCGACCACCGCGGCGCGGTCCTGCGTCTTGCCGTTGTAGCGTGTGCTGTCGGTGGCCAGCAGCAGCTTGGGCTCGATCTGGCGGAAGCGGTCGAGCACCACGCCGGCGCCCATGTCGGGTGCGCAGCTCGACCAGATGGCGCCGATGCTGGCGCAGGCCAGAAAGGCGACGACGGTTTCGACGCGGTTGGGCAGGTACGACGCGACACGGTCGCCGGCGACGATCCCCCATTCCCGCATCCGCGCGGCGAGTGCGCCGGTGTCGCGTTGCAGTTCGGCCCACGAGACTTCACGCGTCGGGGCGTCCTCGCTGCGGGCGATCAGCGCCGGCCGGTCGGCGGTAGCGTGGCGGAACACATGTTCGGCGTAGTTCAGCCGCACGTTCGGGTACCACTCGGCCCCGGGCATCGACCGCGAGGCGAGCACCGGCTGGCGCGCGCCGTCGGCCTGCACATCGAAGAAGTCCCATATCGATTGCCAGAAGACTTCGATGTCGTTCACCGACCACGACCACAGCGCCGCGTAGTCCGGCAATTGCAGGCCGCGTTCGGCCGCCAGCCAGCGCTGGTAGGCCGCCAGCCGGGACGCGTCGACCTGTGCCGGTGTCGGTTGCCACAGCACTTCACCTTCGCCAGTCACCGCTTGGGTTTGCATGGGATGTCCTTCGACGTTGCCGCGTTCAATCATCCGACGAAAAGCCCGAAGCCTTGACCACCGGGCCCCAGCGCTCGAGTTCAACCTTGACGATCTGGCCGAACTCGGCCGCCGACTGGCCCTCGACCTCGAACGAGAGCTTCTCGAGCCCGTCGACCAGCGGCTTGGTCTTGAGCGCCTTCTGGATCGCCGCATTGAGCTTGGCCACCACCTCGTGTGGTGTCTTCGCCGGCACGAAGACGCCGAAGTATTCGTCGGCAGCGACGTCCTTGAAGCCACTTTCGGCGAACGTGGGCACGCCCGGCAGGAAGCGCGATCGCTTGGCGCCGCTCACCGCCAGGATGCGCAGCTTGCCCGACTGGGCATGCGGCAACACTTCCGGCAGCACGTTCACGCCGGCCTGGATCTGGCCGCCGAGCAGGTCGCTGACCAGCGGCGCTCCGCCCTTGAACGGGATGTGGTTGAGCGGCACGCCCGCGGCACGGCCGAGCATCGTGCCGACGAAGTGCGGCGTCGCACCGGCGGCGGCCGAGCCGTAGTTGGCCTCCTTGGGGTTGGCCTTGGCCCAGGCCACGTAGTCGGCCACCGTCTTCACGCTCGCCGGCACCGCCGAACTGACGCTGAAGGCGAAGGTCACCACCGCCACCGAGCTGACCGGGGTGAAGTCGGCCAGCGAGTCGTAGCCCAGCTTCTTGTAGACGTGCGGGTAGATCGTCAGGATCGACGCCGGCGTGAGCAGGAACTGGGTGCCGTCGGCGTCGCCCGTCTTCACCGCCTGCGCGCCGATGCGCCCGCCTGCGCCGGCCTTGTTGTCGACGATCACCGTCGGCGCATAGCTGCCACGCAGTTGGTCGGCCAGCAACCGCGCGACGGCATCGGCCGCACCGCCCGGCGGGAAGCCGA
>DATDER010000188.1:0-4229 GCA_036523095.1 Rubrivivax sp.
CTGCAGCACGATGCGTCCCGTGGGCTTGATCGCACGCAGCCGCTCGACCAGCCGTGTGTTGGCAGCACTGCGGGCAGTCTGTGCTCCAGCCTCGTCCGTCGAGGCGACTCGCGCGGTAGCCGTGGCACGCGCAAGGTCGGTTTCCAGGTTGCGCAGCGCACGTTCGTAGCTCTCTTGCTGGGTCTTGCGGGTACTCTCCCGGCTGAACTCCGTGCCGAACACGTACGCCGCGCCGGTGAGGCCGCCCGCCGCGCGCAGTGCGTCGGCGACGGAACTGGATGCGGGCAGCACGTAGTCGCCTGGTCGCTGCACCTCGCCTTCGACCCGCACGAGCTTGTTCTGGCGCTCGACCGGCAGCATAGCGTCGACGGCGCTGAATGCGCGGACCACGTCGCCGTTGCCGAGGGCGCTGCCCAGGCCCTGGGGCAAGGCCAATTGCGTCACCCGCAGCGTGCTGCGGTCGTCGAGGCGTTCTACCGCCACACGGCTTCGGTCGGCCACGGCGGAAAAGCCGCCCGACATGCGCAGTGCGTCCTCGACCTTCTCGCCGGGCTTCAACTCGAAGATCGCCGGGAAGTTGACGCTGCCGATCACGGCGATCTGGGTACCCACGGCATTGACGTGGATGACGTCGCCGGCCTGGATAAGCCGGTCTGCCGAACGGTCGCCCCTGAGCATGAAGTCGTAGAGGTCGAAGACGGCCTCCACCTTGTTGGCGCGCCGAAGTTCGACGTTGCGGAAGCTGCCTGCCGCCGCCGGCCCACCGGCGCGTGCCAGCGCGGTGGTGATGGAAGACAGGCTGCTCAAGTTGTATGCGCCCGGTGCGACGGCGAAACCGGTGACAAAAACCCGAACGCCCCGCAGCGAAGCCATCGATGCGCTTAGCTGGTAGTTCTTGAAGACCTGCGCCACACGACGGCTGATCGTCTCGGTGAGGTCGGCGTGCCGTATCCCTGCGACCATGATCGATCCGACGCGCGGGATGCTGATGCGGCCCGTGCGATCGACCTTCAGCTGCAGGTCGGCATCGATCGAGCCCCAGAGCGTGACCTGCAACTCGTCGCCGGGCGCGACGACGTAGTCGGGCGGCACCAGAGGGCTGATGTCGAGCACCTGCCCGGCACTGATGGCACTCATCAACTCGTCGCGCTGGCGGGCGGCATTGGCGTTCATGAGTTCAGCGCCGAAACGCCGCAGGTCCTCCGCTCCGCTTTGGCGCCGCATGAAGCGCTCGAATTCGCCCGGCACATAGGCCGGGAGGGTGTCCTGGGAAGTGCCCGCTGCCCGACCTCGGGCTGGCGCACTGGCCGCGTCGGCGGCGGAAGGCGGCGCCTGCCGCAGTTGCGTCGTGCCGGTGTTTGCCGTCTCACCGTTGCCGGGTTGACCCGATTGCATCGACTGCTGCGCCATCGACGGACTCGATGCAGCGGCCAGGGCGAGCAGGCAGACGAGTGCCAAGCGCTGCAGTCGTCGAGCCGGTGAGTGGCAGCCGAACTGCAGGGACGACAGAGGCGAGAGACGGGTCATGAAATCGAAAACTTGGGCAAGCACTTCAGGTGCGCGCTGGATCGTGCGACAACAGGCAGGCAGCGTCGCGAGCCGCGGATTCTAGTTCGGCGCACGTGCCGGTTCGCGTCAGCGCGGGCGAGGCGCGCATCGCGCGCCCAGGGGGCCCTCCTACAATCCCGCGATGATCATGTGGGGCGCTGCGTTCATCGCGTCGTTGGTGTTGACCCTGGCCTTGGTGCGCGCTTCGCGCAGGGCCGGGCACGCCGCGTTGGACAGCGACACCGATGGGCCGCAGAAGTTTCACGCCGTGCCCGTGCCCCGTATCGGGGGTGTCGGCATCATGGGCGGGGTGCTTTGCGGACTGGCCGCGCTCTGGTGGGTATCGCCCGAGATCGGACTGCCTGCGGCGGTGGTGGTGGCGTGTGGCCTGCCGGCGTTCCTGGAGGGTGTGCGCGAAGATTTCACCAAGAAGGTGAGCCCGGCCCGGCGCCTGGCCGCGACGGCGCTGTCGGCATTGCTCGCGGCGGTGTTGGCTGGCGGCGTGATCGATCACACGGCGATTCCCGGCCTCGACTGGGTGGTGTCGTTCACTGCGGGGGCCATCGCGGTGACCATCTTCGCCGTCGCCGGGGTGGCCAACTCGGTCAACATCATCGACGGCTTCAACGGCCTGGCCTCGATGTGTGCGGTGCTGATCCTGGTCAGCCTCGGCTACGTCGGCTTCCAGGTCGGGGACACACTCGTCGTGGCGCTCGCGCTGATCGGCATCGGCGCGATCCTCGGCTTCTTCGTCTGGAATTTCCCCGCCGGGTTGATCTTCCTCGGTGACGGCGGCGCCTACTTCGTCGGCTTCTACCTCGCCGAGGTGGCGATCCTGCTGCTGCACCGCAACGCCGCCGTGTCGCCGATGTTCCCACTGCTCGTGTGCCTGTACCCGATCTTCGAGACCGTGTTCTCTATCTACCGCCGACGCTTCATCCGCGCCACGCCGCCGAGCATGCCGGATGGCATCCATCTGCACTCGCTGATCTACCGCCGGCTGATGCGCTGGGCCGTGGGCAACCGGACCGCCAAGGCGTTGACGCGTCGCAACTCGATGACCTCACCCTATCTGTGGCTGCTGTGCATGCTGTCGGTGCTGCCCGCGGTGGTGTTCTGGAACAAGACCGCGGTGCTGGCGGCGTTCATCGGCTTGTTCGGGGTGACCTACGTCTTCATGTACTGGCGCATCGTGCGCTTCAAGACCCCACGCTGGCTCATCTACAGGCGCTGAAATCGGCGCTGGGGGATAATCGTGGGTTAATGATCCAAGACCTCGAGACTCCTGAACCCGAAGTGGTGCCCGATGCCGTGGCAGCGCCGCTGCGCTTCGATACCCTTCCGCTGGACGCGAAGTTGCTGCGCGCCGTGGGCGACAGCGGCTACACCGCGCTGACACCGATCCAGGCGAAGGCGATTCCGCTCGTGCTGGCCGGCCGCGACATGATGGGCGCGGCACAGACCGGCACCGGCAAGACGGCGGCATTCACGCTGCCGCTGCTGCAGAAGATGCTCCGGCACGAAAACGCGAGCGCTTCACCGGCGCGCCACCCGGTGCGTGCGCTCGTGATCACGCCCACCCGCGAGCTCGCCGACCAGGTCGCCAACAACGTCAAAACCTACGCGAAGCACACGCTGCTGCGCTCGACCGTGGTCTTCGGCGGCATCGACATGAAGCCGCAGACGGCGGTGCTCAAGACCGGTGTCGAGGTTTTGATCGCCACCCCCGGCCGCCTGCTCGACCACATCGAAGCCAAGAACTGCGTGCTGAACCAGGTCGAGTACGTGGTGCTCGACGAGGCCGACCGCATGCTCGACATCGGTTTCTTGCCCGACCTGCAGCGCATCCTGTCGTACCTGCCGAAGCAGCGCCAGACGCTGCTCTTTTCGGCCACCTTCTCGCCCGAGATTCGGCGCCTGGCGCAGAGTTACCTGCAGGACCCGGTGACGGTGGAAGTGGCGCGTGCCAACGCGACCGCGACCAACGTCGAACAGCGCTTCTACAGTGTCAGCGACGACGACAAGCGCGCGGTCGTGCGCCAACTGCTCAAACAGCGTGAGCTGTCGCAGGCGATCATCTTCGTCAACTCCAAGCTCGGCGCCGCGCGCCTGGCGCGCAGCTTCGAGCGCGACGGCCTCAAGACGCAAGCGCTGCACGGCGACAAATCGCAGGACGAGCGCCTGAAGGCACTCGCCGCCTTCAAGGCCGGCGAGGTCGATCTGCTCGTGGCCACCGATGTCGCAGCGCGCGGCCTCGACATCGCCGACCTGCCGGCGGTCTTCAACTTCGACGTGCCCTTCAACGCCGAGGATTACGTGCACCGCATCGGCCGCACCGGCCGCGCCGGCGCGTCGGGCCTCGCGGTCACGCTGGTCGCGCGCGACGATGCACGGCTGGTCGCCGACATCGAAAAGCTGATCAAGAAGAAGCTCGAGATCGAGCCTTTCGAGATCGCCGACGATCGCCCGCCACGCCGCCCGCGGCGTGATCCGGACGATCGCGACGAGAGGGAACCGCGTGAGGACAGCCGCCCTGCGCGGATCGAGGTGCGTTCCTTCGAGGCGCCGGCGGCACGCCCGCGTCCATCGTCAGACCCGTTTTTCGACCGGCCTTACGAACCCTCGGTCGGCGTTGCGCCGTCCGGCGCGGCGCCGCCGCTAGCGCCGGCGCCCGCGCGCAG
>DATDER010000189.1:0-6001 GCA_036523095.1 Rubrivivax sp.
CTTCGAGGCCAGCCAGAAGTACCTGCGCTGGCAGGACCGCGCTGCGAACCAGACGTTTTTTGCCGGCGAGCACGCGGCCTTCAGCAAGGAAGCGGCCGACCTGTTGCTCGAGGTCGGCATCATCAAGCAGATTCCCGACCTGACCAAGCTGGCCGACACGCGCTTCATCAAGTAGCTCAACGTGAAGCCATTGACCCCGGTCGCGCCGGGCACGCGCATCGTGCTCGGTGTCAGCTTCTTCGTGCTCTTCGTCGCGGTGTGGGCGGCGGCGACGTTCTCGGGCTTCGTCAGCAAGACCTTTCTGGCCGACCCGCTGACGATGGTCAAGAGCGGCTACACCCTGCTGACCGAGATGGGCTTTGCGAAGGACATCGGCATGACGGTCTGGCGTGTGCTCGGCGGCTTTACCATCGCCGCCGCGCTGGCCGTGCCCTTGGGTGTCGCGATGGGCGCGTACAAGCCGATCGAGGCCTTCTTCGAGCCCTTCGTCTCGTTCGCGCGCTACCTGCCGGCGTCGGCCTTCATTCCACTGCTGATCCTGTGGGCGGGGATCGGCGAAGCGCAGAAGCTGGCGGTGATCTTCATCGGCAGCTTCTTCCAGTTGGTGCTGATGATCGCCGTCAGCGTCGGCAACACCCGGCGCGACCTGGTAGAGGCGGCCTACACGCTGGGCAGCAGCGACCAAAGCCTGGTGCGTCGGGTCCTGATTCCCGGCGCCGCGCCCGAGATCGCCGAGACCCTGCGCATGGTGCTCGGCTGGGCCTGGACTTACGTCATCGTGGCCGAGCTGATCGGTGCGTCGAGCGGCATCGGCCACATGATCACCGACAGCCAGGCCCTGCTGGCGACCGACCAGATCATCTTCGGCATCATCGTCATCGGCCTGATCGGGCTGGTCAGCGACTTTGCCTTCAAGGCCGCCAACCGGCGCTTCTTTCCGTGGGCGCAGCTCGGCAAATGAACATCCTCTCCGTGCGCGGCGTCGAGCGCCGTTTCGCTTCATCGTCTGGTTCGACCTTGGCTCTGCAGGCGACCGACCTCGATGTGGCCGAAAACGACTTCATCACCATCCTCGGCCCCAGCGGCTGCGGCAAGAGCACGCTCTTGCGTATCGTCGCCGGCCTGGACCGGCAGACCGCCGGCGAGGTGATGCTCGAAGGCCGGCGCATCGACGGTCCCGGCGCTGACCGCGGCATGGTGTTCCAGAGCTACACCCTGTTCCCCTGGTTGACAGTGCGCGACAACGTCTGCTTCGGCCTGCGCGAGCGCGGCATGAGCCGCGCCCAGCAGCTCGAGGTCGCCGACGCTTTCCTGGGCAAAGTCGGCCTGCGCGGCTTCGAACACCATTACCCCAAGCAGCTGTCGGGCGGGATGCAGCAGCGCACCGCGATCGCGCGAGCGCTGGCCAACGGCCCGCGCATGCTGTTGATGGACGAACCCTTCGGCGCGCTGGACCACCAGACCCGCGAGTTGATGCAGGAGCTGTTGCTCGGCATCTGGGAGGCCGAAAGGAAGACGGTGCTCTTCGTCACCCACGATATCGACGAGGCGGTCTTCATGGGCAGCCGGGTCGTGGTGATGAGTGCGCGTCCCGGCCGCATCAAGCTCGACCGCGCGGTTCCGCTGCCGCACCCGCGCCACTATTCGGTCAAGACCACGCCGGCCTTCACCGAACTGAAGGCCGAGTTGACCGAACAGGTGCGAGTGGAGGTGAGGGCGGCGCAGGCCGCGACGGCAGCCTGAGCGCGGTTCAGCCGGCGAGCAGCGCGAGCGTCGCCGGGTCGCGCATGCCGCCGTAATAGTCGTCGATCAGCTCGCCGAACACGGGCTCTTCGGGCGCGACCTGTTCGAACAGGGTCAGGCACGAGCGCAGCTTCAGTGCGTCGATGGGGCCGAGCGCACGCTCGGGGCCGCGCGCGGGATGGGGACGCAGCAGGTCGCAGCATTGCACGAGCCGCGGTCCAAGCACCGGATGGCGCCAGTAGGCGAGCGCTTCGTCGCGCGAGGCAATCCCGTAGAGGCGCGCCGACTCGCTGTGGCCGAGGCCGGCGAGTTGGGGAAAGACGAACCACATCCAGTGGCTGCGCTTGACCCCAGCGGCGAGTTCGGCAAGCACCGTGTCGATGACCGGCGCCTGCGCGGCGAGGAAGCGTTCCAGGGCGTACGGGCCGGTCATACCCCAATGATCGCGCCGGCCGGAGTGCCTGTCAGCCGCCGATCCGCAACGAGGTCCGGCGCGGGCGGGGCTCGAGGCCGCTCGTGCGCGCCAGTTGCCACTCCACGGCGCCCGTTGCGTTAGGCGCAGCACCCGGTGCGGCGCGCAGCACCAGCCGGCAGGCCGACTGACCGGCGAGCGTGCCGCCGCTGCGGCAGGTGCTGCGTCCCGCGTCGACGGCGAACGGCCCGGACACGCGCAACAGCGCGATCTTCGCCGGCGCGTCGCGCGAGGAGCGTTCGTTGCGTAGCGCCAGTTCGCCGGTCGCTCCGGGCGCGTCGAAGACCAGCGCGTCGGGCAGCGCGCCGTCGCGCACGTCGATCAGGTAGCGACGCAAGGCCTCGAGCGACGCGTCGGTGAGCGCTGGGTCGGCGACGACGTGGTCCATCGTTCCGCCGAGTTCCTTGCGCTGCATCGCGGCACGAAGCTCGGCGCCGCTGGCGGTGGCCGCGCCGACGGCAACGATCCGGCTGGCGACCTCGGACGATGGCAGCCCCGGTGGCCGGCCGTGGCAGTAGTTGCAACCGTGCGCCCAGCGGCCCCAGAACGTCGTGTATTCCTTCGGCTCGCTGCCCGTCGCGGCGCGCGGCGGCGCAGCCGTGACGGCCGGGGCAGGTGCCGACGCAGCGGCAGCAGTCTGTCCTTCGTCGTCCTTCTTGATCTCGGCCAGGGCCCAGCCCTTGTGCGAGGTGAAGAAGCCGACGCGCCAGCGGCCGTCGGCGTCGCGCCGCCAGCGGGCGAACGACGGGTCGCTCGTGAACACCGAGGCGTACTTGCCGTTGGTCTTGGGCAGCATCGACACACGCTGCACGAGCACGACGCTGACCACGCCGTCAGGCCGCGTCTTCAGGCGCACGATGTCCCACTGCAGGTCGCTGTTCTCGACGCTGTACGTGAACGAGCCGACGGCCTTCTCGCGGCCCTTGAAGCGCTCGTACGTGTCCCAGGTCTCCGTGTACCAGGTGTCCTCACTGAGGTGCGCGCTCCAGGCCTTCACATCGTGACGGTTCCAGGCCTGCACCAGCGCCTCGGTCGCCTGGCGCACGGCCGCCTCGTCGGCGCGCGCCGGCACGTGGAGCAGGAGCAGCGCGGCGAAGGCGCCGAGCAGCGCGCGACGCATCATCCCTGTCGCGGCGAGCGTCACGGTTCAGCGCCCGCGGCCCGCGGTCGTCGGGTCGAGCACCGCCGCGATCGGCGTGATCTTGGTGGCCGGGAAGCCGGACTTGGCCGCATGCTCCCGGATCAGCGCCTCGCTCGTCGCCTGGTAGACGCAATACACCTTGTCGCCGGCGACGTAGCTGTGCACCCACTGGATGTCGGGCCCGAGGTCGCGCAGCACGGCGTTGGACTTGGCGGCGCCGTTGCGGAACTCCTCGGCGCTGGTCTTGCTGGCGCCGGGCATGTCGCGCTCGATCAGGAAGCGCTGGGGAGCGGATTGCGCCCAGGCCAGCGGTGCCGCCAGCAGCAGGGCATGCAAGGCAATGAGGGTTCGGTTCATGGGAGAGGCTCCTGGTTGAACGGCTTGCGCTGTGCATGCCGTAGGCACAAGATCGTTCAGAGCGCCGGCGAAGTCCCGAAATCGCTCCGAAACTGTCCCGAAATCGCTGCCCCCAGCGCCGCCGGAAGCCACCACCGCCGATGCAACGCGAACCCAGTGCCGACCTCGCCGCCTCGGACCGCCTGGTCTGGCCCGGCTTCGTGCTCGACCTCGGCCGCGGCGAGCTGCTCGACGCCCAGGGTCGGCCGACCGACTTGCGCGCGCAGGCCCTCAAGCTGCTGCTGCTGTTGGGCGAGCGCGCCGGCCAGGTGGTCGGCAAGGACGAACTGCTGCGCCGTGTCTGGGGCGACGTGGTCGTGACCGAGGATTCGCTGGTGCAGGCGATCGGCGACATCCGGCGCGTGCTCGGCGACGCCAAGCACGAGCGCGTGCGGACGGTGCCTCGGCGTGGCTACCTGCTGGTGCCCCCTGTTGCCGATGGGGCGCTCTCGGCGCCGCCGTCCGGCGGTTCGCCGCGTCTGGGGCTGCCCTCGTTGTTCGGCGCTGCCGGCCTGCTGCTGGCGCTGGTGCTCGCCGGCCTGATGGCGATGCGGGTCGGCATCGGCGCGGCGGGTTCACCCTTGCCGCGCTCGCTCGCGATCCTGCCGTTCGAGAGCGACGGCGGCGCCGAGGAGTGGTTCGCCGCCGGCGTGACCAGCGACCTGACGGCCTTGCTCGGCAGTTGGGCCGACACGACGGTTATTGGGCGCGGCAGCACCGCGGTCTACAAGGGCAGGGACGTCGACCCGCGCGTGGTCGGACGCGAGCTGGGCGTCGAGCACGTGGTCACCGGCCGCGCGCGGCGTGACGGCGACCAGGTGCGGCTGGCCGTGTCGCTGGTCGAGACCGCGTCGGGCCGCACCGTCTGGTCCGAGCTGCGCGACGTGCCGCGCGCCGACATCGGCGCGCTGATCGGCGACGTGGCGGGCGGCATCGCCCGCACGATGACCGTCGAGTGGGGCGACGCGGTGGCCGCGACCGGCGCGCGGCGCGGCCTGCAACCGCAACAGGTGCAGGCGGACGACCTGGCGATGCAGGGCATGGCCGAGCTGCTGCGCGGTGTCACGCGCGAGAACTGGGAGCGTTCTCGCCGGCTGTTCGAGCAGGCGGTGGCGCTCGATCCGGCGTCGCGTCGCGGGCTGGCCGGTGTGACGCTGTCCAACGTCAACCTCGTCCTTTGGCTATGGAGCGACGATCCGGCGCGCGACGTGGCGCGCGCCGGGCAGGCGCTGGCCCAGCTCGACCTGATCGCGCCCGATCTGCTGATGACCCGCCTCGCGCACGCGAGCATGGCCTACACGCGGCACGACTGGGAAGGGCTGGCCGCAATCAGCGAGCAGCTGGTGCGCCACCATCCCAACGAGCCGACTGCGTACCACCATCGGTGCGGAGGGCTGCTGCGCCTGGCGCGTTTCGAGGAGGCCATCGTCGCCTGCCATCGCGCGATCCGCATCAGCCCGCGCGATTCGCGCGTGCCAACCTGGCAGGGGCTGATGGGATTCAACCAGTTCCAGCTCGGTCGCTACGCCGAGGCCGAGCAGACCCTGCGCGCCTCGACGACGGGCAATCCGCGCGTGCCGTTCTACTTCGTGTTGCTCGCCGCGGCGCTGGCCGAACAGGAGCGGCGCGACGAAGCTGCGCGCGTGATGCAGGAGGCGATGACGCGGCACCCGGATTTCCGCCGCAGCACGATCAGCGGCTACTGGGTCGGCACCGATCCGCGCTTTCTTGCCGGGCGCGACCGCATCATTGCGCGTGCCAGCGAGCTGGGCTTGCCATAGGCCTGGTGCGCGGGACGGGACTCGAACCCGTACGCCTTGCGGCTGCGGGTTTTAAGCCCGCTACGTCTGCCTGTTCCGTCACCCGCGCGCAGGGGGTATGCCCCGTGCGGGCATGATAGACGCGACGACACTCTGCTCGAGGATCCCATGCCCCTGTTCGACCAGGCCGCGCTCAACGAAGGCGTGAAGAAGCGCGAGGTCTTCGGGTGGGCGATGTACGACTTCGCCAACTCGGGATACACCACGGTGGTCCTGACGGCGGTGTTCAACAGCTACTTCGTCGGGGTGGTTGCCGCCGGGGCCGACTGGGGGACCCTGGCCTGGACTCTGGCGCTGGGCCTGTCGAGCGCACTGGTGATGCTGGTGATGCCCGCACTCGGCGCCTTTGCCGACCTGCGCGCGGCCAAGAAGCGCTTGCTGGCGCTGAGCACCGTCGCCTGCGTCGCCACCACGACCGCGCTGGCGCTC
>DATDER010000190.1:0-10336 GCA_036523095.1 Rubrivivax sp.
ACAGCGGCAGCACGCGGCGACCAAACGTGATGACGCCGATCCGGCCGCCGAGCATGCACGCGGTCAGCAGGCCGGCCTCGGTCATGCCGACGACCGGGATCGACAGCAGTTCGCGGGCCGCGCGCAGTCCGGTGTCGTAGGAGACGGCGATGACGACGGCGTCACAGCCGGGGGCGTGTTCGGCCACCAGCGCCAGCGCCGAATGCTCGCCGATCGCATGCTCGGCGCGCGAGCCGATCACGCGCGCGCCGAAACGCCCGGTCACGGCGAGGATGTCGGTGCCGGCCGATGCGCTGGCCTGCGCCTGTCGGGCGACCTTCTCGGTGACGATGTCCGAGGTGTTGGCGTTGACGACGAGCAGGCGCATGGTGGTGTGACGCGGGACGCGCGTCAGGCGAAGACGGCTTCGAAATCGATCTCGCCGTCGCCGGGTCGCTCGAAGTTGAGCGAGGCCTCGACATGGCGCAAGTGCGCGACCATCAGCACCGCGGCGCGCTCGGCGTCCTGCGCTTCGATCGCGTCGACCAGGTCGCTGTGCTCGTGGTACGGGCAGGCCGGCACGTTCGGCGCGTCGTACAGGATGATGACCAGGCAGGTCAGGGTCTCCAGGTCGCGCACTGTCTTGGCCAGGAAGCGGTTGCCTGCGATGTCGGCGATGGTCTGGTGGAACTCGCCCGACAGGCGAATGATCGCCCGCTTGTCATTCGCAGCGCGCGCGGCCGATTCCTTCGAGACATGGTCGCGCAGGCGCTGGATGTCGGCGCGCTGCGCTACCCGCGCGGCCTGGCGGATCAGGTCACGCTCGATCAGGCGCCGCGCCGCGAACACTTCGCGCGCCTCCTCGACCGACGGACTGCTGACGAAAGCGCCGCGGTTCGGCACGACGGTCACGATGCTGTCATGGGCCAGGCGTTCGATCACCTGGCGGATCTGCGTGCGGCTGACACCGAACACCTTGGCCAGCCGCTCCTCACCGAGCTTGGTGCCCGGCGGCAGGCGGTGCTCGACGATGGCCGTCAGCATACGCTGGTGGATCGCGTCGACGCTGGGGAGCGCACCTCGCGGCGTCGCGCGCGCCGCCTTGGTGGCCGGCAGCTTGCGAGGCGGGCCGTCCTTCGGTGCCGGCTCGACAGCCGCCGCGCGCCGTGACGTTCCATTTCGGAGCATTGTTGTATCCAAAGCGGTGCATAGATTGAATGCAAAACCGTGACGAGTATAGCCAGTGAATTCGCTTTGGCAAGCCTTTCTCTACGAGGGCGCCGTCCGGAATTGCGGGGCCATCAGAGCATGTTGGCCCGTTTGTTGCGTTGCAGGATCGGCGGACAAAGCAGCGCATCGGCGCGGTGCAACGCGGGTAAACACCGATCAAATTGGATTCAATTTACTTGAGTTCTTGTATCCAAAACACTAAGCTTTGCGCCGCAGGCCGGTTCAGGTCCAACTTTCAATCAGGAGCAGCAGCATGAAGACGAAATGGGTTCACGGCGCCGCGTTGGCGGCCGGTCTGGCGATGGCGGCCACGGTGCCGACGGGCGCATGGGCGCAGGAGAAGTTCCGCATCGCGGGCAACTTCACCGACAAGCATTCGTCGTCGATCGCGATCGAGCAGTTCAAGAAGGACGTCGAGGCGGCCACCGGCGGCAAGCTGGTCATCGAGACTTTCCCCAACATGCAGCTCGGCGGGGCGCAGGAAAACGTTACGCAGACCCGTGCCGGCACCATCGGCGCAACCTGGGTCGGCATGGCCTTCCTGTCGCGCACCGTGCCCGAGCTCGAGGCGGTCAGCCTGCCCTTCCTGTTCCCGAACCGCGAGGTCGCCTACAAGGTCATGGACGGCGCGATCGGCGACCTGATCGACAAGAAGCTCGAGGACAAGGGCTTCATCGCGCTGGGTTTCATGGAGCTCGGCCCGCGCCAGGTCACCAACAGCGTGCGCCCGATCAAGACGATGGCCGACCTGAAGGGCCTGAAGATCCGCTTGCAGCCCAACGAGACCCACCTGGCCACCTTCCGTGCGCTCGGCGCCAACCCGCTGGCGATGGACATCCGCGAGGTCTACTCGGCGATGGAGCAGAAGGTGATCGACGGTCACGAGAACCCGTACAACCTGATCTACGACAGCCGCTTCTTCGAGGTCCAGAAGTACGTCTCGAACACCGGCCACTTCTTCGACTTCATCGCCGTCGTCGCGAACCGCAAGAAGTTCCTGGCCCTGTCGCCCGAATTCCAGAAGGCGATCACGACCGCGATGAACAAGGCCGTGGCCACGCAGCGCGTGGAGGCCGCCAAGGCCGATGCCGCGGCGCTGGCCGAGCTGCAGAAGAAAGGCATGCAGTACGACGCAATGCCGCCGGCCGAGCGCGAGGCGATGCGCAAGGCCACGGCGGGCGTTGTTGAGGACATCAAGAAGCGCGTCGGCGCCGATCTGGTCGACCGCGTGCTGGCCGAGGTGAAGAAGGCCTCGGGCTCCTGAGCCTCCCGACCCGCGTGACGGAGCACCCACGATGAGCCGACTGCTGCCCTCGAACCTCGCCCACCACCGCGGGCCGCTGCGCCCGCTGGCCTTGGGGCTGAATGCCCTCGACACGATGGCCGGCTGGGCCATCATCGGCATGCTCGGCGTGATGGTGGCCGTGGTCTCCCTGCAGGTGCTGCTGCGCTACGCCGTGAACAGCTCGCTCGGCTTCGCCGACGAGCTCTCGCGCCTGACCTTCGTCTGGTCGATCTTCCTCGGCATCCCGTTGGGTATCCGGCTGGGCGCGCACATCGGCATGGAGCTGCTCAGTTCGCGCCTGCCGCCGAAGGCCCAGAACATTCTGGCCCGCCTGATGGCGGCGATCGCCGCGGCGATGATGGTCCTCGTCGCGTGGCAGTCGGCGGTCGTTGCGTTCGACCAGTGGGACGAGCTGATGGCCTCGATGGAGGCCAGCGCGGCCTGGTTCATCGTCGCCGTTGGCGTCGGCTGCGGGCACTCGGCGCTGCATCTGGTGTGGATTGTCCTGACCGGCAAACCCACGATGACTGAATCGGTGGCCACCGAATGAGCGCGCAGGCTAAGAGGGTGCACACGTCATGAGCCTGCTCATCATTTTCATTTTCCTCGGCATCGCCGTGCTCGGCATGCCGCTGGCGTTTTCGCTCGGCCTCGGCGCGGTCGCCGGGCTGATCTACAGCGACGTCGATTTCAACCTGCTGCCCACGCGGATGATGAACGCGGTCAACGCGTTCCCGCTGATGACGATCCCGTTCTTCATCCTCGCCGGCGAGCTGATGATGAAGGCCGGCATCATGGAGCGGCTGATCGACCTGGCCAACTCGGTCGTCGGTCGGGTGCGCGGCGGCCTCGCCCACGTGACGGTGCTGGCCGGCATGGGCCTGTCGACGGTGTCGGGCGCGGCGGTCGCCGACGCCAGCGCGCTCGGCAGCACGATGATCCCGTCGCTGCGCAAGGTCTACGGTCTCGGCTTCTCGTCGGCAGTGGTCGCGGCGGCCGCCAACCTCGGGCCGATCATCCCGCCGTCGGGCGCGATGATTGTCTACGCGTTCATGGCCGGGCCGACGGTGTCGGTCGGCGGCATGTTCATGGCCGGTGTGATCCCGGGCCGGATCCTCGTCGCCGCGATGATGCTTCTGGTCTGGTACACCGCGGTCAAGAACAACTACCCGCTGACCGGCGAAGCCTTCTCCTGGAAGCGCGTCGGCTACGAGCTGAAGCGCTCCTGGGTCATCTTCCTGATGCCGGTCGTGGTCATCGGCGGCATCGTCGGCGGGGCCTTCACCGCCACCGAGGGCTCGGCGATCGCGGTGGTCTATGCGATGGCGATCGGCTTTTTTGTCACCAAGACCCTGAAGCTCGCCGACCTGCCCGAGGCGATGATCCGCACTGCAATCACCTCGGCCGTGGTCGGGGCGATGATCGCCTTCGCCTCGGTCGTGACCTATATGCTCACGGTCGACCAGCTGCCGGCGCAACTGACTGCACTCTTGCGCGGCATGACGCAGGACCCGCTGGTCTTCATGCTGCTGGTGGCGGTGGCGCTGTTCGTCGTCGGCTGCTTCCTCGAGTCGAACGCGGCCTACATCATGCTGGTGCCGCTGCTGCATCCGATCGCGCTGCTCTACGGCATCGATCCGCTGCACTTCGGCTTCCTGTTCGTCTTCAACCTGGTGATCGGCATGCTGACGCCACCGGTCGGCGTGGTGCTGTTCGTGCTCTGTGGCATCACCGGCATCAAGCTCGGCGAACTGGTCAAGCACGTATGGCCCTTCATCGCGGTCATGTACGGGCTGCTGTTCACCTGCATGTTCGTGCCGAAGATCGTGCTCTGGCTGCCGCGCCTGATGGGCTATTGAGGATCGAGCGAGCGCCGATGCCATGAGCCTGACTCCCGCGTCGCCGCGCGCGACATTCACCGCACCGACGAAGTTCATCGGCTGGCTCACGCCCTCGGCCAACACCGTGGTCGAGCGTGTGACGATCGGCATCCTGCGTGCCTTCCCGCAGGTCTCGCCGCACTTCTCGCGCACCTCGGTGGTCGGCGCGGTCGACCCCTTTCCACTGACCTACGACTTCGACGACATGCTGGCCACGGCCAAGGTGCTCGGTGACGCCCAGCTCGACGTCGTGGCCTGGAACGGCAGCAAAGGCGGCAGCCTGGATTTCAAGCTCGATCACGAACTGGTTGCGCGCATCGAGGCGCTGACGGGTGCGAAGTCGATGACTTCGACCCTGGCGATCGACCGCGTCTTCCGCGAGGACAAGGTCAAGCGCTTCGCGCTCGCCTGCCCCTACGTGGACTCTTACCGCGAGCGCATCATCGGCAGCTTTGCCAACGAAGGCTACGAATGCGTCGCGGCGCGCAACGCCGGATTGGCCGACAATTTTTCGTTTAGCCAGATCCCGCTCGACACCATCGCCGGGATGCTGCGCGACGTGGCGCGCAGCAAGCCGCAGGCCATCGTCGCCTTTTGCACCAACTTCCCGGCCGCGCCGATCGTGCCCGAGATGGAGCGCGAACTCGGCATCCCGATCTACGACACGGTGACGATGGGGGTTTGGGGCGCGCTGCAGGCTGCCGGCGTCGACACCCGGGCGGGCCACGAGTGGGGGCGGGTGTTCGAGCGATGAGTAACGCAGAAGAATCCTTGCTGATCAGAGGCGCGCGCGTGCTGACGCTCGACGACGCCGACCGCGAGTGGCCTGTTGCCGACGTGGTGATCGAAGGCGGTCGCGTCGCTGCGATCGGCCCCGACGCTGGCGCGGCCTGGCCGCGCCCGTTGGCGCGCACGATCGATGCGCGCGGCCTGCTGGCGATGCCGGGCCTGATCAATGCCCACTTCCACTCGCCCGGCAACCTGATGAAGGGCAGCCTGCCTGGCTACCCGCTCGAAGTTTTCATGCTGCACGAGGTGCCGCCGCTGGCACCCAGCGGCGACGGTGGCCGCCTGGCCTATGTGCGCACGATGGTTGGTGCGCTCGAGATGTTGCGGCGCGGCGTCACGGCGGTGCACGACGACGCATACCATGTGCCAGTTGCGAGCGTCGAGTCGATCGACGCGATCATGCAGGCCTATGCCGATGCCGGCATCCGCGCCACGGTGGCGATCGACCAGCCCAATATCGTCGAATACGAGAAGTACCCGTATCTCGCCGACCTGCTGCCTGAAGCCGAACGCCGTGCGATGGACGCCGCGCCGCGCCAGTCCACCGCCGAGCTGCTGGCTCTCTACGGTCACTTGATCGAGCGTTGGCATGGTGCCGAGGGTGGGCGCCTGGCGGCTGCGGTGTCGTGCTCGGCCCCGCAGCGCGTCACCGACGATTACTTCGCCGGCCTGTCGGCACTGTCGAAGCAGCACGACCTGCCGTTCAACATTCACATCCTCGAGACCAAGCTGCAGCGCGTGCTCGGGCGCGAGAAGTTCGGCAAGTCCTTGGTTCGTCACGTCCACGATCTCGGCTTCCTGGACGAACGGATGATGGTCATCCACGCGATCTGGATCGACGACGACGACATCCGCCTGCTCGCCGATTCGGGTTGCACCGTTGCCCACAACCCGGTCTGCAACCTGCGCCTGGGCAGCGGCGTGATGCCCTACGCGAAGTTGCGTGCCGCCGGTGTGCCGATCTGCCTGGGCAGCGACGAGATGAACACCGACGACTCGGTGAACTTGTGGTTCGTTGCCAAGACCGCTGCGCTGCTGCACACGCTTGCGACACCCGACTACCGCCAGTGGCCGCGGCCAGCCGAGATCCTGGAGGCGCTGATGCGCGGCGGCGCGCGCGCGATGCGGCGTGCTGACCGGCTGGGCCAGCTTGCGGTCGGATTCGATGCCGACATCGCCTTGCTGGACCTGGACACCGTGGCCTTCACGCCGCTCAACGACTTGCGGCGGCAACTCATCCATTGCGAGGACGGCAGTTCGGTGCGCTTCACGATCGTCGCCGGCCGGGTTGTCTTCGAGGGCGGGCGCATCGCCAGCGTCGACGAAGCGGCGCTGCGCGCCGAGATGCGTGAGCTGATGGCCGCCGGCCGCGAGCAGACCGCGCGTGCGGCCCAGGAGGCGCTGCGCCTCGAACCCTATTACCGCGAGATGGTCCTGCGCGCCGCGGCGCAAGACGTCGGCATGAACCGCTGGCTGAACTGATTTCGAACCGCCTTTCAATTCAAGGAGATCCATGATGAAGAACCTTTTCACTTCGACCCTGCTCGCTGCCGCGGTGCTGGCGCTACCGCTTTGTGCGTCGGCCGCCGACCCGACCTCGATGCGCATTGCTGGCAACTTCTCGTCCAACACCAAGCACATCGACCAGATCGAACGGCCGTTCTTCACCAACCTGCCCAAGATCCTGGGCACGCCGATGACCATCAACTACAACGCGATGGACACCGTTGGCGTGCAGGCGGCCGACGCCTTGCGCTTGTTGCGCTCGGGCACCTTCGACGTGATGAGCGTGCAGATCGGCATGGCCGCGCGCGACGACCCCTTCTTCGAAGGGATCGACCTGATCGGCGTGTCGACCAACCTGGCCGAGTTGCGCAAGGCCGTCGACGCCTACCGCCAGGTGTTCGACGAACGCCTGCAGAAGCGCTTCAACGCCAAGGTCATGACCCTGTGGCCGTTCGGGCCGCAGGTCTTCTATTGCAACAAGCCGATCAAGTCGGTCGACGACATCAAGGGACTCAAGGTGCGCAGCTTCACGCCGTCGATGGCGGCGCTGATCCAGACCCTGGGCGCGACGCCCGTCACGCTGCAGTTCTCCGAGGTCTATCCGGCGCTGCAGCGCGGCGTGGCCGATTGCGGCGTCACCTCGCCGACCTCGGGGAATGCCGGCAAGTGGCCCGAGGTCACCAGCTACTTCCTGCCGCTGTCGGTGTCGGGCTCGGTCCAGGGCCACTTCATGAATCTCGACTACTGGAAGAAGCTTTCGCCGGAAGCCCAGGCCAAGGCCACGGCGGCCTTTGCGAACATGGAAGACCAGATGTGGCAACTGGCCGACAAGGCCAACGCCGACGCGATGAACTGCAACGTCGGCGCCGAGCCATGCAAGGACGGCACCAAGTTCAAGATGACGATGGTGCAGGTATCGCCGGCTGACGCCGCCAAGGTAAAGGCGGCGGTGTCGACGGTCGTGCTGCCGTTGTGGAAGGAGAGCTGCAACAAGGTCGACCCGAAGTGCAGCGAGAGCTGGAACGGCACGGTCGGCAAGGCGCGCGGCTACAAGATCAACTAGGCCCGCGAGACACACCATGCCGCCGAATCCAGCCTCCCGCGCGCTCGAGCGCATCATCGACGTGCTCGTACTGGGCGTCGGCTGGTGGCTGATCCTGCTGTCGGTTGCCACCTGCATCGAGATGGTGTCGCGCAAGCTGTTCGCCTTCAGCCTGCAAGGGGTGGACGAGGTGGGGGGCTACACCCTGGCGGTCGTCGGCGCGATCGGCTTTTCCTACACCTTGTTGACCCGCGGCCACACCCGCATCGACTTCCTCGTCAGCAAGCTGCCGGAGCGCTGGCGTTCTGTGCTCAACATGCTCGCCATGGTGACGCTGGCAGCGATGGCGGTGTTCGCGGTGGCGCGCGGCTGGGTGGTGCTGTCGGAGTCGATCGAGTTCCAGAGCCACTCGACCACACCGCTGCAGACGCCGATGTGGCTGCCGCAGTCGATGTGGCTGACCGGTTGGGCCTTGTTCACCGTGGTCGCCGTCTACATGGCGGTTCACAGCCTCGCCCTGCTGACGAGCGGCCGGCATGCCGAACTCAACCAGGCCTATGGCCCGCAGACGCTTGAAGAGGAGATTGAAAGCGAGGCGGGTGACGTTCTGGCCGATCTGGTCGCTGCCAACGAGGCCGCCGCGGCGGCCGGCGCACAGGGAGCGAAGGCGTGATCGGCCCGTTCGAGATCGGCATCGGCTTCGTGCTGATGATGGCCCTGATGTTCATGGGCCTGCACGTGGCGACGACCATGTTCATCACCGCCATCGTCGGTGGCGTGCTGTACCTCGGCACGCCGGCGGTGATGGCCGTTGGCGGCCAGTTCTGGGCTGCCAACGAAGACTACGTTCTGCTGTCGATCCCGCTCTACATCCTGCTCGGCGAGATCCTGGTGCGCGGCGGGGCGACGGGCAAGATGTACCAGTCGCTGGCCGATTGGTTGACCTTCCTGCCCGGCGGCCTGCTACACACCAACATCGGCGCGTCCGCGCTGTTCTCCGCGGTGTCGGGCTCGTCGGTGGCGACGGCTGCGACGATCTCGACCGTCGCGCTGCCGGCCTTCAAGACGCGCAAGTACGACCAGCGCATGGTGCTGGGCTCGATCGCTGCCGGCGCCAGCCTCGGCAACCTGATCCCGCCAGGCATCGCCTTCCTGGTCTACGGCGCGATGACAAACACCTCGGCCGGCCGCCTGTATGCCGCGGGGGTGATTCCCGGCGCGATCATGACCCTGCTGTTCATGCTGACGATCATCGGCATCGCGCTGTGGCGACCGGCCCTGATGGGCAGCGAACGCAAGGGCGCGCCGCTGGCCGAGAAGCTGGGTCGGCTGAAGCACCTGCTTGCGCCGCTGGTCGTCTTCACCGTCGTGATGGGCTGCATCTACACCGGCTGGGCGACGGTGACCGAGAGCGCGGCACTGGGTGTCGTCGTGGTGCTGCCGATCGCGTGGGCCTACGGCAACCTCAACGTCAAGATGCTGCACGAGGCCTTCCGCGCCACGCTGCGCCTGACGGCGATGAGCCTGTTGATCCTCACCGCGGCCTTCTATCTGAACTTCGTGCTCGGCCTGCTCGGCGTGACGCAGACGATCGGTTCGTTGGTGCAGCAGTTGCACGTGACGCCGACGACGCTGCTGTGGGCGCTGGCGCTGTTCTACCTCGTGCTCGGCATCTTCTTCGAGACCCTGCCGATGCTGGTCGGCACGGTGCCGCTGGTCTTTCCGGTGATCGTTGCGGCCGGCATCGACCCGGTGTTCTTCGGTGTCTTCATCGTGCTGATGTGCGAGATCTCGCTGATCAGCCCGCCGGTGGGCATGACCTTGTACGTGATCCAGGGCGTGCGTGGCGAGGGCACGATCGCCGAGGTCTTCCAGGGCACGATCCCGTTTTTCCTGACGATGATCGTGATGACCGCGATCCTGATCCACTTCCCCGAGATCGCGCTGTGGCTGCCGCGCCTGTCCTTCGGCTGAGTTCGCGAGATGCCTGCCGAACGCTTGCTGCTGGGGATGCTGACGCCGTCGTCGAACACGACGCTGGAGCCGGTGACGACCGCCATGCTCGCGGGGCTGCCCGAGGCCAGCGCCCATTTCGCCCGCTTTCGCGTCACCGAGATCGCGCTCAGCGCCCAGGCCCTGGGCCAGTTCGACGACAGCGAGATCCTGCGCGCAGCCGAGCTGCTGGCGCACGCCCGCGTGCAGGCGATCGGCTGGAGCGGCACCTCGGCGAGCTGGCTCGGCTTCGAGGCCGATGAACGCCTGTGCCGCCGCATCACCGAGGCCACAGGCATCCCGGCCTGCACCTCGGTTCTGGCGCTGAACGAGATCTTTGCGCGCAGCGGCGTGCGCCGCTTCGGTCTCGTGACGCCCTACCTCGACGAGGTGCAGGCGGCGATCCTGCGCAACTACGCGAGCGCGGGTTACGAGTGCGTCGCCGAACGCCACCTCGGCCTGCGTGACAACTTTGCCTTTTCCGAGGTCGACGCGACGACTTTGCGCCGCCTGGTGCTCGAAGTCGCCGAAGGCCACCCGGAGGCGATCGTGACCCTGTGCACCAACTTGCGCGGGGGGCCGCTGGTGGCAGAGCTGGAAGCCGAGACCGGCATCCCGATCCACGACAGCGTG
>DATDER010000191.1:0-19410 GCA_036523095.1 Rubrivivax sp.
GTGAAGTTGGTCGGGTCGTAGAACGCGTTCTCGTTCAGCCCCGGCTCCAGCTTGTCGAGCGGGTAGTTGTGCGGCACGTAGGCGGTGAGCGAGACGCTGCCCCAGGGCACCTTCTTGTCGGTCCCCTTGACCGTGAACTCGCCTTTGGCGAACTCGATGTCGGTATCCGCCGCCTCGAGCAGGTGCGCCGCGATCTTCTTGCCCTTGGCGATGATCTTGTCGACCGCCTTCACGATCGCGCTGCCGCCCACGCTCAACGAGCGGCTGCCGTAAGTGCCCATGCCGAAAGGCACCCGCCCGGTGTCGCCGTGAACGATCTCGACGTTGTCGACCGGTATGCCGAGCTTGGCCGCGACCACTTGGGCAAAGGTCGTTTCATGCCCTTGGCCGTGGCTGTGCGATCCGGTGAACACCGTCACCGTGCCCGTCGGATGCACACGCACCTCGCCCGCTTCGAAGAGCCCCGCGCGGGCACCGAGCGCGCCCGCGATGTTGCTCGGCGCGAGGCCGCAGGCCTCGATGTAGCAGCTGTAGCCGAGGCCGCGTTTCTTGCCGGCGGCCTCCGAAGCCGCCTTGCGCGCCGGGTAACCCGCCACGTCGGCGAGCGCCAGCGCCTTGGCCAGGTGCGCTTCGTAGTTGCCGGTGTCGTAGGTCAGCCCCACGGGGGTGGCATAGGGGAAAGTGGTGACGAAGTTCTGGCGCCGGATCGCGGCCGGGTCCATGCCCATGTCGCGCGCCGCGGTTTCGACGATGCGCTCGACCACGTAGGTCGCTTCCGGCCGGCCGGCACCGCGGTAGGCATCCACCGGCGCGGTGTTGGTGAACACCGCTTTCACTTCGGCGTAGATCGCCGGCGTCTTGTACTGCCCCGCCAGCAGCGTGGCGTACAGGATCGTCGGCACGCTCGACGCGAAGGTCGACAGGTAAGCGCCCATGTTGGCGACCGTGTGCACGCGCAGCGCGAGGAAGTTACCCGCCGCGTCCAGCGCCAGTTCGGCCGTCGTCACGTGGTCGCGGCCGTGCGCGTCGGTGAGGAAGGATTCGCTGCGTTCGGCCGTCCACTTGATCGGCCGCCCGACCCGTTTGCTGGCCCAGACCAGCGCCGTCTCTTCGGGGTAGAGGAAGATCTTGGAGCCGAATCCCCCGCCGACGTCGGGCGCGATCACCCGCACCTTCGATTCCGGCAGGCCGAGCACGAAGGCGCACATCAGCAGCCGCTCGACATGCGGATTCTGGTTCGCGACGTAGAGCGTGTAGCTGTCGTCGTGTTTGGTGTAGCTGGCGTTGGCGGCGCGCGGCTCCATCGCGTTCGGGATCAGCCGGTTGTTGGCGAAGCTCAACTTGCTGACCTTGGCAGCGACCTTGAACGCGGCGTCGACGGCGTCCTTGTTGCCATGGCCCCAGTCGTAACAGACGTTGCCCGGCACGTCGTCGTGCACGCTGGTGGCGTGGCCGGCGGCGCCGGCGGTATCGATCACCGCCGGCAGCTCCTCGTAGTCGACATCGATCAGTTCGGCCGCGTCGCGCGCCTGCAGCGTGGTCTCGGCGACCACAAGCGCGACCTGATCGCCGACGTGGCGCACCTTGCCCTGCGCCAGCACGGGGTGCGCCGGCTCCTTCATCGGCGTGCCGTCCTTGCTGTGGATGAGCCAGCCGCAGGGCAGGCCGCCGACCTTGGCCTCGGCCAGGTCGGCACCGACGAAGATCTTCACCACGCCCGGCGCCGCAGCGGCTTTGGCGGTGTCGATGGCCTTGATGCGGGCGTGGGCGTAGGGGCTGCGCAGGAAGACACCGTAGGTCTGGCCGGGCATCACCACGTCGTCGGTGTACTGGCCGGCGCCGGTGAGGAAGCGGTAGTCCTCGCGCCGCAGCACGGACTGGCCGATCGGCGATTGGGGGGGTTGTGACAGGTCGGTCATGGTGGGCTCTCCTTATGCCGTCGCGCCGACTTGGCCGCGCTGGCAAAGCTGGATCGACTTGACGACGTTGTGGTAGCCCGTGCAGCGGCAGATGTTGCCTTCGAGGCCCTCGCGGATCTGCGCTTCGCTCGCGTCGGGCGTGTCCTTCAGCAACTGCACGGCCGACATCACCATGCCCGGGGTGCAGAAGCCGCACTGCAGGCCGTGGCACTCGCGGAAGGCGGCCTGCATCGGGTGCAGTTCACCCTCGTTGGCCAGTCCTTCGATCGTGGTGATGCTGGCGCCCTGCGCCTGCACCGCCAGCATCGAGCAGGCCTTCACCGCGCGGCCGTTCAGGTGCACGGTGCAGGCGCCGCACTGTGCGGTGTCGCAGCCGACATGGGTGCCGGTGAGCTGGAGGTTTTCGCGGATCAGCTGCACGAGCAGGGTCCGCGGGTCGACGTTGGCGGTCACGGCGCGGCCGTTGACGCTGAGTGAAATGGGAACGCTCACGTTGGTCTCCTGTTGTCTTAAGCAACCGCGTTGCCTGCACCCCCATTCTTCGAGCCGCCGGCCCAGGTGCAAAGCACGGGCTTTCCCTCATGGGGCATGCCGGGTCGCGAACATCGTCCCCCGGCCGGCGTTCAGCGCGGGCGCCGCTGTGCCGAACTGGAACAGGTCAGGCGGTGCAGGAGCGGAAACCGCAGAACAGGTCGTCGCACCCGTCGGCGGCGAAGCGCCGCGCCTTGGGGTGCGCGGCACGGGGCAGCGTCCACGACGAGGCGCCGCGCAACACCCGCTGCGCCGTGACGCGCGGGGCTGCAAAACCGGCGACCGCTGCGCCGCCGCCGGGCCAGGCCCGCGCGCTGCCGGCCGTCCACTCGCGCACGTCGCCCCAGGCAAAACCGCGCGAGCCGGCGCTGCAGGCGGCAAGCTCCCACTCGACCTCGGTCGGCAGGCGGCGGCCGGCCCAGCGGCACCAGGCGTCGGCCTCGAACCAGCTCAGGTGCACGGCGGACTGGCCGCCCGGTGCGCGTTGGACTTCGCGCCCGCGTTGCAGCAACACGCCGCCGCGCAGCTGTTCGACGCCGCGCGGTGCGCGCCGACCTTCGGCCTGCACCCAGGCCCACCCCACAGTCGACCAGACGCCGGCGTTGTCGTAACCACCGTCTTCGGCGAACTCGACAAAACGCGCCCAGCTCACCGGCTGCGCGTCGATCTCGAAATCGGGCACGTCCACGGCATGGGCCCAGCGTTCGTTGGGCGGCACCAGGCCACCCGTCGCGGACCCGAGCAGGAAACGCTGGGCCGGGATCCACAGCGCCTCGCGCTGCACACGTGCGGGCGCGGGGCCGCAAGGTGCGGCCGCTTCACCGGGGTCGATCTGCAACCACTGCGCCGCGACCGCCAGCCGCTCGGCAAGACCGTCTTCCAGCAGCAGCACGAGGCGGAAAAGGTGCATCGCTTCATCGCCGGGCGCGGCCACGGCGAGCAGTTCGAGCGTCGTGTCGAGCGTGGCGGCGAGGTAACCGCGGATGTCCGCCGCGCTCGGCGCTGCGGCCTCGCTCCAGGCCGGGTCGCTGCCCGGGCCGTACCAGCCGTCCGCCTGGGGGTCGATCGATGCCAGACGCAACGACGCCGCATCGGCCGCTTCGCCACGCGCGCGCTGCACATGGCGTGAAATCCAGAACTCCTGCAGCCAGCCGGACTGGCCGATCATGCGCAGGGGCAGCGCGGCGTGTCCTTCGCCGCCGAGAAGCTTGCCGGCGGATTCGAAAACAGCGAGCCAGCGCAGGGTGCGGTTGCGCGCGTCCATGAGCGCGAGCGACAACTCGTCGCGGTCTGCACAACGTGCGGCCTGCGGGTCGAACAGCACCCCGGAAGCCATCGAGCCCGTCAGTCAGCGCCGCTCAGAGCCGCTCGATCCGCGCATAGGCGCTGTGATTGTGACAACGCTCACATGCCTGTGGCATATGAGGCGTTGCCGCAACCACAGTCGCTCGCTGCGCGAGCGCCGCGCGAAGCGGGGGCCTAGGCGCGCTCGATGCGCGCATAGGCGCTGTGGTTGTGAATGGACTCGAAGTTCTCGACATCCACCGTGTAGCGCCCCACCCGTGGGTCGGCGTTCAGCGCCAGGGCCACGTCGCGCACCAGGTCTTCGACGAACTTGGGGTTCTCGTAGGCACGCTCGGTGATCCACTTTTCGTCGGCGCGCTTGAGCATCGGCCAGATTTCGCTCGACGCGCTGTCTTCGGCGAAGCGCACCAGCTGATGCCACTCGATGGCCGCGTGGGGCTCGACGCGGATCGTGACGAGCGAGCGCTGGTTGTGGGCGCCGTAGTCGGAGATCTCCTTCGAGCACGGGCACAAGGTCTTCACCGGCACGCCGACTTCCATCCACAGCGTGGTGTGGCCGGCGCGGGTCTCGGTGATCCAGCGGCCCTTGTAATCCAGCAGGCTGGCCAGTCCCGACACCGGCGCGCGCTTGCGGATGAAGAAGCTGAACGCGGCTTCGATGCGGCCTTCGTCGGCACCGAGCAGCGTCAACATCTGCGCGTGCCGCGCGGTCAGCGTGGCGGCGTCGAGCGGCCCGTCGAGCGCATCGAGCCAAGCCACGAAGCGCGACATGTGGGTGCCCTTCTTCTCGGCCGGCAACGCCACATCAAGGCTCCACAACGCGGTCGTGGATTGCACCGCGCCGCCCACCCGCAACTGCAGCGGGTAGCGCACGTCTTTCACGCCCACACGCTGGATCGCGACGTGGCGTTCGTCCCGCCCGCTCTGGGTGTCGGGAATGTGCAGGGCGTCCGTCAGATTGGTCATCGCGTCAAGGTCATCTCATCTGTGCCGGCCGCAAGGATCGCACCGATCGGGCCGGCGAGTCGTCACGCGGGTTACACGCAGGATTCAGCGCCGCTGAAGTCAGGCGTTCACCGCCGGGCGCACCACCTGCAACGGGCCGGCAAACCGTTTGAGGATCGACTGTTCGATCCCCGCTGCATCCAGACCGCACATCGACAGCAACACCGCCGGGTCCCCATGTTCGACGAAGCGGTCGGGCAGGCCGAGGTGCAGCACCGGCACCGCCACGCCCGCGGCGGCCAGCGCTTCGCTCACCGCGCTGCCGGCGCCGCCCATCACGCAGCCTTCTTCGATCGTGACCAGCGCCTCGTGGCCGCGTGCAAGTTCGAGGACCAGTTCGGCATCGAGCGGCTTGACGAACTTCATGTCCGCCACCGTCGCACCGAGCTTTTCCGCCGCCTGCAGCGCCGGGTGCAGCAGGGTGCCGAAGGCGAGGATCGCGATGCGGTGCCCGCTGCGCCTCACTTCGCCCTTGCCCCAGGGCAGTTCGGTCAACGCGGGCTCCTGCGCCACGCCGACGCCGGCACCGCGCGGATAACGCACGGCCACGGGGTGGTTCTGGCGGTACGCCGTCGTCAGCGCCTTGCGGCACTGGTCTTCGTCCGAGGGCGCGATCAGGCTCAGGTTGGGAATGCAGCGGACGTACGCGATGTCGTAGGCACCGGCGTGGGTGGCGCCGTCGGCGCCGACGATGCCCGCGCGGTCGAGCGCAAACACCACGGGCAGGTTCTGGATCGCCACGTCGTGCACGAGCTGGTCGTAACCGCGCTGCAGGAAGGTGCTGTAGATCGCGACGACGGGCTTCATGCCTTCGCACGCCAGGCCGGCGGCGAAGGTCACCGCATGCTGCTCGGCGATGCCGACGTCGTGGTAGCGGTTCGGGAAACGCTTGTGGAAGTCGACCATGCCCGAGCCTTCGCGCATCGCCGGCGTGATGCCGACGAGGCGGGTGTCGGTCTCGGCCATGTCGCACAACCACTTGCCGAAGACCTGGGTGAAGGTCGGCTTGCTCGGCGCCGCCTTCGGGAAGCCCTCGGCGGGGTTGAACTTGCCCGATGCGGCGTGGTACTTCACCGGGTCGGCCTCGGCGAGCTTGTAGCCGTAGCCCTTCTTGGTGACGACGTGCAGGAATTGCGGTCCCTTCCGGTCGCGCAGGTTCTCCAGCGTCGGGACGAGGGAGTCGAGGTCGTGACCGTCGATCGGCCCGACGTAGTTGAAGCCGAACTCCTCGAAGATGGTGCCGGGCACGACCATGCCCTTGGCGTGCTCTTCGAAGCGCCGTGCGAGCTCGAACAGCGGCGGCGCGTTCTTCAGCACCGCCTTGGCACTCTGGCGCGCGGCTTCGTAGAAATTGCCGCTCATCAGGCGCGCGAGGTACTTGTTGAGGGCGCCGACCGGCGGGCTGATCGACATGTCGTTGTCGTTCAGCACCACCAGCATGTCGGCAAGCAGGCCGCCGTGCGCGACACCGGCGTTGTTCAGTGCCTCGAAGGCCATGCCGGCGCTCATCGCGCCGTCGCCGATGATCGCCACCGCCTTGCGGTCCTCGCCCTTCATCTTGGCCGCCATCGCCATGCCCAGCGCGGCCGAGATCGAGGTGCTCGAGTGCGCGGTGCCGAAGGTGTCGTACTCGCTCTCGTCGCGGCGCGGGAAGCCGCCTACGCCGCCGAGCTGGCGCAGCGTGTGCATGCGGTCGCGGCGGCCGGTCAGGATCTTGTGCGGGTAGGTCTGATGGCCCACGTCCCACACAAGCCGGTCGTAGGGTGTGTTGAAGACGTAGTGCAACGCGACCGTCAGCTCCACGGTGCCGAGGTTGCTGCCGAGGTGGCCGCCGGTCTGGCTCACGGTGTCGAGCACGGCCTGGCGCACCTCGTCGGCAAGCGGCTTGAGTTGCACCCGCGACAACCGACGCAGGTCGGTCGGGCTGTCGATCGTGGGCAGCAGCTTGCGCAAGGTCATGGGCATGGGGGGTTCAATTATCGCGCTCCACCACCTTGTCGGCGAGCAGCGCCAGCGGCGCTGTTTGCGTCAGCCCGGAACGCTCGAGCGCGGCCCTCGCATCGTCACGCAGCCGGTCGGCGTAGCGCCGCGCAGCATCGAGGCCGAGCACCGACACGTAGGTGGGCTTGTTGGCATCCAGATCCTTGCCTGCCGTCTTGCCCAGTGTCTCGGAAACCCCCGTCACGTCCAGGATGTCGTCGACGACCTGGAACGCCAGGCCGACCGCCGCGCCATAGGCCCCCAGCGCGTCGAGCGCCGCCGGCGTGGCCTCGCCGCAGGCGGCCCCCATGAGCACGCTGGCCTGGAGCAAGGCGCCCGTCTTGCGCCGGTGCATATCGCGCAGCGTCGCCTCGGGCAGCGGCTTGCCGATGCTCGCGAGGTCGATGGCCTGGCCCCCGGCCATGCCGGCGTGGCCGGCCGACCGCGCAAGCAGCCCGCACAAGCGGGCCTGGAGCGACGCCGGCACGCCGTCGTCGGGTGTCAGGACCTCGAACGCGAGGGCCTGCATCGCGTCGCCGGCCAGCATCGCCTGCGCCTCGCCGAAACGCACGTGCACCGTCGCCTTGCCGCGCCGCAGGACATCGTTGTCCATGCACGGCATGTCGTCGTGGATCAGCGAGTACGCATGGATGAGTTCCACCGCCACCGCGGCGCGCATCGCGGCGCCGGCATGGCCCGAGACCGCGTCGCACGTCGCCAGGACGAGCACCGGGCGCAGTCTCTTGCCACCGTCGAGCACACCGTAGCGCATGGCCTCGCCCAAGCCGGCCGGGGCGGCCGCGGGCACCCAGACTTCGAGCGCGGCTTCCACCGCCCGCAGTTGCAGGCCGACCCACCGATCGAATTCGGCCACCGTCGTCATGTCTCAGCCCAGGCCTTGAGCTGCCCGCCTTCGAGCACCTGGACCTGGTCTTCGACCGCCTTCAGGCGCGCGCGGCAGAACTCCAGCAACTCAGCGCCCCGCTTGTAGCTCTCGAGCAGGCGGTCGAGCGGCATCTGACCGGCCTCGATCGCAGCGACCAATTGCTCCAGTTCGGAGACCGCGGCTTCGTAGCTCGCAGGCTCGGTCGGGGCGGGTTCCTTGGGCGTTCGAGCCATGTAGCGGCAATCCGGGGCCATTCGGGCATCAATTCGAGCCGGAATTCTATTCGCAGGCCTCGTGGGGCCGAGGCAGCGGGTGGGTAGAATCGCGCCCGCTCTGGAAGGGGCCGATTTCGTCCCCACCTCCAGCAGTTCACAACTCACCCGCGGGGCCACCGGGTGGGGGTTTGACATCCTGATCTTGGAGATCCTTTGGATCATGTCCGACCTGAGCGACAGTCTCGAAGCTCTTGAGCGCACGCGTTCACAACTTCCGGTTTCCAGTTACTTCGAAGAGGGCCTGTTCCTGCGTGAACAGGAACTCATCTTCCAGCACCACCCCCGCTACCTGGGGCATGGCTTGGCCGTGCCCGAGGTGGGCGACTACCAGGCGTTGGCGCAGGAAGCCGAGGGACGAGCGCTGCTGCGCACGGGACGCGGGGTGGAACTCGTCTCGAATGTCTGCCGCCACCGCCAGGCACTGATGCTGCGCGGGCGCGGCAGCACGGGCAGCCACATCGTGTGCCCGCTGCACCGCTGGACCTACCGCCTGGATGGCACGCTCGCGGGCGCGCCGCACTTCTCCGAAGATCCCTGCCTGAACCTGCGCAATTACCCGGTCCAGCAGTGGAACGGGCTCGTCTTCGAAGGTGGCGCTGGCCGGCGCCCCGTCGCGACCGACCTGGCGCAGCTCGGTGTCGCGGCCGAACTCGACTTCTCGGGTTACGTCTTCCATTCGGCGCAGACGCACCACTGCGCCTACAACTGGAAGACCTTCATCGAGGTCTACCTCGAGGACTACCACGTCGCGCCCTTCCACCCCGGCCTGGCTGGCTTCGTCGACTGCGCCGACCTGCGCTGGGAGTTCGGCGAACAGCATTCGGTGCAGACGGTCGGTGTGCGCAGCGCGCTGGCACGCCCCGGCTCCGAGACCTATCGCCACTGGCACGATGCGGTGCTCGAGCGCTGCGGCGGCACGCCGCCGCGGCACGGTGCAATCTGGCTCACGCTCTATCCGACCGTGATGGTCGAGTGGTACCCGCAGGTGCTGGTGGTCTCCACGCTGCACGCACGCGGTCCGCAGGACACCGTCAACGTGGTCGAGTTCTTCTACCCCGAGGAGATCGCCGCCTTCGAACCCGAGTTTGTCGCCGCGCAGCAGGCGGCGTACATGGAAACGGTGCTCGAAGATGACGAGATCGCGCTGCGCATGGACGCCGGGCGCAAGGCGCTGGTGCTGCGCGGCGACGACGAGCGTGGCCCCTACCAAAGCCCGATGGAAGACGGCATGCAGCACTTCCACGAGTGGTACCGGCGCGTGCTGGGGGACGCGGCGCCGTAAGGCGGCGCGGACACACGATGGTCCTCGGACCCCTCATCACCGCGCAGGCCCTGCAGGCGCTTCAGGCCAGCACGCCCGCGCTCGTGCTGCTCGACTGCGGCTTCGACCTGGCGGACCCGGGCGCCGGCGAACGGGCTTACCTGGCGGGCCATCTGCCCGGCGCACAGTACGTGCACCTGGATCGCGACCTCTCCGGTCCGAAGGCGCCCGAGGGTGCGCGCTCACCCCGGTTCAACGGGCGTCACCCCTTGCCCGATCGCGGCGCCCTGGCCGCGCTCGCGGGCCGGCTGGGCATCGCACCCGGCGTGCCGGTGGTGGCCTACGACCGCCAGGGCGCGCCATACGCCGCGCGCGCCTGGTGGCTGCTGCGCTGGCTCGGGCATGCCGATGTCGGCGTGCTCGATGGCGGCAGCGCCGCCTGGGTCGACGCCGGCGGCGCGCTGTCGAGCCAGGCGCCGGTGGCCAGCGCGAAGCCGCCCTACCCTGCGCGGGCCGCGGCGATGCCGGCGATCGACGCCGCGACGCTCGCATCGCAGCTTGGCCGGGTGCGTGTGCTCGACGCCCGCGCCGGTGAGCGCTTCCGCGGTGAAGTCGAGCCACTCGACCCCGTCGCCGGACACATCCCCGGCGCCAGCCACCGCTTCTTCAAGGACAACCTGGGCGACGACGGGCGCTTCAGGAGCGCTGCGCAGTTGCGCGCCGAGTTCGCTGCGCTGGGCAGCCCGGCGGAGTCGATCGTGCACCAGTGCGGCTCCGGCGTCACGGCGTGCCACAACCTGCTCGCGATGGCCGCGGCGGGCCTGGAGGGCTCGGTGCTGTACCCCGGCTCGTGGAGCGAGTGGTGCGCCGACCCACGCCGGCCGATCGCGCGCGGCTGAACCGCCACCTTGCGCCACGTCAAGTCCGCGTGACACGAGCGGGTCCGGCGGTTCACACTACGGCTATCGACTTCACCGAGGGCCAACCATGTACAAGCGAATCCTTGTTGCCACCGACGGCTCCGAACTCTCCGCGAAAGCCGTGCAAACGGCGGTCTCGATGGCCCGCCTGACCACGGCCGAGCTGCAGGCGCTGAGTGTGAAGGAGCCCTTCCCCTTCAGCGCGATCTCCGAGATGCAGCCGGTGCCGCCGCAGGACTTCTACAACGCGCAGGAGCAGCTCGCCGCCGCGCACGTGCAGCAGGCGGTGGCGGCGGCGCAGGCCGCCGGCCTGACGTGCCAGGGTTTCACGGTCGAGGCGGTGCACCCCTGGGAGGCGATCCTGGACCACGCCACAACCCAGGGCTGTGACCTCATCGTGATGGCCTCGCATGGCCGGCGCGGGCTCAGTGCGCTGCTGCTCGGCAGTGAAACCCAGAAAGTGGTCACGCACGGCGCGATCCCGGTGCTGGTGGTGCGCTGACCGCCGCGCACGCGCTCAGTGCGCGTGCATCAGGCCGCGCGCCGCCAGCACCAGCCCCAGCCCGGCAGCCAGCCACAACACCTGCGCCGCGGTGTCGCGCGCGCTCAGCCGCTGCTGCAGCTGAGGCAGCAAGTCGGCCACAGCGACATAGATGAAGCTGCTCGACGCCACCACGAGCAGGTAGGGAAACAGATCCTTCCAGGGCTCGACGACGAAGTAGCCTAGCACCCCTCCCGCCACCGCCGCCAGACCCGAGAGCACGTTGTAGAACAGCGCCCTGCGGCGCGAGAGGCCGGCGTTCAGCAGCACGATGTAGTCGCCGGCCTCTTGCGGGATCTCATGCGCGACGAGTGCGAGCGCGGTCACGACGCCGAGGCCGGGGTCCGCCAGGAACGCGGCCGCGATGATCACGCCGTCGCAGAAGTTGTGGATGCTGTCGCCCACGAGCACGCTCAGGCCTCCCCGCCCCGCCTGCTGCACGTCGAAGTGGCTGTGGTGGTCGTGCCCGTCGCCCTCGTGGTGGTGGGCGTGCCGGTACAACTCGGCCTTCTCGAGCAACCAGAAGAACAGCAGGCCGGCGAGCAGGGTCAGGAAGAGGTCGTCCGCAGCGGCCTGGCTCTCGAACGCCTCGGGCAATATCTGAAGCAAGGCCGTGCCGAGCAGGATCCCCGCCGACAGGCTGACCATGCCCTTGACCACCTTGCGCAGCAGCGCGACCGTGAGTGACGCGGCGATGAGCACCGACACGACGCCGCCGGCGAAGGTCGCGATCACGATGTAGAGAAGCGTCATCCCGTTGGGCTGGAAGTGCGAACCGCGCCGAGGCGCGGTCAAAGCAGGCCGGCGAGCGCCGGTCGTTGAATTCATCTTAGCAATCGTGTCAACCCGGGCGGTCACAATCCACGCATGACTCCATCGCTGCCGCCGCTGGCGGGCCCGCTTGCGGCCATCGACATGGGCTCGAACAGCTTCCGGCTCGAAATCGGGCAACTGCAGCACGGCCGCTACCGGCGCATCCACTACGTCAAGGAAACCGTGCGCCTGGGCGCCGGGCTCGATGCCCACGGCCTGCTCGGCGACGACGCCGCCGAACGAGGCCTGAAGTGCCTGCGCGGATTCGCGACCCGCCTCGCCGGCTTCGAAGCCGGGCAGGTGCGCGCCGTCGCGACCCAGACCCTGCGCGAGGCGCGCAACCGCGATGCCTTCCTCGTGCGCGCGCAGACAGCGCTCGGCTTCCCGGTCGAGGTGATCTCCGGCCGGGAAGAGGCGCGCCTGATCTACGCCGGCGTCGCGCACCTGCAACCGTCCGACGAGCCGCGGCTGGTCGTCGACATCGGCGGCCGCTCGACCGAGATGATCCTGGGGCGCGCCGGCGTGCCCTCGGCCGCGGAATCCTTCGGTGTCGGCTGCGTCAGCCTGTCGATGCGGTTCTTTGCCGACGGCCGTCTCAGCGAAGCCGGCTTTCGCGCCGCCCAGGTCGCTGCCGGTGCCGAATTCGAAGAAGCGCTCCAGGTCTTCGCCCCCGAACGCTGGAACGAGGCGCTGGGCTCGTCAGGCACCGCGGGCTCGGTATCGGAAGTGCTGGCAGCCGCCGGCGTGAGCGACGGCACGATCACGCCCGAGGGCCTGCGCTGGTGCATCGAGCGCTGCATCGAGGCCAGGCACGTGGACCGGCTGGCGCTGCCGGCGATGAAGGGCGACCGCGCCGCGGTCATCGCCGGCGGCCTGGCGATCCTGTCCACACTGTTCGCGCAGTTCGGCATCAAGCGCATGAGCGCTGCCAAGGGCGCGCTTCGCCAGGGCGTCATCGTCGACCTGCACGAGCGCATCGAAGCCCTGCACCAGCAGCGCCCGGGCGACCTGCGCGACCTCAGCGTGGCCGAACTGCAACGGCGCTTTGCCGTCGACCAGGCGCAGGCGAGGCGCGTGCGCGAGGTCGCCCTCGCTCTCTTCGATCAGGCCTGCCCGGAGGCCGACCCGGCGTCGCGGCTTGAGCTCGGCTGGGCCTGCGATCTGCACGAACTGGGCCTAATGGTGTCGCACCACGACCACCACCGTCACAGCGCCTACCTGCTCACCCATGTGGACGCGCCCGGCTTCTCGCAGAGCCAGCAGCGGCGCATCGGCGAACTGGTGCTGGGCCAGCGCGGCGGCCTGCGCAAGGTCGAGGCCGCGCTCGCACGCGAGCCCTTCGCGTGGCAGGTGCTGTGCCTGCGGCTGGCGATCATCAAGTGCCACGCGCGCGCGCCGGTGACCACCGCGTCGATCGCCTTGCGTCGCCGCGGTCAGAGCGCGCTGCTTGACTTCAACGCCGACTGGGCCGCAGCGCACCCGCGCACGCACTACCTGCTGCGCGAAGAAGCCGAGGCCTGGAAGCGCACCAGCACCCTGGCACTGGAACTTCGACGCTGAGCCAAATCCGACCCCCCGTTTTCGGGGCCGCTGTTACGAGCAGTTGCAAGCCCTTGTCCCCGTGAGTGCAGCGCGCACGCAACAGACTGCAACAGTTCACAGTGTCGCGGGATTGTGGCATTGGTCACAATCTGAGCTATAGAAGCAGGTGGGGGTCCCAAGAGGCCGTACACCGGTAGCCAGTCGTTGGAGTAGTGCGGATGAGTTCCGTGTTTGGTCAATTGGTCATCCGGACCGACGAGTCGCGTCGGGCCTTCGAAACCCACCCGGTGCTGATAGAGGGTGTTGCACACGGGCTGTCGGTGGAGCGGTACCGCGCGCTGCTGCTGGAGCTGTACCACGTGGTCTGGCACTTCAACCCGATCTCGGCGGCCGCCGCGAGCCGCTTGCCCGACGCGCTGCGCGAGGTGCGTTACTTCCTCTACGAGCACATGAGCGAGGAGTCTGGCCACGAGGGCTGGGTGCGCAACGACCTCGAAGCCGTCGGCGTGCCGCCGCAGCAGACGCAACAGCACGCCCCGGGGCTGCACACGCTCGCGATGACGGGCTACAACTACTGGTGCGCCGACCGCCGCCACCCGGCGAGCGTGCTCGGCATGTTCTATGCGCTGGAAGTCATCGCATCGGTCTACGGCGGGCCCTTCGCGTCGGCGATCCGCGAGTCGCTTCTGCTCGACGGCGACCACGGTGTGTCCTTCATCAGCTCGCACGCCACACTCGATGCCGAGCACATGGCCCAGCTGCGTACCGTCATCAACCGCATCGATGCGGCCTCGCTCGAGGCCGTGGTCGAGTCGGCGGAAGTGAACTTCCACCACCTCACCCAGATCATCGCCTCGGTATGAAACGCTCCAAAGAAGACGCGCTGGCCTCGATCCTGGGACGGCCCTACCGGACGATCCGGCTCGAGTGGTCGTCCGATCTCGGCATGCTGCGGGTACGCACCTGCGTCAAGCCGATCCAGTGTTACAGCCTCGCGGCGATGACCGAGATGCAGTTCCTGCTCGACGACATCGCGGCCTACCCGGGCATCGTGCGCCACCTCGTGATGACCTCCGACGTGCCGCATGTCTTCAGCTTCGGGGGCGACCTTGCCCTCTTCGTGCTGCTGGTGCGTGCCGGCGACGCGGACTCGCTCAAGATGTACGGCCGGCGCTGCATCGACCTCGCCTGGTGGCTCGAGAACGCCGCCAAGCGCGGCATCCACACGACCGTGCTGGTCCAGGGTGACGCGCTCGGCGGCGGGCTGGAGTCGGCCCTGCCGTTCCACAAGATCATCTTCGAGCGCAGCGTGCAGGCGGGTTACCCCGAGGTGCTGTTCAACCTCTTCCCCGGCATGGGCGCCTGGAACTTCACGATCCGCAAGGCCGGCTTCGCGGTTGCGAACGACATGGTGCTTTCGGGCCGTCTCTACACCGCCGAGGAACTGCACCATCGCGGCCTGGTCGACCTCGTCGTCAACGACGGCGAAGGCGAGGCCGCGCTGGAGCAGGCGGTGCGCGCGGTTGAACCCCGCTTGCGCGGCACCCTCGCGGCCTTGCAGGCACAACGCTACGCGGCGCCGGTCACCTACGAGTCACTGGTCGAGATCGTCGACCAGTGGGCCGATACGGCGATGACGTTGACCGACCGCGACCTGCGCCTGATGGAGCGACTGTCGCGAGCACAGGCACGCAAGGTCGGCGGCAGTGACGAAGGTGCGGTCGAGGAGATCAAGCGTATCGAACTCGGCGACGCCTGGCAGGTCGAACGTGCGACCAAGGCGCTGCTGGCAGCAGCCATGCCCGACACCACGTCCCCCACGATAGCGCACTGAGGTCCCAGCAAGCAGACGCCGCGGCTCTGACCGTCCGCTGGCGGCGTCCCGTCAGGGGAAGCGCCGAAGGTTCGCGAGGGTAGGGCGATTCAAAGCCAAGTTACCAGCAGGCCTCGCAGCTGGCTGTGTGAGTAGGGCTTGGCCAGGTGGGCGTCCATGCCCACCGCGAGCGCATAGGCCGCATCCTCGTCGAAGGCATTCGCCGTCAGCGCGACGATCGGCAACCGCGCGAGCCCGAGACGGGCTTCGCGCTCGCGAATCTTCTGCGTCGCGGCATAACCGTCCATGACCGGCATCTGCACGTCCATCAGCACCAGGTCGACCGCCTCGCGTTCGATCTCGGCCAGGGCGACCGCGCCGTCGCAGGCCTCGATCACGTTCAAGCCCATCGACGTCAGCATTTCGGAGGCGATCATGCGGTTGACGTCGTTGTCCTCGACCACCAGCACCGTGCCCGCCAGCGTGGGCTGGTCGTCGAGGCCGCCGAGCATCGAGTCGTCCGCCGGCGGCGGCGCGGGGGCCGGATCGCGCTCGAGCTCGAGCACGAAGGCAAAGCGCGAACCCTCGCCCGGCGCACTCTCGACCTCGATCCGGCTCCCCATCGCAGCGACGATGCGTTGGCTGATCGCCAGCCCGAGGCCGGTGCCGCCGCGGCGGCGGTAGGACGTTCCTTCGACCTGGTGGAAGGGCTCGAACACCGCGCCCAGTTCGTCGGCCGGCATGCCGATGCCGGTGTCGCGCACGACGATGACGACACCGACCCGCCCCTCTGCCGCCGGCGCCTGGCGCAACACGAGCGACACGCTGCCGCGTTCGGTGAACTTGATCGCATTGCCGACCAGATTCAGCAGCACCTGCTTCAGGCGCTGGGCATCGCACAGCACCCAATCGGCGGTGTCAGGCTCGATGTCGAGGGAGAGCAGCAAGCCCTTCGCTTCGGCGTTGCTGCGGAACAGCGCCGCTACCGAAGCTGCCAGGCTGTGCAGCGAGGTCGGCACCGGGGTCAACTGCAGCTTGCCAGCCTCGATCTTGGAATGGTCGAGCACGTCGTTCAGGATCGCCATCAGCGTCTCGCCCGACGACGCCGCGGTGCGCGCGAGGCGGCGCTGCTGGGCATCCAGGCGCGAACGCCGCAGCAGGTCGAGCGCGCCGAGCACACCGTTCATCGGCGTTCGAATCTCGTGGCTCATCGTGGCCAGGAACTGCGACTTGGCGATGTTCGCGGCCTCGGCAGCCTCGAGCGCCAGCTTGAGCGCGGCGTTGGCCTCGTCGACCTCCATCTCGTGCCGGATCGCACCGCCCGTATAGCGGCGGAAATCCATCGCCACGCGGTAGCCGGTGAAACCGAAGACGGTGAGCAGCACGGCCAACGCGATCGAACCGGGGGTGCCGCTGAACAGACTCTCCAAAGCCACCGCGCCCAGTTGGAACAACGTCAGGATCACGAAGGCCCGCCCCACCAACCCCATGAAGAAAGCGGCGACCGCAATCGAACCGCAGATGACGACGACATAACTGGTCGCCGTCGCACCGGTGAGTGCCGGGTAGATGCCGAGTGTGCTGATGACCCAGGCGGTCCCGGCGAGCACCGCATTCAACTCAAGCATCCACACGCCCATGCGCAGGTCGGCGTCGCTGAAAACCGGCTTTCGGCCGATGCGGCGTGCCGCAACCCAGCGCCAGACACCGGCCACGAGCCCCACTACCGCCATGGCGCCGGCCGCGAGCGGGCGCCCGGCCGCAAAGCCGATGTAGGCGACATAGCAGATCACCACCAGTTGCAAGAGCACGCTGCGCTCGGCGTTGTGCAGCGCAATGCGCAGCAACTCGCGTCGGATTCTCAGTTCGGTGCTCTCGTCGGTCGGCATCGGCCGGGCGCCTGTTTCTTCACCCGCAAGTCACGGGCGTTACGGGGGCAGATTATGCGCAGGCCGCAACGCCCACCGAGCCGCCTGCGCGGCGCTACAACAGATCCGGCGCGATGGCTGCGTGCAGCAGTACCTGCGCCTGCCCTTCGCGTTCGCGTGAGCGCAGCCAGACGACGCCGCCCTTGCGCAAGGGCCATGTCTGCGCCTGCCCCGACAGCAGGTAAGCCGCCGCCAGCCCGAGGGTCGGCTGGTGCCCGATCACCAGCACCGGTTCACGTGCATCGGGCCAGCGCGCGGCCGACAGCAGCGCCGCCACGCCGCCGTCGGGTGCCAGCGCGGGGACCGTCTTCGACTTGCGATCGAGTGCGGCCGCTGTCTGCTGGGCGCGCCGCGCCGGGCTCACCAGCACCCGTGTGCTCGCCGGCAACTGCTGGCCGAGCCAATCGGCCACCCGAGCCGCCTGGCGCTCACCCTTGGATGTCAGCGGGCGTTGCAGGTCTTCTTCACCCTCACGCGGGTCGAGCGCTTCGGCGTGGCGCCACAGGATCAGGTCCATAGGTTCACGCGGCGCCAAAACGCCGCATCAGCGCGTGCTGCGCACTCAGACCGGCTTCGGCCACGCGCAGGTAGCTGCCGTCGGGGCCGAGCGTCCAGGCATCGCTCTGGTCGTGCACGTAGGGCACGAGCCCCTCGTCGATCACCCGCTGGCGCAGCGTCGGGTCCCGCACGGGCCAGGCAATCTCGATGCGGCGGAACATGTTGCGGCTCATCCAGTCGGCACTGCTCAGGTAGAGCACCTCGTCGTCGTCGGCCGAGCCCCAGCGGAAGTAAAAGATGCGCGAGTGTTCGAGGAAACGCCCGACCAGCGAACGCACGCGGATGTTCTCGCTTTCGCCCGGCACGCCCGGGGCCAGCATGCAGGCGCCGCGAACGATGAGGTCGATGCGTGCGCCGGCCCGTCCCGCCTCCAGCAACGCGCCGATCAGTGCCGGGTCGGTGAGTGCGTTGATCTTGACCACCATGCGCGCGGGCGCACCAGTCCGTGCCGCGTCGGCCACCTGGCGCAAGTGTTTCATCATGCGCCGGTGCAGGACGAAGGGCGCGGTGAGCAGGTGGTGCGGCGACTTCACCCGCGCCTGGCTCGCGAGCTGCTGGAACACCGCGTCGGCATCGGCGGTCATGCCCGCATCGGCGGTGAGGTAGCCCATGTCGGTGTACAGGCGCGCCGTCTTGGGGTTGTAGTTGCCGGTGGACAGGTGCAGGTAGCGGTGCATCCGGCTTTGCTCGCGCCGGGTCACGAGCAGCAGTTTGGCGTGCGTCTTCAGCCCGACGATGCCGTAGACCACCTGCGCACCCACCGCTTCGAGCCGCTCGGCCCAGTTGATGTTGGCCTCTTCGTCGAAACGCGCCTTCAACTCGACCACGACCATCACTTCCTTGCCGCGGCGCACGGCCTCGATCAGCAGATCCATCAGGACCGACTTCTCGCCGGTGCGGTAGACCGTCTGCTTGATGGCCAGCACCTCGGGATCGTGCACCGCCTCGTGCAGGAACTGCACCACCGGCTCGAAGCTCTCGAAGGGATGGTGCAACAGCACATCGCCTTCGCGCAGGCGCTCGAAGATCGACCGCCCGGGCGGCAGACGCTGACTCGGCCACTGCGGCTCGAAGACCGGGAAACGCAAGTGGTCTGCCTGCGCCTGGTCGATGAGCTGGTTCAGGCGCACGAGGTTGACCGGCCCGTTGACCTTGTACAGCGCCACCTCGGGCAACGAAAACTGCTTCAGCAGCAGCGCCGACAACTCGGTCGGGCAGGTATTGACCACTTCGAGCCGGATCGGCTGGCCGAATTGGCGAGTCGTCAATCCGGTGCGCAGCGCCTGGCGCAGGTTGGTGACGTCGTCGTCATCGACGTCCAGATCCGAGTCGCGCGTGACGCGGAACTGCGAGAACGACTCCACCGTGCGGCCCGGGAAGAGTTCACCCAAGTGGGCGCGGATCACGCTCGTGAGCAGCACGAAGCCCTGGCGCCCGGCGCACAGTTCGGGCGGCAGACCGATGACACGCGGCAGCACCCGCGGCACCTTGACGATGGCGATCTGGTTCTCGCGCCCGAAAGCGTCACGCCCGCCGAGCCGGGCGATGAAGTTGAGCGACTTGTTCGCCACGAGCGGAAAGGGGTGCGACGGATCGAGGCTCACCGGCACCAGCAGCGGGCGCACCTGCTGCTCGAAGAAGCGCCCCACCCAGCGCCGCTGCGCGGCGTCGCGCTGGGCGTGGTTGAGCACCTCGATCCCCTCGCGCTGCAAAGCCGGCATGACTTCGTCGTTGAAGAGGGCGTACTGCTCGTCGATGAGCTGGTGCGCCGCGGCCGCGACCGAGGCCAGGTCCTGGTTCGACACCCCGGTACCCGGCAGGCGCGCGGCTTCGATGTAGTCGGCCAGCCGCACCTCGAAGAACTCGTCGAGGTTCGACGACACGATGGTGACGTAGCGCAGCCGCTCGAGCAGCGGCACGTCGGGCCGACGCACTTGTGCCAGCACGCGGCGGTTGAAGTCGAGGATCGAACGCTCGCGGTTGAGCAGCGCCGGCTTCGGCACTGCGGCCTCTGCAGTGGCCGCGGGCAGTTCAGGGGTCATCACGCGAGTTTATGAAGGTCTGGCGACAACCGCGTGACACCCACCGCGCTCCCAAACGGAACCGGCCGCTGAGCGGCCGGTTTGGAGTGCA
>DATDER010000192.1:0-20861 GCA_036523095.1 Rubrivivax sp.
CGCTCGGCCAGCATCTCGTCGAGCTCGTGCTTGCCCAGCACCACGCGCAACGTGGTCTGCGCCAGCTGGCTGGTCGCCATCAGGTAGTTCTCGACATTGATGATCGCCCTCTGCGCATCGACGACGCGGAAGAAGACCACCGCGTTGACCTTGACCGAGACGTTGTCGCGCGAGATCACGTCCTGCGGCGGCACGTCCATCGTGACCACCCGCAGGTCCACCTTGACCATCTGCTGGATACCGGGAATCACCAGCACCAGCCCCGGACCCTTCACCTTCCAGAAGCGGCCGAGCTGGAAAACCACGCCGCGCTGGTATTCGCGCAGCACACGCAGCGCGCTGAGCACCAGGATCAGCAGCAGCACCAGCACGCCCACCAAGCCGAATTGCAGATCGAAGAACATGGTCAGGCTCCTTTGGGATCGGTTTCGTCGGCGCGGGTGTCCGGGCGCACGTGTAGTGTCAACCCGTCGATGGCCAGCACCTGCACCGCCTGGCCCGGCGCGAGGGGTTGGGTACTTACGATCTTCCAGCGTTCGCCGTGCACCTCGGCCCAGCTGTCGGGGCCGACCGCCAGCACGCGGCCGCTCGCGCCGACCATCTGCTCGCGACCACTGACCACTGGCTGCCGGCGCGCACGCAGCGCCATGCCGCCGCCGAGCAGCACGACCGCAGCTGACGATACGGCCAGCGTCAGGATCAGCGCCAAGGGCACGCCGAAGCCGGGCACGTCGCGGTCGAACAGCAGCAGCCCGCCGGCGACGAAGGCGACGATGCCGCCGGCGCCGAGCACGCCGAAGCTCGGGCTCAGCAACTCGGCCGCGAGCAGCGCGATGCCCAGCAGGATCAGGCCCAGCCCGGCATAGTTGACCGGCAGCAGCTGCAGCGCGAACAGCGCCAGCAGCAGGCAGATCGCGCCCACGGTGCCGGGCAGGCCGAAGCCGGGCGACGAGAACTCGAACATCAGGCCGTAGATGCCGATCATCATCAGGATCAGCGCGAAGCTCGGGTTGGCGATCACCGACAGCAGCCGCTGGCGCCAATCGGGCAGCATTGTCTCGGTGGGCAGGCCGCGCGTGGCCAGCGTCAGCTCGCCGCCGTGGAGGCGCACGCGGCGGCCGTCGATCTGCGTGAGCAGGTCCGTCACATCGACGGCGACCACATCGATGACCCTGGCGGCCAGGGCCTCGCGTGCCGTCAGGCTGACCGCCTCGCGCACCGCGCGCTCGGCCCATTCGGCGTTGCGGCCGCGCTGCTGCGCCAGGCCGCGGATGAAGGCCGATGCATCGTGCACCTGCTTGGCAGTCATCGGATCGGTGAGGTTCGGCGGCGGCGCGCTGGCCGCTGCCCCGCTGTCCTTGCCCTCGGCCGGGCGCCCCGGCTTGTCCTCGACCGGCGGCTTACGCTCGGCGCCGGGCATGCCGATGGCCACTGGCGTCGCCGCGCCCAGGGTGGTGGCCGGGGCCATGGCCGCGATGTGCGCGGCATAGAGGATGTAGGTGCCGGCGCTGGCGGCACGGGCGCCCTCGGGGCTGACGAACACCGCCACCGGCACCGGCGAAGCCAGGATCGCCTGTACGACCTGCCGCGTCGACGTGTCCAGCCCGCCGGGGGTGTCGAGCTCGATCACCAGCAGCGGCGCGCCGGCCGCCGCGGCCTGCGCGATGCCGCGCAGGATGTAGTCGGTGCTGGCCGGGCCGATAGCATCCTGTACCTGCAACACCCGCACCGGGGTGGCCGCCGCCGCCACGGCGCCTGCTGCAGCCAGGCACAGCGCGAACAGCCAGCGCAGCGCCCGGGGCAACAGTACGCGCGTCATGAGACCGCCGGTGGCGGCCGGGATCGACGTCTGCGCTGTCATGGTTTGGGCTGCCTTCTGGCCGGATATTGCGCCACCTACGCCGAGGCGGGGCCGGCCACTTCGTCGAAGGGGTTGAGGATCCGTGTCACAACACCGATCGCCCCCCGCACATCGCACCTCATGCCGCCGCGCGCCGCAGCCGGCGCGCGAACAACTTGCGCAGCTCCTCGGCCCACAGCACGGCGCTGGCCACGGCCACCAACGGCAGCAGCGAGGCCGGCGCCAACGGCACGGTATGGAACAGCGCGTTCAGCGGGGTGGCGTAGATCACCGCGGCCTGCAGCAGCATCGACAACGACAGCCCGCCGATCAGCCAGGGGTTCCTCAGCAGGCCGAACTGCAGCGCCGATCGCGCGGCCGATTGGCAGTTCAGCACGTTGAACCACTGGCACATGGCGAGCACGGTGAAGGTCTCGGTGCGCAGCTGGTCCAGCGCCACGCCCTGTTCGGCGCGCCAGACGAACCAGCCGAAAGTGGCCAACACGGCCATCGTCGCCATCAGCAGCACGCGGCCGAGCATCGTGCGGTCCACCAGCGGATCGTCGCGCGGCACCGGGGTGTGTTGCATCTCGTCGCCATCGGGCGGGTCCATCACCAGGTTCACGGTCAGCGTGCCCTCGGTGACGATATTGATCCACAGGATCTGCACCGCCGCCAGCGGCAGCGGGTAACCGCCCAGCAGCGCCAGCAGCAGCAGCACGACTTCGTCGACCGAGGTCGCGAACAGGAACAGGATCACCTTCTTCAGGTTGGCGTAGACCACGCGGCCCTGTTCGACCGCGCCGACGATGGTGGCGAAGTTGTCGTCGGTGATCACGATCTTGGCCGCGCTCTTGGCCACTTCGGTTCCGGTGATGCCCATCGCCACGCCAACATCGGCGCTCGCCAGTGCCGGCGCGTCGTTGACGCCGTCGCCGGTCATCGCCACCACCTCGCCGCGCGCCTGCAGCGCCTCGACGATGCGCAGCTTCTGCGCCGGCTGCACGCGGGCGAACACCGCCACCTGCGGCAGCATCTCGCGCAGCTCGCCCTCACCCAGCCGCGCCAGCTCGCTGCCGTCGACGGCGCGGCTGTGCGCGTGGGCGATACCCAGTTCGCGCGCGATCGCCAGGCCAGTGAGCTTGTGGTCGCCGGTCACCATCACCGGCCGGATGCCGGCGGCGCGGCACTCGGCCACCGCCGCCTTGACCTCCTCGCGCGGCGGGTCGATCTGCCCGGCCAGGCCGAGCAGGCGCACCCGCCCGGTCAGCGCCTCGAAGCCGGCGCCCGTCTCGAGCGGGTCGTCGTCGACCGCGGCGAAGGCCAGCACGCGCAGCGCCCGGAGCGCCATCGCCTCGGCTGCCGCGCGTGCCGCCTCGCTCCGGGCTGGATCGTCACGCGCACACAGTTGCAGCACCGCCTCGGGCGCGCCCTTCAAGTAGACGCGGCGCGGCGCGTCGACCAGGCGGTGGCGCGTGGCCATCAGCTTGGTCTCGGAATCGAAGGGCAGCTCGGCTTCGCGCTGCGCCTGATGGCGCAACGCGTCGGTCTCGATGCCGGCCTTGCGCGCGAGCACCAGTAGCGCGCCTTCGGTCGGGTCGCCGAGCACCGTCCAGGCGCTGCGCTCGTCCTCCGGGGGCAGCAATTGCGCGTCGTTGCACAGCGCAGCGGCCTGCAGCAACTCGCGCAGCGCAGGGTCGGCGGCGTCGGTCGCGGTCCCGCCATCGTGCACCTGGCCGTCGGGCGCATAACCGATACCGGACACGGCCAGCTCGTGCCCCGATCGCCAGGTCGCGTCGGGCAGCCACAGCGCGGTCACGGTCATCTCGTTGCGCGTGAGCGTGCCGGTCTTGTCGCTGCAGATGATGGTGGTCGAACCCAGTGTCTCCACGGCCGACAGCCGCCGGATGAGGGCGCCGCGCGCCGCCATGCGCTGCATGCCCACGGCCAGCGCGATGGTCATGGCCACTGGCAGGCCTTCGGGCACCATCGACACCATCTGGCTGATGGCCACCATCAGCACCTCGGCCAGCGGCAGCTCGCGCCACAGGCCGAGCAGCAGCACGACCACGAACAGCCCGAGCGCCGCCACCACCAGCCAGCGGCCGAACTGCTCGATGCGCAACTCCAGCGGCGTCTTCGGTTCGCCCGCTCGTTCGGTCAGGCCGGCGATGCGGCCGACCTCGGTGTGCGGGCCCGTGGCCACGACCACCGCACTCGCCCGCCCCGCGCAGACATGGGTACCGGCGTAGACCATGTCGTGCCGGTCGGCCAGGCCGGTGGCCTCGGGCAGCGCCTCCAACGCCTTGGCCACCGGCACCGATTCGCCGGTCAGCGCGGCCTCGGCCATCTGCAGTTGCGCCTGCTGCAGCAGGCGTGCGTCGGCGCCGACGGCATCACCGGCCGCGAGCAGCAGGATGTCGCCGGGCACCAGCTCGCGGGCTTCGAGCTGGGCCTCGTGCCCGTCGCGCAGCACCCGGGCATGCAATGCCGCCAGGCGGCGAAGCGAAGCCATCGAGCGCTCGGCGCGACCTTCCTGGAAGCTGCCGATCAGCGCATTGACCAGCACCACCGCCAGGATCACGCTGGCATCGCCAAGGTGGCCCAGCGCCACGGCCAGCAGCGCCGCGACGAACAGGATGTAGATCAGCGGACTCTTGAACTGGCGCAGGAAGATGCGCCAGGCCGGTCGCGGTAGCGCCTCGGGCAGGGCGTTGGCGCCATGCTGCGCCAGCCTGCGCTGCGCCTCGGCTTGCGTCAGGCCGGTCGTCGGATCGGCCTGCAGTGCGGCCAGGGCCTGCGCCGCCGACAGAGCGTGCCAGGGCGTAGCGGACTCGGAGAACGGGCTGGATTCGCGGGGTGCCATCGGCATGGCGGTGTCGACCGTGGCGTGGGAGTACGGGGACAGGTCCATTCTGCAGGCCTGTGGCGGCCCCGACCTGACGCAGTGGCCTTTGTTTGAGACAGATCAAGGTCCGGGCCACTCCGTCCATGGATTCGTCAACCCGCCAAGCCCGGCGACGAGACGACTCGCCTGGCGGTGCGTGACCGGGCCCGACGAAGCTGCGGCTGCCACCGCCGTGGTGTCCGGTCAGGGCGAGATCGGCCGAACGACTGCCGGTATAGGCCTGCGCTCAGGCCAGGGAGTGACCGGCGAACCTCGAGAGACCACAACATCCACCGAGACATGTTCTGCGCCTGATTCAAGGTCCGCGCCAAATCACCAAGATTGGACGACCCATGTCGAGGAGGATTTCCTCATGAGTGACAGGCACATCCTCATCGTGGCGCACCGGACCGCAGCCTCGCCCAAGCTGCTGGCGGCCGTCGCCGAGCGGGCCGCGGGCGGGCCGTGCAGCTTCACCCTCCTGGTTCCCCGGCCGTATTGGGACCCGGACACCGAGGAGGCGGCCATCACGCTCGAGTTCGCGATCCCGCTTCTCGACGCGGCGGCGGGCTCGCATGTGCAGGGGGTCGTCGGGGCCACCGACCCGTACGAGGCCGTGCGCCAGGCGCTCGAGCGCGAAAGGTACGACGAGGTCATCGTCTCGACCCTGCCAGCGCGGGTCTCTCGGTGGCTACACCTCGACCTCGCCCACCGTATCGAGCGGTTCGGCGTGCCGGTGAGCGTGGTGACTGCGGACCAGGCCGAGCGCACCCTATTGCCAGGAGCCGGGTCTGGCTGATCGGCGCCGCTCACCGATCCGAACAGCGGACCGGCCGGAGTTGCAGCCGTCTTGGCCGCTTTTTGCGCGGCGGCGCGCCATTACACAAAGGAAGGGATGTCAGGCCTCCAGAACCGGCTGCCATGCGGGGACCTGGGCAAACACCTCGGGCAGCGAGTACTCTTTGCCGATCATGGCGCGAGCGAAGAGATAGTTGTCGCGCGCTCTCGACGGCAGAGTGTCGACTTCCACACGTCCCGACGCGTCGCAAGGAAATGCCATCGCCCGCCCCTCCTTGAACAACGAAGCGAATCTGACTTCGAAAGCAGCGTTCCCATCTTTGAGTGGTGGCGTCATTGCGAGTTCCTGGCTGGTCTGTGCCGACAATCTTGGCGCCGACCAGCCCGCCCGCCATCGGCTCACGTTGCATCTTGCTGTCAGCCGTACGGCACAGCCCCACGCGGACAAGTCCTACGTCGGATGGACATGGCGGTCGGCCTGCGCAATCTTCGCTGTCGCACTTTGGCTTCGAAAGGAGATGTCGATGCGCGCACTCGGTACGATCTTGTTGCTTCTGTCCGCTCTCTTGGCGGCCCATGCCCAATCCGAACTTCCCTCCGACCAACTGACGCCGTTGGTGACCGGCCGGACGTGGGCGATTGCCTTCTACGGCGATCTCTCGGACAAGGTGCGCACCGCATACTGGGACTTTCAGCGCGATGGCCGCGTCTGTGCTCGCCTCGCGAACAATCCGCCGGGATCGAAGTGCGCGGACACCGGAACCTGGCGCCTCGATGGGGACACCCTGTGTTGGGAACTGAGTTGGTTCGGCAAGAGCGACGGGTTCAACAAGGCGTGCGGCCGTGCCCGGCCCAGCGGCGACAACTACCAGTTCGTCAACTTGAAGAACGGCGGAAGCCTGATGGCCTTTCGACCGCAGCGCTAGAACCCTCCCCGATGTTGCCGTGCGATCCACCCTAAAACCCCACGAACTCGAGGCCTGGCAGGCCGCACTCCTGCTGGCCGGGCGCGAGCTCAGCGCGCTGGAACTGATGCGCGCCTGCCTGGACCGCATCGGCGAACGAGAGGGCGAGGTGCATGCCTTCTGCCGCCTCGACGCCGATGCGGCGCTGGCGCAGGCGCGCACATTGGACGCCGGGCCTTGGCGCGGCCCGCTGCATGGCCTGCCGCTGGGCGTGAAGGACCTCTTCGACACCACCTACTTCCCCACGTCCTACGGCTCGGCCGTATACGCCAACCACCGCCCGGCCGCCGACGCCGCCGCGGTGGCGCTGTGCCGCGAAGCCGGCGCCGTGCTGCCGGGCAAGACGGTCAGCACCGAGTTCGCCTACTTCCACCCCGGCCCCACACGCAACCCGCGCGGCCTTGCACACACACCCGGCGGCTCGTCGAGTGGTTCGGCCGCTGCCGTGGCCGACGGCATGCTGCCGTTGGCGCTGGGCACGCAGACGGCGGGCTCGATCATCCGCCCTGCGGCGTACTGCGGCGTGGTTGGCTACAAGCCCAGCGCCGGCCGCGTGCCGCGTGCGGGCGTGAAGAGCCTGTCGGAGTCGCTCGACACCGTCGGCGGCTTCGGCCGCTGCGTGCGCGACGTGGCGCTGCTCGGTGCCGTGCTCATTGGCGACAAGCGCCTGCTGCAGGACCTGCCCACCGATGCGGCCCGCATCGGCCTGTGCCCCACGCCGGACTGGCCGGCGGCCGACGCCGACGTGCAGGCCGCATGGACGCGCGCGGTGCACGTGCTCGGCCCGCAGGCCGCGCTGCTGGAAGACGCGGCCTGGCCCGCGTCATGGCCCGACCTCGTGTCGCTGCACAAGGCGGTGATGGCCTTCGAGATGGCGCGCGCCCTCAGCCATGAGCGTCTGCACCACCGCGCGAGCCTGAGCGATCGGCTGGTGACGCTGCTCGACGAAGGCATGGCGATCGGCGGCGAGGTGCATGCCACGAACTGTGCGGCCGCCGCGGCCGCGCGTCAGCAGGTCGAGACCTGGTTCGATCGCTACGACGTGCTGCTCGCGCCGAGCGCCACCGGGGAGGCACCGCAGGGCATCGCCGCCACCGGCGACCCGCTGTTCTGCCGCGGCTGGACGCTGCTGGGACTGCCTTGTGTGCACCTGCCCTTCGCCACGGGCCGGCAGGGTCTGCCGGTGGGCCTGCAGTTGGTGGGCCGCGCAGGCGACGACCACCGCCTGCTCGCCGCCGCGCAGTGGTGCATGGAACGGCTGGCGGGCTGAAGACGCGGGCGCCGCGTCACGACCAGCGCGCCCGCGCCAGCAACCACACGCCGCCCGCCAGCGGCAAGGCCAGCAACGCAAAGGCCGAACCCAGCGCGCCCAGCGCCGCGCCCGCGGCGCCGAGCACCGGGGGTCCGATCACGACACCGAAGAAGGTGAAGAACAAGGAACCCGCGGTGGCCGTGGCGGCTTGCCCGGGCGGCGCCACACGCGCCACGGTGGCGAGGTAGACGCCGTTCCAGCCGACAGCGGTGGCGCCGAAGACGCAGAGCAGGGCGATCACCAGCGGTGCCGGGCTCGACGGCGCCAGCAGCGGCATCAGCAGGCTGCACGCCGCCATGCCCAGCGCCAGCCCCAGCAGCATCCGCCGCGGCCCGACCCAGCGGTCGGACACGAAGCCCCAGGCGACCCGTGCCACCACGCCGGCCACCTGCGACGCCGCCAGCGCCGCGCCGGCGGCGACCAGCGTCCATCGCAGGTCGCCGGTGAGGAAACTGACCATGTAGGACGTCAAGCTGACCTGCACGATCGAGAAGATGAAGCTGCACAGCGCGATCCCGCGCAGCACGGCGTGGGTGGCGACCAATCGTGTCGGCGCCAGCACCTGGCGCGGGCTGGGCCATGGTGCGGCATGCTGGCGTTCGCGGTCGAGTTCACGTGCCAGCGGGGCCGCGCTCAATGCCGCCACTCCACACAACAGCGTGATGCCGACCAGTGCCGCGACGGCGCCGCCCAGCGCAGCGAGCGCCGGCACCATCAGGCCGGCGACCACGCCGCCCAGCGGGACGCCGGTCTGCTTGATCGAGAACACGAGCGAGTAGTGCCGCGGATCGGTAGTGCGCGCGAGCATCTGGCTGCTCGCCGGCGTGATCGGCCCGTAGCCCCACCCGATGAAGACGGCGCCCAGGGCGACCAGCGGCAACAGCGGTGTCGCCAGCAGCAGCAAGCCCGCCGCGCTGCACAGCAAGGCGACCTGGCTGGCGCGGATCGGCCCCCATCGGTGCACGGCAAAAGCGCCGATCTGCGTCGCCAACATCGCGCCCAGGTACACCAGGGCGACGAAGACGCCAACCGCGGCCGGCCCCAGTTGCAGGTTCTGCAGCAGCAGCGGGGCGGCGACCGTCGGACCGATGACGGCGGCCGAAGAAGCCGCCTGCATGAAGGTGGTGATCGGCAGCGCCGCGCGGCGCACACCCGCGCTGTAGGGTGGGTCGGCGGGTTCAGGGAAGGTCAAGCGCGCTGCGGTGCGGGTCAGAGGATGCCGAGGCGCCGGAATACGTCGCCGAGCTTCTCGCCTTGCTGCAGCGCCGCGCGTGACTGGTTCTCGCCCGAGACCTTCTCGAGCGCGCGGCGCACGACCTCCTGCTCGACTTCTTGCGGTATCACGACCACGCCGTCGACATCGCCGAACACGAGGTCGCCGCGGCGCACCGTGACACCGGCGCACATCACCGGCACGTCACGCTCGACCATGCGCGCGCGGCCCTTGGTGTCGAGCGGCCCGATGCCACCGCAGAAGACCGGGAAACGCATCTCTCGAATCTGCCCCACGTCGCGCACCAGGCCGTCGGTCACGCAGCCGGCAGCGCCCCGTGCCACGCTGGCGGTGGAAAGCAGTTCGCCCCAGGGCGCGATGCGCTCCGTCGGGCCGTCGCACGCCAGCACGACCACGTCGCCCGGCGCGAGGTCGTCGACGAGTGCGATCTCGACTTCGTAGGGGTTCTCGCCAGGCGCCGGCGGGGCGTACACCGGCATGTACAGGCCGGTGCGCGCACGGCCGATGAGCTGCAGCGTGTCGTCGAGCGGGCGCATGAAGGGCTTCATCGCCTGCTGCATCAAGCCCAGGCTGTCGAGCGTGTCGGAAAGCACCGCGGCATTCAACGCCTGCAGGGTGTTCAGGTTCAGTGTCATGGGCGTTCCCGGGAGGTTCAAGCCTTCAAACGGTAGCCGGTCTTCAGCATCCAGGCCACCGCGCCGATCGACAGGGCGAGGAACAGCGCGGTCATGCCCAGACTCAGGCCGAGATGCACGTCGGCCTGGCCGAAGAAACTCCAGCGGAATCCGCTCACGAGGTAGACCACCGGATTGAACAGGGCCACCGTCTGCCAGACGCCAGGCAGCATGTCGATCGAGTAGAAGCTTCCGCCGAGGAAGGTGAGCGGCGTGATGACCAGCATCGGCACCGCCTGCAGTTTCTCGAAGCCGTCGGCCCAGAGCCCGATCGCAAAGCCCATCAGGCTGAAGGTGATGGAGGTCAGCACCAAAAAGAGCAGCATCCAGCCCGGATGCAGCACCTGCAGCGGAACGAACAGCCACGCGGTGGCCAGGATGATGAGCCCCAGCACCACCGACTTGCTGGCCGCCGCGCCGACGTAGGCCAGCACGATCTCGAACGGCGAGACCGGTGCCGACAGCAACTCGTAGATGGTGCCGGTGAAACGCGGGAAGTAGATGCCGAAGGACGCGTTGGACACGCTCTGCGTCAGCAGCGACAGCATCACGAGCCCGGGCACGATGAAGGCGCCGTAGGCGATCCCGCCGACCTCGGGGATGCGCGAGCCGATGGCCGCGCCGAAGACCACGAAATAGAGGGATGTCGACAGCACCGGCGAGACGATGCTCTGCATCAAGGTGCGCAGCGCACGCGCCATCTCGAAGCGGTAGATCGCACGAACCGCCTGCAGGTTCATGCCGCCTTGCTCCCGTCTTGCAGCAGACCGACGAAGATGTCTTCGAGCGAACTCTGCGTCGTGTGCAGGTCCTTGAAGGCGATGCCCGCATCGGCCAGTTGCTTCAGCAGGTCGGTGATGTGGCCGGCGCCGTCCGGTCCGCTCTGGGCGTCGTAGCTGTAGGTCAGCGCATGGCCCCCCTCGTCCAGCGTCAGGCCGTAGCCCGCCAGGGCCCCCGGCACGGCTTGCAATGGCGCCTGGAGCGCAAGGGTCAGCTGCTTCTTGCCCAGCTTGCGCATCAGTTCGGCCTTTTCCTCGACCAGGATCAGTTCGCCCTTGTTGATGACACCGATGCGGTCGGCCATCTCCTCGGCCTCTTCGATGTAATGCGTGGTAAGGATCACCGTCACGCCGGTCTCGCGCAGGCCGCGCACCAGCGCCCACATGTCGCGCCGCAACTCGACGTCGACCCCGGCCGTGGGCTCGTCCAGGAACAGGATCTGCGGCTCGTGCGACAACGCCTTGGCGATCATCACCCGGCGCTTCATCCCGCCCGACAGCGTCATGATCCTGCTGTCCTTCTTGTCCCAAAGCGACAGATCGCGCAGCACCCGCTCGATGTGCGCCGGGTTGGCCGCCTTGCCGAACAGGCCGCGGCTGAACGACACGGTGGCCCACACCGTCTCGAAGGCGTCGGTGGTCAGCTCCTGCGGCACCAGGCCGATCAACGAGCGTGCAGCGCGGTAGTCGCGCACGATGTCATGGCCGTCCACCGACACCGCGCCGCTGCTCGCGTTGACGATGCCGCAGACGATGCTGATCAGGGTCGTCTTGCCGGCCCCATTGGGACCCAGCAGCGCCAGGATCTCGCCGCGCTCGATGTCGAGGTTGATCCCGCGCAGCGCGTGGAAGCCCGAGGCATAGGTCTTCGACAGGTTCGAGATCGACAACACGGCAGGCATCTACTGCGAGCATAGCCGGCGCGCGGAGGCCACGTGCGCGTAGGACAAAGGCTACGCGGCCGCCGCCGGTTGGCCGATGCCCGCGTGGCATGATTACGCGCAAGCTCGACCTTCGATTCACCGATAAGGCATCACGATGACACAAAGCGCACACGTTACCGGAAAGGTCGAGTACCGCGAAGGCGACGGCATCAACATCGTCATCCGCCCCGGCCCGGTCGAGGTCGAGACAACGGCGACCGACGCGACGCTGAGCTGGGTCGACGGCGAGACGCACGGCTCGGCCGCGATTCCGATCGGCGACTTCCGACGTTATGTCGCCAAGGGCGCGATCGCGCTCGGCACTTGAGCAATTTTCAGGCGTCGACGGTCGAAGCGTGGTCCGGAACCGAGACGGGCCATCCGAGTTCATCCTGGATGCGCAGGCGCAGCGTGTCGGCGGCTTCCGCTTCGCCGTGCACGACGAAGGTCCGCTCCGGGGCGGTGCGGAAGCCGCGCAGCCACGCCATCAGGCCGTCGGTGTCCGCGTGGCCCGAAAACCCTTCGAGATGGCTGACCTGCGCTTTCACCGCCACGTACTTGCCATGGATCTTGACCTCGCGCGCGCCCCCGATCAACGCCGCGCCCCGTGTGCCCCCAACCTGGAAGCCGGGGAATACGATCGTGTTGCGCGGGTTCGGCGCCATCGCCTTCAGGTGGTGCAGCACACGACCGCCGGTGGCCATGCCGCTGGCCGAGATCACCACCTTGGGCCAGCGTAATCGGGTGAGCTGCTGCGACTCGACCGGGTTCGCCACCAGCGTCACGCCGTCGGCCAATGTCGCGGCTTCGCGGCCCGGGATGCGCAGCAGGCGCCGGTGGCGCTGGTACAGCGTGGTGGCGGTGGTGGCCATGGGGCTGTCCAGGAACAGCGGCAGTTTCTCGGCGATCTCTCCGGCCGCCCGCAGCCGCTGCAGCACCAGCAGGAGCGCTTGGGCACGCCCGATCGCGAAGGAGGGCAGCAATACGCTGCCCCCGCGCCGTGTCGTCTCGCGGATGATCTCGCCGAGGCGGGCCTGCACATCCTGATCGGGGTGCCGCCGGTTGCCGTAGGTCGATTCGATCAGCAGGACGTCGGCATGCTCCACGGCTTGCGGCGGCGGCATCAGCAGGTCGTCATCACGGCCCAGGTCGCCCGAGAAGACGATCGTGCGCCCCTGGGCCAGCAAGCTCACCGACACCGCGCCCAGCAGGTGCCCGGCGGGCGTGAAGTCGATGCGCGCACTGCCGACGGTCACGGCACGACCCGCAGGCACGGGAACGAACCTCGACAAGGCCCGTTTTGCATCGGCCACGGTGTACAGCGGCAACGCGGGTTGGTGGCGCGACCAGCCGCCGCGGTTGGCACGCCGGGCGTCTTCTTCCTGCAGGTGCGCGCTGTCGAGCAGCAGCACCTCGGCCAGGTCGCAGGTCGCGGGCGACGCGTACACAGGCCCCTTGAAGCCCTGCTTCACCAGCGCCGGCAACCAGCCGCTGTGGTCGAGGTGGGCGTGGCTCAGTGCGACCGCGTCGATCGACGGCGCCGGCACCGTCAGCGCCGCCCAGTTGCGTTCGCGCAGCGTCTTGTAGCCCTGGAACAGGCCGCAGTCGAGCAGCACGCGAGCGCCGCCGGCGTCGACCAGGTGGCGCGAACCGGTGACCGTGTTCGCTGCGCCCAGAAAGTGGATCTTCATGATGTCTCCTGCAAACCGGTGCCGGGTCCGGCGCCGGACTCGGGCGCCGACCGCGCCCTGTGCCAAAGCAGCCAGGCGGCGCCGAGCGCCATCGCAGCCAGCAGCAGGCCCGACTGCGGCACGACCGGGTGTGACGGCAGGCCGAACTGTGGGATGAAACGCGAGGACACGGCAATCCCCGCCAGTGCGGCGAGCACACCCGCCATCAACCACTGAAAGGCACGGTTGCTGCGCCGTGCACCGCGCAGATGTTCACCGCGCCGGTACCAGACCAGCATCAGGAGGTTGCCAGCGATCAGCGACACCAGCGTCGCCAATCGCATCCAGTCAGCGTCCAGCGCTGCGTAATGGCACGCGGCCAAGGTCGCGCCCGTCAATGCGAGCGCCAGCGCACCGATGCCGAGCGCACGCCCGGCCGCCGCGGGCGCGAGCAGCCTCACGCTGGCCGGCCGCGGCGGCTGCTGCATCGCATCCGCGGGTTCGGCCTCGGCCTCGAAGACGAGCGAGCAGGCCGGGTCGATGATGAGTTCGAGCAGCACCACGTGCAGTGGCAGCAGCAGCACCGGCCCGCCCAGCAGCACCGGCAGCAACGACACGCCGACGATGGGTACGTGCACCGCGATCAGGTAAGCCACCGCGTTGTGCAGATTGGCGAAGATGCGCCGGCCCATGCGCACGGCGCCCACCAGCGCGGCAAAGCTGTCTTCCAGCAGCACCAGCGCCGCCGCTTCGCGTGCCACATCGGTGCCGCGGCGGCCCATCGCGACGCCGATGTCCGCGGCGCGCAGGGCAGGGGCGTCGTTGACGCCGTCGCCGGTCATCGCCACCACCTCGCCGTGGCGCTGCAACGCGCGCACGATGCGAAGCTTCTGCGCTGGCGAGACCCGGGCGAAGATCGACGTCACCAGCACGGCGCGGTCGAGTTCGCTGTCCGCCATCGCCGCCAACTGCGTGCCTTGCACCACCATCGGCGCGGAGCCCGGGGCGAGCCGGGCCATGCGCGCGATGGCCGTCGCGGTGGCCGGCGAATCGCCGGTGATCATGACCACCCGCATGCCGGCTTGGCGGCATTGCGCCATCGCCGCGGGCACGTCGTCTCGCACGGGGTCGAGAAATGCCAGCAGGCCGATCCAGCGCGGCCGAGGCATCGTGCGGACCTTGCCCGTGTCGTCCAGCGATTCGGCCTGCGCCACGCCGAGCACGCGCAGGCCCTGGCGGGCGAGCCGCTCGGCGTCGGCCGCCACACGTACGCGCAGGCGCTGCTCGATCTCGCACAGCGCCAGCACGGCCTCGGGTGCGCCCTTGATCGCGAGCACGCTGCCACGCCCATCGGCCCGCTGCCAGAGGTTCGAGAACCACGGGCGTTCCGGCGCCACGCCTTCGCGGATCAACAGGGTGCCCGGGCGCGGGTTGCTGCCGAACCAGCGCCGGGCCAGGCGCATCACGGCCTGGTCCATCGGCTCGATGCCGTTTTCCACACTGGCCCAGGCCGCCGCATCGAGCAGCGTGCGGAACCCTTCGTCGGCGTCGGAGGTCGCCGAGACGGACGTGGTCTGCTCGGGGGTGGTCAGCGCCACCAGCTCCATCCGGTTGTGCGTCAGCGTGCCGGTCTTGTCCACGCACAACACGGTGGTCGTGCCAAGCGCTTCGATCGCCTGCGCCTGGCGCGTCAGCACGCCCAGCCGGGCCAGGCGCCACGCGCCGAGCGCCAGCATCACGGTCCACACCACGGCGAACTCCTCCGGGATGATCGCCATCGCGAGCGTCAACCCGACCAGCAACCCTTCGACCCAGGAGCCCCGCTGCGCCGCGTAGAGCAACGCGGCGGCGGCACTGGCAGCGAGCGCGAACAGCCCGACGCGGGCGACGACGCGCCGGAGTTCGGCCTGGACACGGCTCGGCCGCCGGTCGATGTCGCGCAGCGCGCCGCCGATCTGCCCCAGCGCCGTGCCGGCGCCGGTGGCGTCCACGAGGGCGACGCCGTCGCCGCTGACGATCAGGGTGCCGGCCTGCACCCGCTGCGACGCCGACTTCAGCACCGGTGCCGATTCGCCACTGAGCAAGGACTCGTCGACCGACAGGCCGTGGCACACCGTCAGCGTGGCGTCGCAGGCCATGCGGTCGCCTTCGCTGACGAGCAGGCGGTCGCCTTTGACCAGCGCCTGACTGGGCACGAGCACGACCTGCCCGTCGCGCACGACACGCGAGCGCGGGCTCGACAGTTCCTTCAGCGAGTCGAGCACCCGCTCGCTGCGGTACTCCTGCACGAGCGAGATCGCCGCCACGGCCGCCACCGAGACGAGCAGCACCGCGGCGTCGGCGATGCTGCCGACGATCGCGTAGACGAGCGCGGTGGCGAGCAGCAGCATGAACATGGGCTGCATCACCACACCGAGCACCATCGCGCGCAGGCCCCGCTGCGGCCCCTGCGCGAGCCGGTTCGGGCCGTCGTGGCGCAGGCGCGCGGCCGCCTCGGCGCTGCTCAGGCCGAGGGTGTCAGCGGCCGGCTCCATGGTCGTCATGATGTCCTGGTGGCTGGAGACGCGCTTGACCTGGCGCAAGCCGAGGTGTGGCGTGCCCGACCTTGCTGCCCGATGGAGTCGCGCCGCCCTGCGTGCAGAATGTCCGCATGGGACCGATCCACATCGCCGTCGTCGATGACGAAGTCGACATCACCGAGCTGCTGGGCGGCTACCTGAAGGGCCACGGCTACCGGGTGAGCCTGCTGAACACCGGTGCCGCCTTGATGGCGCTGATGGCTGCCGACCTGCCCGACCTGGTGCTGCTCGACCTGGGCTTGCCCGGAGAGGACGGCTTGGCGATCGCACGCCGGCTGCGCGAACACTGGCGCTGCGGGCTGGTGATCGTCAGCGGGCGCGGCGATGCGGTGGACAAGGTCGTCGGGCTCGAGGTCGGCGCCGACGACTACGTGACCAAGCCCTTCGACCTGCGCGAGCTGCTCGCCCGCATCAAGGCCGTCACGCGGCGGCTGGTGCCGGTGGTCGCACCTCCGCTGCCCGCGGGCGCCACGCGCACGCGCTGGCGCTTCGGCCGCTGGCAGCTGGACACCGCAGCCCGGCGGCTCTGCAACAGCGAGGGCGAGGAGGTGGCTCTCACCAGTGGCGAATTCGATCTCCTGACGGTGTTCGTCAAGAACCCGGGGCGGGTGCTGTCGCGCGACTTCGTGCTCGAACTGACGCGCCACCGCGAGGCGGCGCCGTTCGACCGCACGATCGACGTCCAGGTGGGGCGCCTGCGCAAGAAGCTCGAGGCCGACCCCGAAGACCCGCAGCTCATCAAGTCGGTCCGCGGCGCCGGCTACATCCTGGTGGCGCCGGTCACGGCGGACTGAGCGGCCCGCTCGATGAACCCGATCAGCGCGCGACCCGACGACCAGGCGGTGCCCTCGTTGTACCGGTCGTTGTTCAACGCCTATCCGGATGCGCTGCTGCTGGTCGACGCCGCCGGCACGATCGTGCTGTCCAACCCCGAGGCCAGCCGCCTGCTCGGTTATGCAGCTGACGAGCTCGCCGGGCTGCCGGTGGACGCGCTCGTCCCGGACGCGGTCCGCCCGGCCCATGCGACCTTCCGCAGCGCCTACGCCCACCACCCGCGCCCGCGTGCGATGGGCACGCAGATGGATCTGGTGGCGCGGCGGCGTGATGGCAGCGAGGTCATGGTCGAGATCGCGCTCAGCCCCTTGCACGACCAGGGCCTGCCCTACGTGGTGGCTGCGGTGCGCGGCATCGGCGCCTACCCGCGTGTGAAGCAGGCGCTGCAGCGCGCGCGCTACAGCGAATGTGTGGCACAGGTCGGGCGCATGGCGGTGGACAGCCGCGATCCGAAGCTGTTGATCCAGCAGCTGACGCAGGCCGCTGCCGAGGGCCTGCAGGTCGACGCGGCGCTGATCGCGCTGCTCGAACCGAACCGGCAGGAGTTCAGGATCGCCGGCAGCGCGGGCCTCTTCAGCGGCAGCGAACGCATCGGATCGCGCATGCCCAACCGGCCCGACACCGCAGCCGGATTCGTCTGTGCGCAGGGCGCGCCGCAGGTGGCGCCCGACATTCGCGCGGAACGCCGGTTCGAGGTCCCCGCCGCCTGGTTGGAGCAGGGCGTGGTCAGCGCGATGGCGGTGCCGGTGTCCGACCGCGCGCAGGTCATCGGCGTGCTCGCGGTGCACGCCTGCAAGGCCACCGTCTTCGGCGACGACGAGGTGCGGTTTCTGCAGTCGCTGGCGAACCTGCTGGCGACCAGCTTGCAGCGGGCGCAGATCGAGGACGACCTGAAACACGCGCAGCGCCTGGAAAGCGTGGGCCAGTTGACGGGCGGCATCGCACACGACTTCAACAACCTGCTCACCGTGATCCAGGGCAACAACCAGGTGCTCGCAGAGTACCCGCCGATCCAGGGTGACCACCACGCCCAGCAGCTGCTCGCGGCAGCGGCGCGTGCAACGCGCCGGGCCGCCGAGCTGACAGGCAAGCTGCTGGCGTTCTCGCGCCGGCAGGTGCTCAGCCCGGCCCGGGTCGATGTCGCAGCGATGATGGCATCACTGGTCGACATGCTGCAGCGCACGATCGAACAGCACATCCGGATCGAGCTCGATGTCGCCGACGCGGCGCCTTGCCTGGCGGACCCCGGTCAGCTGGAGTCGGCGCTGCTGAACCTGGCGATCAATGCGCGTGATGCCATGCCGGCCGGCGGTGTCTTGTCGTTCAGCTGCCACGCGCTCGACCCCTTGCCCGCCGAACTCGCCGAAGAGCTGGGTGCGCGGTCCCCGCTGGCGGGCGGGTACGTCGCGATCGGTGTCTCGGACACCGGTGTCGGCATGGCCGAGGCCGTGCGCGAACGCGCCTTCGAACCCTTCTTCACGACCAAGGCCCTGGGGCGCGGCACCGGCCTTGGCCTCAGCACCGTGTACGGTTTTGTCATGCAGTCGCGCGGTGCGATACGGCTCGACAGCGCCCAGGGCGTGGGGACGCGGCTGACGCTGGTGCTGCCGCGCGTTGCCGAGGCCGCGCTGCCGGCATCGCCGGTCGAGGAGGCCGCCGCGTTGCCACGCGGACTCACGGTATTGCTCGTCGAAGACGATCCCGAGGTGCGCAGCGTCGTGCGCGGCTTCCTGCGTTCGCTCGGGTGCTTGGTCAGCGAGTTCGCCAATGGCGAACAGGCAATCGCGGGTGTGTCGGCAGCGGCTCCTCACGATCTGCTGCTGAGCGACGTCGCGCTGGGGGCGGGCATGCGCGGTACCGAACTGGCGCGCAGGGTCAAGGCCCTGGCGCCCGACACGGCGGTGCTGCTGATGTCCGGCTACTCCGTGGACATGCTGGGCGAAGACGGCCAGCACGCCGCTGCGGCCGAACTGCTGCGCAAGCCCTTCGATCGCGAGCAGTTGGCGGCAGCGATCGCGCGCACGACGGCCCGGCGCCGCTGAAGCGACGCGCGGACATCAGCCCCTCAGTGGACCACGGCCGGGGCCGGCTCGGCCCCGAGGTTGCGCTGGACGAAGCCGATCAGCGCGCCGACGTCCGGGATCTGGAGGTGGCGTCGCCCGGTCCCGCTGAAGGCGATCACCTTCTCGCGCGCCAGCCGCGACAGCGCACGGCTCACCGTCTCGAGCTTCATGCCGAGGTAGTTCCCGATCTCGGCCCGCGTCATGTGGATCGTGATCTGATCGGTGCGCAAGCCACGTTCGGCCAGGCGATCGACCCAGACACGCAGGAAGTCGGCCACGCGCGCATCCGCGGGCAGGGTGCACAGCGAGAGCATCGACTCGCGATCGCGTGAAATCTGCCGGCTCATGGCGCGGTGCACCAGCGCCTGCAGCGATTCATCTTCGCTGCAGGCCTTGAGCAGCGTGGCATAACGGATCGACCACACCTCGCTCAGGTCCATCGCGATCGCATCGCAGCCCTGCTCCCCCAGCGCGATGCCGTCGAAGCCGAGCCAGTCGCCCTTGAAGTGCAGTCCGACCACCTGCTCGCGGCCGTCGGCTGCGAGGTTGACCGTCCTGAAGCAGCCGAAGTGGATCACGTGCAGGCAGTCCAGCGCCTCCCCGGCCCGGTAGACCGCCTCGCCAGCGCGCACGACGCGGCGTGTCAGCGGAAGCTGCTGCTGCAGGAGTTGGAGCGAACGCCCGATGCGTTCAGCGGCGGCGGGCTGGCTGGACGTGCAGGACTGCAAGAGCATGGGGATCCCCGGTGACGGTGTGAGGTCTGAAGGCTAGGCCCGGCCCGCCAATCGCCCATCAACGCCGGATGTCAGTCGGTAACACCTCGTCAATGGATGGTGACCGCGGTGTGGGGTGCAGCGCCGCGGCTTGACGACGCGCAAGTGGCGTTTCTGGCAGTCGCCTAGCCTGCAGCACGGCCTTGCATGCCGACCAACCGCCATGAGGTCTGGATCCCTTCCGCAGCGTTTCAACACCCTCGACGACATGTCGCCGGACGAGGTGCGGGCGCTGCTTGCCGGCGCCGCCGTTGTGTCGAGCGCGCCCCCGACGGTGCTGCGCCATTGGCACGTGGCGGTCGTGAGCGAGACGGCGGCGTGCGGGCCGGGCGTGGGGCTTGCGGAAGCTGCGGTCGCCCTCGGCGCCTCCGTGGTCCGCTTGCGCCCGAGTGTGTTGCGGCTGGACGACCGGCGCCAGCTGCGCGAGACCGCGAGCCTGCTCGGTCGCCTCTACGACCTGATCGGCTGCGAGGGCCTCGCGCTGCCGGTGAGGGCCGGCCTGTGCTGTTGGGCCGGCGTGCCGGTGTTGAACGACGTGGCGGCAGCGTCGCACCCGACACGCATCCTCGCCGACCTGCTGCTCATGCAGGAACTGGCGCGCCGCCCCGCCGACACGATCACGCTCGGACTCTTCGACGCTCCCGGCTCAGCGACTTTCCAGGCCTGGCGCCTCGTGTCCGTGATCACTGGGCTGCACCTCGTGTACCTGGGGCCGGCGCAGGAGACAGCGCCCGCGCCACGCTGGGACTACCGCCTGGACCCGCCACTCGGCGCGACGGACCTGATGCCGCTGGTGGCCGCCGGGGAGGCCTTCGAAGGCCTGGCCGAGCGGCAACACGACGCCCATCGCCGCCTGCTCCAGTCGATGCTGATGTACCTGAGCGGCTGATGGCACTTCAGCGCGTGCCGTGGAGCAATCGGTCGAAGACGTCGGGCGGCCCCATCTGGCCGCCCTTGAGCGCCAGCTCGAGGCCGTCGATGCGGGCGTCGGTGGCACGTGCTCGCAGCAGTGCGACTCCCGGCGACAAGGAACCGGCCCATTGCAGGGCCCAGGGAGCGAGCGCACGCAGCGCCCAGCTCGAGGTGTCGCCGCCGGCAACCCCGACACGGCGCACCTGCGGCGACCGCACGAGCACCGCCGCGAGCAAGCGGCCGCATGCGCGTGCGACATCGGCCGCGGGCAGGGCCCCCGCGCCGGGCGCGGAGGTGACGGCCAGCACCGAAGCGCCGGCCGCGAGTGCGCTGGCGCAAGCGCTGGCGCAGGCATTGAGCGCCGCTTCGCTGCCGGTGAGTGACGCCGCGTCGAGGGTGACCTGCTGGTAGCCCGCGCCTGCGGCCGCCACCTGCGCCGCCGTGACCGGCGACAAGCTGCCGGCCAGCACGAACACCGGCCCGGTCGCCGCCTTCACCTCGGCCGGCGCCGGCGCCGGAGGAAAAGCGTGCGGCCACGCCGCAATCAGCGCCTGCGCCACGCTGCTCGCCCCCAGCACGAGCAGCGGCTGCCGATCCGCGCGGCGCCACCAGGACTGC